>CANJJS010000086.1 GCA_947474705.1 Acetobacteraceae bacterium | reverse complement strand
CGCGTTACCTCGCCGAGTTCGAGTATCGCTTCAACCGGCGATACGATCTCGCCGCCATGGTGCCTCGCCTTTGCTGGGCCGCCGCGCGGACCCCGCCGATGCCATACAGGCTCCTGAAGTTAGCTGAGGTTTATGGGTAATCAGGAAGGCCTTTGCCTCCATAACCAAAGACCGCCAGATCAGCCCGTCGTCGAATTCCCGCCGCAGCCACCCGTTCTCTGGATCGGAAATGCTTTTCCAACACCTGATCAGTGCTTCGTGACTGATATCGATGACCGTTTCATCATCGATAACGGTCGGCGCATACGGGGTCAAAAACGACACACCTTCCGCGCGAAGCGGGTCGATAATCGCCCGTAGCGCGGACGGCTCCGCGCCGGTCGATGCGGCCAACTGTCGAAAGGTCTGGGGCCGCCGAATGGCCTGGCCGTCGGCGTTGATGTCCGTGAGTGCGCGGAATACATGCTCGATTGTTTTTTGCTGGCCACCGGAAACGGCGATGCTGGCGACCACACGATCGGCATGTCGCGAAAGCATGTCGGCCAGGCGGTCGTTCGTGCCGAACGGGTATGTGGACATTACGATAGCAGCGCCCGAGGCGGATTTCCTCTTCGCGGCATCCCACATCAACATCAGGCCATGCTGGATCAGCGGCAGTTCGTCGTCGTGGTCTTCCACGTCGGCGACGATGTGTTCAGCCAATTCCGTTGTCACACGCCCGCCAAACATGGAGGCGGGTCGCTGAATCGCGCGAAGCAACGAGGCTCGATCCATGCGAGGGACGAGATACTGTGTTTGGTTGATGACCTCGGCCAACCCGTCGAAGCGCGCGCAGGCACCCAGGAATTCCGATCGCATGGTCAGAATGACGTGTGCGGGCTCCTGGCCGTCAGGAGCGCCGGCCATAGCCAACTCTCGCACCAGAAGTTCGACGAACAATTCAGCTTCGTCGCGGCTTTGCTCCTTGGCGTATCTAAAAAGCTCTTCAAATTGATCGACCAGAATACAAACGCGATGTCCGCGACAGTTCGGCAGGGATGCCACAACGGAAGATATTGTCGCGTCGCGCCGGTTCAGGCGTTGAAAAATCGACGCGACACTATTTATGTCGCCCTCGGTTCTTTCCAGGCGGGCAAACGCTTTGGCGAGGTTCCATAGTGGGCCGTTCGCGGGGCGAAGCGAACAGGTTAACCATGGCACACCGTGGCGCCGGTGCTGGCGAGCGAGACGCGGCAATACACCGGCAAGGATCAAGGAGGATTTCCCCGCGCCCGAGGCGCCGTAAACGACAATGAATCGGTGTTGGCCCAGTCGGTCCAACACGTCATCGATCATGCTTTCCCGGCCGAAAAAGATTGGCCACTCGTCGGCCTCGAAAGGCCGCAAGCCGGGATAAGGCCGTTTCGGCAAAATCGACGTGTCACGGTTCGGCGAGGGCAGTCCCGTGGTGGTCACGCTCCCCCCTCCATCGTCGTGCGGTGCGTATTGAGCCATGCAATAAGTTCCTGTTGCCAGCCCTCCTGTGTCATATCGAAATGTGCGATATCGGGCATTTCCATCCGCAGCGGTTGTCCGGTCAGATCGAGGATGGCACAGGGGAGTGGCGATCCTCGGGCGGACTGTGCCTGTTCCCTCTCCGAAATGCCGATATCGAACATATCGTAATCGAAAGTATCGTCGTTTGCCTGCCTGACAAGTATCACTGCTTCGCAGAGTTTCATGGCGTTAATTCGAAGTCGCGGTTCTTTTTCCATATCCCGAATGTCACGTCCGGCACTCAAATTTATTGTCCATGGCACCAGTCCGTGGTCGATGAGAAGACGCCGGGTCTCCTCGTTCGCCTCAGTATGCTCTTTGTGCATATGAACGTACACACGCCTGCCCGCATTCACAGGGTGGACTGGTGGCGATTTTTTCCGCGCGGCGTTTTCGTGTTCGTTGCGCATTTCGATCAGGCGGCGTTTCAGAGCCGATATAAGGCTGTTCACCTGTTGGATATATTCATTGCGATTCAAATCGCTTCCGCCAATGGTGTACGGCCATGCACCAGGCTTGGGATCGTGGAACTGAAATCCGAGCGAGCCGTGCCCGCTTTCGCCGCGTAAGAATTCTGGCCATTCGCTGGTGTCCGTGTAGGCAGCTCGCACCAAGACTATGCGGCCACGGTGTTTCCGGCGATCTTCGATCTGGTCACGGAACCACTCGAGTTCGTTACGACACCAGGTCGAAGTGAGGTATCGTGGCGACATGACGATCATGAGAATTCCGGCCGACCGAACCATGAGGCGAAGTTCGTCGGTCAAATCGGCGGTTGGATCGATGTCCTTATCCCACCACAAGCGAACTCTGCCGAGTTCCTCGTTATCCAGGAACGCGTGCAGATATCCTTGTACATCGTTGAGAAATTGATTTGTCCATGTCTTAAGCGGCGACCCCGTGCCAGCCGGCCCCAAGCCGTGGGAATAGCTGACGAAGATGTCAGGATCGAAGTGAGGCTCGAGAAACGCCATGTCTGAGGTCCGGAATGCCGGGGAACTGGCCCCTCGTCCGAAATTCTAGCGGTAAGCGGTCAATTGTCGAGGCCCGGGTTTGGGTGCCGTCAAGGTGAGGTGTGCTTCAATCCAATGCCACTTGCCACGGCAATGGGGAGGACAGTCCGACCGCGTAACACGACCGCCGACGCCGCCAGGGGCTCAATCCGCTCGAACTGTCCCGATAGCGATGGGCCAATGGTTGAACCCACGGCGAGGATCAGGATGGTGGCGCCGGCGCGGTTTTTCGCCGGGCTGGCGAAGCCGAAGTTTCGGCAGTCTTCGTTCAGGCAGATCGTCTCCACGCCGGGTCCCAAAGCGCGGGCGATTTTGCCGGCGTCGCGCCAGTTGGGGACGCCCACGACCACGCCCGGCGGCAGCAGGCCGCGCGAGGACAGGTCGTCGCGGAGGGAGGTCCAGTCGAGGCCCTCGGCGGTCGGGTCTTTGGCGGGCATGAAGGGGCCGAGCAGGTCGAGGCGGATTTGGGCTGTCACGATGGCGGCGGCGAGGAGGGTGAGGGTGGCGGTGGCGGCGATGGCGCGGCGGACGTAGGGGCGGTGGATGTTGGCGGCGGTCCAACAGCCCAGGAGGGGGAAGAGCATGAGGTAGCCGGGGGCGGCCCAGTGGAAGAGGACTCGCTGGGAGGAGGTGGCGGCGATGAGGGCGAAGAGGACGATCGGCGGGGCGGCGAGGAAGGCGAGCAGGCGCGGGGTGCCGTTGGGTGCCGCCGCCGATGGCGCGCCCTCGGCCTGGGCGTTGGGGTGTGCCGCGGCCAGGCCGGGCCATGACGGTGGGAGGGAGCGGTCCGGCCATACGGCGATGCCCGCCGCGCGAAGGCCCAGCAGGATCATGGGCAGCCAGAACCAGGGGAGGACGAAGGCGGCCTCGCCCGCGAGGGTGGTCAGGGTCAGCCAGGGGCGGAAGCGGAACCCGCCGGCGCGGGCGCCCTGGAAGGCGAAGGAGGCCCATTCGTGGGTGGCGTTCCAGGCGATGACGGGGGCGAAGACGATCAGGGCCAGGGCGGCGGCGGCGTAGGGGTGGGGGCGGCGGAGCCAGGCGCGGTGGCTGGGTGTGAAGACCAGGAACAGGAAGGCGCCGGCGATGGTCAGGACGGCGGAGTATTTCGAGAAGATGGCGAGGCCGGCGCAGATGCCGGCGCCGGACCAGTATGCCCAGGCGGCGGGGGGGCGGGCGGTGAGGGCTCGGGTGAGGCACAAAGCGGCGCCGGCGAGGGCGCAGTCCAGGGGGCCGTCGGGCAGGACCCAGCTTCCGCCGGTGACGCCGAAGACGGGGGAGAGGTTCAGGGTGACGGCGGCCCAGAAGCCGGCGCGCTCGCCCGCGAGGTCGTGGGCGATGCGGGCGATGAGCCAGGTGGTGAGGGCGAACAGCAGGATGAAGGGCAGGCGGGCCGCGAGCGGGGCTTCGGTGCCGAAGAGGTGGGTGGAGGCCCAGGAGAGCCACCAGGCGGCGGGGGGGTGATCGAAATAGCCAAGGGAGAGGGTTCGGCCGGCCGAGACCATGTAGGATTCGTCGACGCCCAGGCCGATGGCGTGGCCGAAGGCGAGGCGGAGGGCGGTGGTGAGGGCGATCAGGAGGAGGAGGGGGCGCACGGGGTCTCGCCTGGTTGGACGGTTCGCCGTTTCCTGGCGCCGGGGTGGGCTGTATAACCGGAGAGGCGAGGGGAAGACCATGTTCTGCGGCTGTTTTCACTGCCTCCAGGTGTACGAGGCGATTGAGGTCGTCGATTGGATCGACGATGGGGAGACGCCGTTGTGCCCGAGGTGCGGGGTGGATGCGGTGATGTTGGGGGTGACGGATTTGATGGAGTTGCTGCGGATGCGGCGGACTCGGTTTGGGCCGGGGTTGGGGCTGGATCCGGGGACCGGGACGGCGGGGCGGGGGTGAGTGGCGGGCGTCGCGGGACGGGACAGGCGGGCGGGCCGGTGGTATGGTGCGGGTCTGGTAACGGGGCGAACCGATGAGCGAGCAGGCGATCCGGCGCATGTCCGCCGATGTGTTTCTGGAATGGTGTTTGGGCCGCGAAGGGCGGTACGAGCTGATCGACGGCGCGCCGGTGGCGATGACCGGCGCGAACCGGCGGCACGATCATATTCTGGTTAATACTCTGGGCCTGTTGGTGGATCGGCTCCGCGGCCATCGCGGCCAGGTGTTCAGTCCGGATATCGCGGTTCGTATTCCCGCGGGCAACGTCCGCCGTCCCGACGCCGGCATCGATTGCGGCCCTTTCAACGAAACAGAAACCTGGGCCGGCGCACCCTATCTGGTGGTGGAAGTTCTCTCGCCGTCCACCCGCGCGTTCGACATGGTCGACAAGGTGGAAGAATACAAAACCGTCCCCAGCCTGCGGCACATCGTGCTGGTCGATCCGGACATGCCGGAGGCCCGCCATTGGTCCCGTCAGGACGGCGAGCCCTGGGGGTTCGAAGTGCTGGAAGGCCTGGGCGCGACGATCCGGCTGCCGGGCATTCCCGCGGTGCTCGATCTCGCGGCGCTGTACGAGGGGCTGACATTTCGTCCTCGCCCGTACCTGGTCCAGGAGAGCGGCGGGGGCCCTTGACCCCGGCGTTCCGGCCGCTACCGATACCCCGAACGATAACCGAGTTCAGGAACCGACATGCGCGTGTGTGTTTACGGGGCGGGTGCCATCGGCGGGCATCTGGCGGTGCGGCTGGCGAAGGGCGGCGCGGAGGTCTCCGTCATCGCGCGGGGCGCGCATCTGGCGGCGATCCGGGCGAATGGGCTGGAGGTGCACGCGGTCGATGGGGTGCACAAGTTGAAGCTCCACGCGACGGACGATCCGCGCGAGGTCGGGCCGGTGGACGCGGTGTTCGTGACGGTGAAGGCGCCGGCTCTGCCCGCGGTGGCGGCGGCGATCGGGCCGTTGTTGAAGCCGGAGACGGCGGTGCCGTTCGTGATGAACGGCATTCCCTGGTGGTTCTTCCAGCATCTGGGCGGGCCGCACGATGGACGGCGGCTGCCGCGGATCGATCCGGACGATGTGTTGTTCAAGGCTGTCGGCCCGGATCGGGCGGTCGGCGGCGTGGTTTACTCGGCGTCCGCGGTGCTGTCGCCGGGCGTCATCGAGGTCGAGCAGCCGAAGTCGCGGTTCATTCTGGGCGAGCCGAACGGTGTGCTGTCGGCGCGGGTCGCGGCGTTGACGGAGACGATTACCAAAGGCGGGGTCTCGGGCGAGGCGACGACGGAAATTCGCACCGAGATCTGGAACAAGCTGATCGGCAACCTCGCGGGCGGGACGCTGGCGGTGCTGTCGGGATCGTCGCCAAAGACGGCGTACGGGGAACCGGCGGTGCGGGAGGCCACGCTGCGGGTCATGGCGGAGGCGGCGGCGATCGCGAAGGCTCTGGGCGCGCGGCCCGGCGAGGACCACGAGGCCCGTGTGAAAAGCCAGTCGGGCATGGATCACAAGCCGAGTATTTTGCAGGATCTGGAACTCGGACGCCCGATGGAAATCGACGGGATGTTTGACGCGCCGCTGGCGCTGGCGCGGATCGCGGGGGTGGAAACGCCGTCGCTCGATTTGCTGGTGGCCTTGTGCAAATTGAAAGCCAGGGCCTCTGGCCTTTATGGGAGCTGACGACATGGAAACGCGGATTTACGGCCGAACCGGCATGAACATTTCCATCCTGGGCTTTGGCTGCGGCGCGGTGGGCGGGCTGATGGTCCGGGGCGCGGCGGCGGACCGGGAACGCGCGATCGCGCGGGCGCTGGAGGTGGGGATCGATTATTTCGATACGGCCGTGCAATACGGGAACGGCGTGTCCGAAACGAATTTGGGGATCGCCTGGAAAGCGCTTAAACCGAAAGGATGCTTTGTCGGGACAAAAGTACGAATTCCGTCCTCGGAATTCGGCCGGATCGCGGACGAGGCCACCAAATCGCTCGAGGGCAGTCTGGCGCGGATGGGCATGGATTGCGTGGATATCTTTCATTTGCACAATCCCATAACCGAAAACGGCGGCGGAGAATCGTTGAGCATTGCTCAGGTTTTGAATGAGGTCGTGCCAGCGTTCGAGGCGTTGAAGAAAGCCGGAAAAACGCGGTTTCTGGGGATCACGGCGGTGGGCGATACGTCAGCTTTGCTGAAAGCGATCGATTCGGGCGCCTTCGACAGCGCACAGATCTCTTATAATATGCTGAACGATTCCCCGGCGGCGCCGCTGCCCACGGGATATCCGGCGCAGGATTATGGGCGGATGTTCGACCATACCCAAAAGGCGGGGGTTGGGGTCGTTGGCATTCGGGTTCTCGCCGCGGGCGCGCTCAGCGGCTCGGAGGCACGGCACCCCATCGCCTCCCCGCCGCCGGCGCCGATCGGGACGGCGGAGACGTACGAGGGCGATCTGGCGCGGGCGCGGCGGCTGATGCCGCTGGTTACCGAAGGGTTCGCTTCCAGCCTGCCGGAAGCGGCGACGCGGTTCGCGATCTCGCATCCCGCCATGGGCACAATCCTGGTGGGCATGGCGACGGTGGAGGAATTCGAGGCGGGACTCGCCGCGGTGGAAAAAGGGCCCTTGCCCGCGGCGGCGCTGGCGCGGCTGGCGGAACTGCGCGCGGGGTTTTTGGGGGAGAGCCGCTGACGAGGGCGGCCCGGCGGCGATGGCGGCTGGCCGGGGCGCGAGGGGCGTTGCCGTTTCCGCGTGTCTCGATTCAAAGCGCCGGCCGCATGGCGGACAGCGCGATCGCGGGTCCGCGGGTATCGATCGTCGCGGGGAACCGGGCCTGCCGTTCGGCCGGGATGCGCGGACGGGCCGGGCGTATGGGAAAAGTTGGATGAGATCGCGCGTGCTGACAGCGGCCTTCGCGGCCGCGATCCTGTGCGCATCCCGCGGACCAGCCTTGGCGCAGGGCGAAAGCCTGGCGGCCCTCCTGGCACGCGCGCCGCGGCTGGGCCTGGAGGGCAAGGTGGCCGCCCTGACCGCGCCGATCGAGATCGGCGGCGCCGGCTGGGGCGCGTTCCGCCGGCTCTGCGTCGCGCGAATGGTGGTCCGGCCCGACGGCGGGGAGACGCCCGAAAGCGAGAAGAGCTGCGTCACCGTGGCCGGCGCGACGCGGGAAGGCGCCACCTGGCGCCTGACGATGCGGACCGGCCCCATCCGGGGCGGCCCGAGTCTGGAATTCAGTACCAGCCGCGACGCCGGCGGCATCGTCGGGCCGGTCGCCGTCGAGATACCCGCCGGACAGCCGGCGCCGCCGCCGGAGAAGTTGGAGAGGCTTCGCGGCGTCCTTCGCCTGCTCGTCGCCGTGCACGGGCTGCCGCGCATGACGGTAACGCCCGGCGTACCCTTCGCCATGACCCTTCCGCTCGGCGACGTTGGCGCGGACCTCAAGGTCGACGGCGGCGGCTTCGCCTGCCGCCCCGAAGGCACCGCGCGGCGCAACGGCCGCGCCGTCCTCGTCGCGGCCTGCTCGGCGCGAGGGCGGGAGGAACTGGCCGAGGGCTGGACCGCCACCGTCGACATGGCCGGCCGCTTCGCGATCGACGTCGAAACCGGCATGGTGCTGCAACACAACTACGCCTCGCACACCTTCATGCCCGCCGACCCCAAGGGCAGCATGAAGGAAATGCGGATGCGCGGCGTCTCGCGGCAGACGCTCGATTAGGCGAACGCCACCGCCGCCCGGTCCGCCGCCGCGAACCCGGATCAAGGGCCCTCGATCTCACTCGTTTCCCCGGACACAGGACCGCATGAACCGCCACCCCAGAAAACTCGAATGCATCTCCGTCACCGTCCCCGAGGACGCGCTGGAGGCCTATGAGGCCGCGCTGGCCGAGGTCTGCGAAACCGTCGGCTTCTTCCGCGACCACGCCACCGGTATCTGGCGTGTCGAGGGCATTCGCGGCGCCGGCGAGAACCAGGCCGAACTGGTCGCCGCGCTCGCGCTGGCCGCCATGGTCACCGGCGTGACGGTCGAGCCCACGATCGCGCCGGCCGAGGCCGAGGGCTGGCTGGAACGTACCGTCGCCGCCTTCCCCGAACAGCTTGTCGGCGAAAGTTTCGCCGTGCGGGGCACGCATCTGACGGGGGCGGCGCCGCCGGGACGGGTGCCGCTGATTCTCGACGCGGGCGTGGCGTTCGGGTCGGGCGAGCACAATTCCACCCGCGGCTGTTTGATCGCCTTCGAGCATCTGGCGGCGCGGCGGCGTCCCCGGCGGATTTTGGATCTGGGCACGGGGTCCGGGATTCTGGCGATGGCGGCGGCGAAGGTGCTCCGGCGCGATGTGCTGGCGACCGATATCGAGCCCTGGTCCATCCGCGTCGCGCGGGAAAACGCCCGTCTGAACGGCGTCCAGAAACGGGTCAGGCCGGTGCTGGCGGATGGCTGGCGCGCCGCCGTCACGCGGAAATCCGCGCCGTACGATCTGGTGTTCGGCAACATTCTGGCGCGGCCCTTGCGCGCCATGGCCCGCGATCTGGCGCTGCATCTGGCGCCCGGCGGCACGGCGATCCTGGCGGGATTGTTGCGTACGCAGGCCCGCGATGTGCTCGCCGCGCACCGGTGCCAGGGGCTGGTTCTGGAGCGCATGATCCATCTCGCGCCCTGGACCACGCTGGTGCTGCGAAAACCCGGCTGTTCAACGCCTTGAGCCTCGTCCACAAATAAGACCGGAAACGGGAGACCTGACATGAAAATCGGATTCATCGGCCTTGGCATCATGGGCCGCCCCATGGCGCTGAACCTGAAGAACGGCGGTCACGAGCTGATCGTGCCGGAACGCGGCAGCCTGACGGCGGAAATCCGCGCCGCGGCCGAAGTCGTCGCCGACGCCCAAGCCGTCGCCGCGAAGGCCGAGGTTGTCATCCTGATGGTGCCCGACACACCCGATGTCGCGGGCGTGCTGTTCGGCGCCAATGGCGTGGCGGAGGGCCTGAAGCCGGGCACGCTGGTCATCGACATGTCCTCCATCAGCCCGATCGAGACCAAGGACTTCGCGGCGAAAATCGCGGCTCTGGGTTGCGATTACGTCGATGCGCCGGTCTCCGGCGGCGAGGTCGGCGCCAAGGCGGCCAGCCTGACCATCATGGTGGGCGCCACCGATGCCGGGTTCGCGCGCGCCAAACCGCTGTTCGACCTGATGGGCAAGAACATCACCCATGTCGGCGGCATCGGCGCGGGCCAGACCTGCAAGGTCGCCAACCAGATCATCGTCGCGCTGAACATCCAGGCGGTGTCGGAGGCGCTGGTCTTCGCGTCAAAGGCCGGAGCCGATCCGGCGAAGGTGCGCCAGGCGCTGATGGGCGGGTTCGCCTCGTCGCGCATTCTGGAGGTGCATGCGGAGCGGATGTTGAACGGGACCTTCGCGCCGGGTTTCCGCATCCGGCTGCATCAGAAGGATCTGGCGCTGGCGCTCGGCGCGGCGAAGGATCTCGGGGTCAGCCTGCCGAACACCGCGACGGCGCAGCAGATGTTTTCGTCCTTGGCCGCGCATGGCGGCGGGGAGCTGGATCATTCCGCGATGATCCAGGCGTTGGAGGGGCTGGCCAATCACAAGATCCGCCCGGACGGCTGAACGATCGCGCCGGTCTCGCGCGCCCGCCGGGGTTTGCCTGGCGGGCCGCTTCGGCGCGCCGGATCGTCCCGGCGCGCCGCGGGCGGCCCGGCCGCATGGGACGGCGGGCCAGTTCTGGGATGACGGCATCGGCCTTGACGGAGAGGCTCGGAGTCTGGACGAGTCGCATGGCGTGAATAGGGGTTGAATTTCCGTAGCAAGAAGTATACGTTGTCCCATGGCTTCGATTATGAGATTCAGGCCGGGAAAAAAACGCATGCGATCGCGGTTCGCGAGGCGAGCGTCCGGTCCGGAAGGTCTCATTATCGATATGTTGAAAAGTCCATGGGAAGGGCCTGGCCCGGAGCCCTGAGGGGAGCCCGTTATGTCGATGCGTTTTACGGAAATCGGTCAGCAACTGCGGGCCTACCGGCTTGAGTCCGGCCTGCGCGCGGAAGAAATCGCCGCACGGCTCGGCGTGTCGCGCGCGGCGCTGTATCGCTATGAAAAAGGCGAGGTGATCAAGCTCGACACCATCAAACGCCTGGCTGAGTTGTTGAAAATCTCGCCATTGTCTTTGCTGGGTATCGGCGTCGAATATTACAACCGCCCCATCGGATATTTCGAACGCATCCGCCAGGTCGAGGAAACCGCCGAACAAATTCTGCAATTGTTTGGGCCGATTTGTTACCTCACGACCTCCGACTCCTACGACGCGGCGCTGGGCGAGGCCTTCGACGAGGCCGCCGATCAGGCCGGGCCGGAACGGGTCGCGATGCGCAGCACCGCCGAACAGGCGCTGAACATTCTCACCGCGCGCAAACGCACGTATGGTATGCGCCGTCCCGGCATCATCGCGATGCTGTCGATCGGCGAGGTGCGGCGGCTGCTGGAACAGGGCATCGCCTCCGGAGTCGCGATCTCCGACCGCGTCAAACGCATCTGCCGCGAGGTGGCGGTGGCCGAGGTCGAGAATATCGCGAATCTGATGGAAACCGAGCCGATGGGTCTGCAATTCGGCCTGCTCGCCAATGCCGAACCGACCTCCGCGTTCAAAATTTTGCGCGCGCGCGACCGGGTCAGTCTGGGCGTCAATCCGTTCCGGCCCGACTCGCACCCGAACGCGCATACCGGCGTGGCGATGATCACCGGCGCGGACGAGGCGATCGCGGCGCATCAGCGTGTGGCGGAAGCCAGTTGGCGCGAGGCGATCAAGGGCCCCGCCGGCGCCGCGCGGCTGCGGCAATTGCTGGCGGCGATGCCCGTCGGCGTCTGACGCCTGGCGGCCAGGTCTCGCGCGCGGGACCTGGAACCCGGCGTATCTCATTATTGTCGATGCCATGTCTGGCGCCGGCGGACCGCCGCCCTGGGGCCTGCCATCTGGGGGCCCGCCGGCGTTTTCGCGCGACCGGAACGGCAACCCTGGGTCGCGGCGCCCGCCGCCGCCGGACCGGTCCGGCTTTCGTCTCGGTGTCGATTCGACCCAAACCTTGGACGATTTTCCAAACCTTGGACGATTTTAACGAAACGATCCCGGCGGATCGTGCCCGGTTTGGGACGCCGCCCGATCTGGCCACGCTTTTCGCGGGACATGGGCGGGTCGCGCCGGGATGCGGCGCGACGGGTGAGACGGATGCGATCGCGCGATCCCGCCCCGGCCGCGCGCCCCCCTTTGTTCCCTTTTTCGCCCTGCGCTATGCTCGCCGCCATGAGCACCATCGCCGCGTCCCCGCCCGTTATTTCGCCCCGTGGTACCGCCTTGGCGGCCGTATTCGAACGCCTTCGCGCCTTGGCCGCGCGTCCCGAGGGGCGGCGCATCGCGCCGTTATTCGCCGCCGATCCCGGCCGCGCCGCGCGATTCGCCCTGTCGCTCGACGATCTGACGCTGGATTTCTCCCGCACGGCGATCGACGATGCCGCGCTGGACGCGCTGTTCGCATTGGCGGAGGCCGCCGGTCTCGACGATTTCCGCCACCGGATGTTCGCGGGCGAGGCGGTGAACGTCACCGAGCATCGCGCCGCCATGCACATGGCCTTGCGCGCGCCCGGCGACTCGGGCCTGCGGGCCGCGTTGGGGACGAACATCGACGACGCCTCCGGCCTCGCCGCCGCCGAACGCGCGAAGATGAAGGCGTTCGTCGCCGCCATCCATGACGGGCGCGAACGCGGCGCCACTGGCCTGACCTTCGACTCCGTGCTGTCGATCGGCATCGGCGGGTCCGATCTCGGGCCCAAGGTGGTCGCGGAAGCCCTGACCATCGGCCGGACCGACGCGAAAATGCGCGCGGTGTTCCTGTCCAATGTCGACGGTCACGCCTTCGCCGAAGCGACGAAGGACCTCGATCCCGCCCGCACCTTGGTGCTGATCGCGTCGAAATCCTTCACCACGCAGGAGACCGCCGTCAACGCCGCCGCCGCGCGGGCCTGGATCGCGGGGGCTCTGGGCGAGCCGGCGGTCGCGGCGCATTTCGTCGCGCTCTCCACCAATCTGTCCGCCGTCGCCGCGTTCGGCATCGCGCCCGCGCGGGTCTTTGGGTTCCGCGACTGGGTGGGCGGGCGGTATTCGTTGTGGTCGCCGGTGGGTCTGGCGATCCCGCTCGCCGTTGGCTGGGACCGGTTCCAGGAGCTTCTCG
This sequence comes from Acetobacteraceae bacterium, assembly GCA_947474705.1. Taxonomy (GTDB): domain Bacteria; phylum Pseudomonadota; class Alphaproteobacteria; order Acetobacterales; family Acetobacteraceae; genus Rhodopila. The sequence goes on along the minus strand of CANJJS010000086.1, from coordinate 8,027 downwards.
ACGGCGCCTGGGCGATGGACCGGCATTTTCGCGACGCGCCGTTACGGGAGAATCTGCCGGTGCTGCTGGCGCTGGTGGGGGTCTGGCATGTCAACGCGCTGGGGCTCGGGACCCATTGCGTGCTCGCCTACGACGACCGGCTGCGGCGCCTGCCCGCGCATTTGCAGCAGGTCGAGATGGAGTCGAACGGCAAGCACACGATGCTCGACGGGACGGCGGTGCGCTGGGACACGTGCCCGGTGCTGTTCGGCGAGCCGGGCACCAACGCCCAACACAGCTTCATCCAGTTGGTTCACCAGGGCACGAATGTGGTCCCGGTGGACTTCATCCTGGCGGCCCAACCCGATCACGACCGGCCCGAAGCGCATCGCATCCTGGCCGCGCATGCCTTCGCGCAGGCGGAAGCGTTGATGCGGGGGCGGCCGGAAGCCACGGTCCGCCGCGAGATGGCGGCTTCCGGGGCGAACGAGGCGGAGATCGACGCGATCGCGCCGCATCGGGTGTGCGAGGGGGAGCGGCCCTCGAACACGATCCTGTTCCGGCGGCTGGACGCGTTTTCGCTGGGGCGGCTGATCGCGTTGTACGAACACAAGGTCGCGGTGCAGGGCTGCCTTTGGGGCATCGACAGTTTCGACCAATGGGGCGTCGAGCTGGGCAAGCAGATCGCGGGCGGGATTCTGCCCGCGCTGACGCCGGGCGCGGCGCCCGCCGCCGATCCCGCGACGGCGGCGGCGATCGCCCGGTTCCAGGCGCTGCGCGGCGAAACCTGAATTCATGACGGAGTCCCGCATCCGGCTGCTGTCCGAGACCACCGTCAACCGCATCGCGGCGGGCGAGGTCATCGAACGGCCCGCGGCGGCGGTGAAGGAACTCGTGGAGAACGCGCTCGACGCGGGGGCGAAACGAATTTCGGTGGCGCTGGCGGGCGGCGGGATCGACCGGATCGAGGTCGTCGACGACGGCTCCGGCATGACGGCGGAGGAGCTTGGCTTGTGCGTGCTGCGGCACGCGACCTCGAAGCTGACCGACGACAATTTGATCCGGATCGCGACGCTGGGATTCCGGGGAGAGGCGCTGCCCTCGATTGGCGCGGCGGCGCGGCTGGAGATTGTTTCGCGGCCCAGAGACGCGGATCACGCGAGTTCCATCGCGGTCGAGGGCGGGGTGGTGGGGCCGGTGGTGCCCGCGTCCGGCGCGCCGGGCACGCGGATCGTCGTGCGGGATTTGTTCTTCGCGACGCCCGCGCGGCGGAAGTTTTTGAAAATCCCGCGCACGGAGGCGGAGCACGCGGAAATCGCGGTGCGCCGCCTCGCCATGTCGGCGCCGGGCTGCGCGTTCCGGCTGGAGAATGAGGGCCGGGCGGTGTTCGACCTGCCCGCGCAGGACCGCGCGGCACGTGTCGCCGCGCTGCTGGGCGCCGAGGCGGCGGGGGCGATGCTGCCGGTGCGGGAGGCGCGCGAGGGCCCGGCGGGAGAGATGGTGCTGAGCGGGTATCTGTGCGCGCCGGCGATTTCCCGGGTCACCGTCAACGGGCAGAGCCTGGTGGTGAACGGGCGGCCGGTCGCCGATCCGGTGCTGCGGACGGCGGTGCGGGTGGCCTATCGCGACGTGATCGCGCATGGGCGGCATGCGGTGGTGGCGCTGTGGCTCGACATGCCGCCGGAGGAACTGGACGTGAATGTCCATCCCGCCAAGACGGAATTGCGGTTTCGGGATGCGGCCGCGGTGCGGTCGCTGGTGATCGGGTCGCTGTCCCGGGTGCTCGCGGGCGGCGGGCCGCGGGGGGACGCGCAGGGGGACGCGGAGGGGGACGCGGAGGGGGACCGGGGGCCGGGGTTGATGGCGCACCGGCCGTCGTTGCGGCTCGCCTGGAACGCGCCGCGGCGGGGGGGCATCCAGGCGTTGCCGTTGCCGGGGTTCGCGCCGGGGCGGGCGGCGGATCGGGGCGGGGGTGTGTCAAGGGAATTTGGCGCGGGATTTGGAGCGGGTGTGGGATCGGGCGTGCCGTCGGGCATCCCGGGTGTGGCGGAGCCGGTGGTCCGGCCGTCTTATGGGCAAGGCGCCGCCGCGACCGCGCTGAACCTCGCCGCCGCGCCCGCCGCCCGGGTGTTGCCGGCCGAGGACGGCACGCCAGACGCGACGTCTTTTCCTCTGGGCGCCGCGGTGGCGCAGGTGCTCGACACATATATCCTTGCCGTGGCGGCCGACGGGACGCTGATCCTGGTCGACCAGCACGCGGCGCATGAGCGTCTGACGCATGAGGCGATCCGGACCCGGATGCTGGAGGGCGGCGCGCCCTCGCAGCCGCTGTTGTTGCCCGCGGTGGTCGATCTTCCCGAGGCGGACGCCGCCAGGCTGCTGGCGCGGGCGGAGGACCTCGCGCGTCTGGGGCTGGAGATCGAGACCTTCGGTGCGGGCGCCGTCCTGGTCCGCGCGCTGCCCGCGGCCCTTGGCGCGCCGGAGCCTGGGCCGCTGGTCCGCGACATCGCCGACGAGCTGGCGGAGCTGGACGAGACGATGGCGTTGGAGGCGCGGCTGGACGCGGTGATCGCGCGGCTGGCGTGCCATGGCAGCATCCGGGCGGGGCGGCGGCTGGCGCGGGCGGAAATGGACGCGCTGCTGCGGCAGATGGAGGCGACTCCGCGGGCCGCGACGTGCAGCCATGGGCGGCCGACGTTTCTGAAATTGTCGAAGGCGGAGATCGAGGCGATGTTCGGGCGGCGGTGAGGGTTGGGTTGAGGACGCGGCGCGGGACCGGGGACTGATGGCTTCCCTTGGGGCGAGGTTTGCTTCGGCGCGGAGATCGGGAGGGCGCGGCTGGCTCGATGTGTCGATCGCCGGTGTCCGTCCTGGCCTGTTCGGCCGCGGTCCGTCCGTCACGGCTCGCGTCTCGCTTCTTGACCTTCCGTCCCGCCGCGCCCATGGTCCGCGCCGTTCAAAACCGCCCAAGAGGTCCGATGTCGAAAGAAGATATGATCGAATTCAGCGGCACCGTGATGGAGCTGCTGCCCAACGCCATGTTTCGCGTGAAACTGGACAACGAACACTCCATTCTCGCGCATACCAGTGGCAAGATGCGGAAGAACCGTATTCGCGTCCTGGCCGGCGACCGGGTCAATGTCGAGATGACGCCCTACGATCTGACCAAGGGCCGCATCACGTTCCGGTTCAAGTAACCGGACGCCCGACCCATGTCCGCGGTTCCTCCGCGCGCGCGGCGGCCGCGATTTTTCCCGTGGTTTGCCTCGTGGCTTCCCCTGTGGCTTCCCCTGTGGCTTCCCCCGTGGGCTTCCCCCGCGGTTTGTCTCGCGACGTCCCCCGTGGCGTCCCCCGCGGTGTCCTTTGGGGGTTTTCCCGCCGGACATCGCGCATGACACCGGTTTTCATGACTCAGGTCTGGCCGGGATGACCCGGCACGTCTTGATTCTCGCCTCGTCCAGTCCGCGCCGGTTGGCGTTGCTGGGGCAGATCGGCATCGTGCCGGACGATGTTCGGCCGCCGGATATCGACGAGACTCCCGCCAAAACCGAGTTGCCGCGGCCTTATGCGCGGCGCATGGCGCGCGCCAAGGCGGAGGCGGTGCCGGTGCCCGGGTCTTTTGTCCTCGCCGCCGACACGGTGGTCGCGGTGGGGCGCCGTATTTTGCCCAAGGCGGAGACAATCGAGGAAGCGCGGGCCTGTATCGATCTGCTCTCGGGCCGCCGTCACCGGGTGTTGACCGCTGTCGTTTTGACCGCGCCGGATGGGCGGCGGGCGGAGCGGTTGTCGGAGAGTGTCGTCGCCTTCGCGCGGCTGACCGAGGCGCAGAAGATCGCCTGGCTCGCGCTGAACGAGTGGGAGGGCAAGGCCGGCGGTTATGCCATCAATGGCGCCGCGGCGGGTTTTGTCCGGTTTCTGTCGGGCAGTTTTTCCGGTGTGGTTGGGCTGCCGTTGTTCGAGACGGCGCAGATGTTGCGCGGGTTTGGGTGGGCGGTGCCGTGACGCGGATCCTCGCCGCGTGGAGCCCAGGGGAAATCCGGGTGGCGGCGGTGGGGGAGGGTGGGGCGCGGTTGACGGATTACGCGGTGTGGCGTCCCGGCGCGCCTGACGGGGTTGGCGACATACATCGGGGCCGGGTGACGGCGATCGTGCCCGCCATGGCCGGGGTTTTTGTCGCTCTCGCGGATGCCGAGGGGTTTTTGCCGGACTCGGAGGGGGGCAAGGGGCTGACCGTGGGCGCGTTGCTGACGGTCCGGGTCTCGCGCGCCGCGTTGGGTGGCAAGGGGCCCAGGCTCAGCGCGCGCGGTGTGCCTGTCGAGGAGGGGCCGGCGGGGTTGCGGCGGCGCGGGCCCGACCCTTTGCGCGAACTGGCGTGGCGGTATCCCGAGGCGGAGATCGTGGTGGACGATCCCGCGCTCGCGGCGAGCCTGCGCGCGGAGTTGGGGCCGCGTTTGAAGCGGGTCGCGCGGGCCTTCGACGATGAGATCGAGGCGGAGGCCGAGGGGCTGGCGGCGCGGGAGGTTGCGCTCGCGTCGGGCGTCGCGTTGTCGATTTATCCGACGCCGGCGCTGGTGGCGATCGATGTCGATGGCGGCGGCGCGTTGGCCGGGCGGGACGAGGCGGGGCGGCGGCATCGGGCGGTGAACGCGGGTGTGGTGCCGGAGGTGGCGCGGCAGATTCGGCTGCGGGATTTGTCGGGCGCGATTTTGGTGGATCTGGCGGGGCTGAAGCCGAAGCAGCGTCTGGCTCTGGGGCCGGATTTCGTGGCGGCGCTGTCCGGCGATCCTTTGCGGCCGCGGTTTTTGGGGTTCACGGCGTTGGGTTTGGCGGAGATCGTGCGGCCTCGGGTGCGGGCGCCGTTGCACGAGGTGTTGTCGGGGCCTTTGGCGGCGGGGCTGGGGGCGTTGCGGGCGATCGCGGCGGCGATTCGCGCGGAGCCGGGGGCTCGGTTGGCGTTGCGCGCGGCGCCGGGGGTGGTGGCGGCGCTGGAGGCCGATCCGGTGGCGTTGCCGGATCTTGCCAGGATCGCCGGACGGGGCTTCAACCTGCGGTCAGATCCATCTTTTCCCGTCGAAACCTGGCGGATCGAGGCTTCGCATGGCTAAATCGTCTCCTCGTTGTCCGATTTGCGGCCGGGCGCCGGTCGCGGCGAATCGGCCGTTTTGTTCGCCGCGTTGCGCGGATGTCGATCTTGGGCGGTGGTTGTCGGAATCGTATCGGATTCCTGGTCCGCCGTTGGAGTTGGACGACGATCCGCCGCCCTCGCCGGACGCGGCGTGATCAGGGAAGCGAGAAAGTTTGGCGGGAGTGGGTTGATCGTGGGGGCGGGGTGGGGTAAGAGCGCCGCTCCAACGCGATGAGCGGTTTGCCCAGGTAGCTCAGTTGGTAGAGCATGCGACTGAAAATCGCAGTGTCGGTGGTTCGATTCCGCCCCTGGGCACCATTTTCTTCTTCTCCACAGTTTCTCTTGACCGCCGGGACTACGCTATAGCCCTCTCAAGCCACTGATAAAGCGGAGTTTTTCAGCGGTTCATCGTAGAATGGCGTGACTTCGGATACTCTGGCGTGCCCCCGGTATCGAACTCCCTCTGTTGGTTTTTTTTTTGGTATCCGAGACCCCTGTTGGTATCGTCCCTCTCAGGAGGGCAAGGCGATGCCTTTGACGGATGCCAGGTGCCGATCGGCACAACCCGGACCCAGGCTCAAGAAACTGACGGACGGTGGTGGTTTGCAGCTTTGGTTGCAGCCGACCGGCGGGCGATTGTGGCGGCTGGCCTACCGCTTCGACGGGAAGCAGAAGTTGCTCGCGCTTGGGGTCTATCCCACGGTTCCATTGGCGCGCGCCCGGCAGGCCCGAGAGGACGCCAGGCATCTGCTGGCCGAAGGCCTCGATCCGGCGCTCGAGAAAAAGCGCCAAGCCCAGATACAAGCAAGTTCACCGACATTCCGGGGCATTGCCGACGAATATGTCGCGAAACTTCGGCGGGAGAAGCGGTCAGAAGCGACCATGGCAAAGGTCGAGTGGCTCCTCGGTTTCGCCAAGGCGGAGTTTGGAGATGAGCCGATCGGCCAAGTGTCTGCGCCCGCGATCCTGAACGTATTGCGGTCCCTTGAGGCCCGCGAGAAATACGAGTCGGCTCGCCGGCTTCGATCGACGATCGGTAGCGTATTCAGATACGCGATCGCCACCGCCCGGGCGGAAATCGACCCAACCTACGCCCTGCGGGGTGCTTTAACGCAAGTGAAGGCGACGCCGAGAGCGGCGATCACGGATGCCAAGCAGCTTGGCGCTTTACTCCGCGCCATTGACGCCTTTGATGGGCAGCCGGGCACCCGGATCGCGCTGCAACTTCTCGCGCTTTTGTTTCCGCGCCCTGGCGAGTTGCGGCTGGCTGAGTGGACTGAGTTCGATCTGGAGCGGGCGGTTTGGTCGATCCCCGCGTCACGAATGAAGATGCGGCGGCCGCACCGGACGCCGCTACCGCGCCAAGCCGTTGAATTGCTTGGCGCGCTGCGGCTGATTTCGAGGGGAAATCTCCTGTTTCCCGGGGTTCGTGCACCATCCCGCCCGATCTCAGATGGTACTCTGAACGCCGCGCTCAGGCGGCTGGGGTACGCAAAGGACGAGGCCACCGGCCACGGCTTTCGCGCGACGGCATCGAGCCTGCTGAATGAATCCGGCAAGTGGCATCCCGACGCTATTGAGCGTCAGCTTGCCCATATCGAGGGCAACAGCGTCCGTGCAGCCTATGCTCGCGGGGAGCACTGGGACGAACGCGTGGCGATGATGCAGTGGTGGGCGGACCACCTTGATGGGTTGCGGATTCCTGATTCGGGATAGGATTTTGAGACGGTCGTTGCCTATGCACAAAGTTCATTCGGACGGTGCGGAACTTCAACAATTTTCAGCCGCGCTCATTTTCGCTTTAACCAATTGTTATAAAATAAGAAAATTCTTTCTGCAGATTTCCAGCAAGGTGACAGCAAGGCTCAGGAAAAGTTCATCGGCCCCGGCGCACCGCTCGCGATGGGGCACGATCGGCGTTGGTGGGGCAGGATGACTGACGCGGCGCCCCGAGCAAGCTTCCGCGCCTTGAGAGGACCGAGCCACCGAGTTTGGTCTTTATATGCTTTCATGATTACAGAAATTCCTGTTAATATGTTTTCATGAAACAGGAGACGAAGACATCCTCGGATGTGGTCGATGAGCACCTTCAGATTCAGGTGCCAGCGATTACGAAGCGTCACCTCGGAATTCGGGCCGTGGAGACACGAGAACCGATCCGGGTCATCGTCCTGCGGGCGCTTCAGGCCTATGGCGTACCTGTTCCTGACGAAGCGATCGCCGATCGACGGAAGAAGCGGCCGACATGACAGATGAATTCTCTCCGCTCACGGTTCAGGATTATGCCTCTCAGGCCCTTATGACTGATCAGCGCAGCGACAGCGGATCGCTGACCTTTCCGCTGCTCGGCCTATTTGGGGAGATCGGCAGCCTTCTCAGCGAGGTGAAGAAAAAACAGCGTGATCGTGCGTCGTACGTCGGCTACGCCGCCGCCGTCGTCGAGGAACTCGGCGACGTTCTTTGGTATATCACCGCTATCGCCGCTCGCGGCGGCCTAACCTTCGGCGACATCGCCGGGAACCTGAATCGAGCTTTTTCGGATCTACGGCGGGTCGGCGATGCGCCGCTCTCGTTCGCGTCCATGCAGCCGGAAATAATGCCCCTGACCACAGAACCCAGCGCTGCCTTCGAAAAGACATTGCTCCAGCTCGCTGGAGAGGTTGGCCTTCTCGTCATTGATCATCACGCCGACCAGTTGGCGGCCAATCAATCCGCGCTCGCTAATCGGTTAATTGCCATTACGTGCACTCTCGTTCAGGCGGCGAATGAAGCAGGCGTGTAATACCAACTGACCTAACCATTGACCGATGCCCATTCACGCGTCCCAATCGACTGAATACGTTCTGGATCGTCGATCAAAAATTGCCAAGCGGCTCTGCAGGCCTCGACGATCGCATCATAAGTGTCCCAAACGAGGCCGCAT
>CANJJS010000085.1 GCA_947474705.1 Acetobacteraceae bacterium | reverse complement strand
TATGTCGGTTACGACGAGGGCGGGGTGCTGACCGAGGCCGTGCGGCGGCGTCCGTATCAGGTGATCCTGTTCGACGAGGTGGAAAAAGCGCACGAGGATGTGTTCAACATCCTGCTTCAGGTGCTCGACGATGGGCGGCTGACGGATGGTCAGGGCCGGACGGTCGATTTCAAGAACACCATCATCGTTCTGACGTCGAACCTGGGGTCCGAGGTCCTGGCGCGTCAGGCCGAAGGCGAACCCTCCGCGATGGTGCAGGGCGAGGTCATGCAGCACGTGCGCGCCCATTTCCGGCCGGAGTTTCTGAACCGGCTGGATGAGATCGTGCTGTTCCGCCGCCTGCAACGCGCCGACATGGCGAACATCGTGGCGATCCAGTTGCAACGGCTGGTGGCGCTGCTGGCGGACCGGAAAATCGCGCTGGATCTCGACCAGGCGGCGACGCAGTGGTTGGGCAACGAAGGCTACGACAGTGTTTACGGCGCGCGTCCGCTGAAACGGGTGATCCAGCGCGCGCTACAAAACCCGCTGGCGGGGATGATCCTGGAAGGCGCGGTCAAGGACGGAGAGACGGTGCATGTCTCCGCCAACAACAAGGGACTTACGATCGACGGTGCTTTGGCTGAGGCGGCCTGACCGCGGCGTCATCCTCCCTGGCGGCGAAAACGCCAGGGAGACCGCCGCCCCCGGCCGCACAACAACCGGCGGCCAGTCCAGACCGCGCCCCCCTGGGCTGACCGTCCGTCCGCTTAACCCTGACCGCCAGTCACCCGCCGCCGCATGTACCACCCGTAACCGATCGCCGGCACCGCGATCAGACGCGGCACATCGGCCCAGGAGAGCAGCCAGGTCAGAACCCCGATGCCAACCAGCGACATAAGACCGAATGGGAGGTCCTTAAGCAGGCCCTGAACATGCAAATGCGGACCCGCCGCGTCGTCGGCCGATGTCAGGTCGCGGGCGATCGCCGCGCCAGCCCACACGAACAAGATCATGACGCAGATGAAGACAACCACGACATGGTTGGGCAATGCATCGACCGGACTGTCCACGAGGGACCAAAGATAGATCAGCGCGACGACAAAACCCGCGATGGAATACCCCAGAAAAACCTGCTTGCGGAAAACAAGCAGAGCGGCTTCCGCTTCGTTCGCCATTGTCACCGTCCCCCGTTCAGAACTCCGCCTTCAACGGGACAAAGAACGAATTGTCCGACGTCGTCTGCCCCACCGAATAATCGTACGCCGCATCCAGCTTGAACGGCCCGCTCCGCGCCACCGTCAGCCCGATGCCGACCGAGAAGATATCCGCGTCCCGCGCCGGGCTGGTGCTGACAAACACGCCCCCGTTCACGAACGACGCCGCCGTCGCGACCCGCGTCGTGTTCAGGTTGCGCACGTAATACCCGTGCACCTCCGGCGTGAACGACCACCCATCGGCCCGAGCGATCGGCAGGGCGAACCGGCTCCCCAGTTTCACCTGCGGGATGTCGATGCTTTGCGACCCGACACTCAGATTGAACAAGCCCGCGCCAGAGGTCCGGTAAGCCGGCAGGTCCAGATGCGTTTCCTGGAACCCGATGCTCGGCGTCACCTGCACGCCCCGGACCTGGAATTCGTATCCGGCGGCGATCTTGGCGCTGAACTGGGTGCCGCTGAACCCGGAGGTGCGGGTCGTGCCCAGGGCGGTCAGGTTCTCTTTTGAGTCGTACCAGTTGATGCCGTAGGCAAGCGAGCCCTCGACATAAAACCCGTCCTGGAACCAGGTTCCGTAAATCCCGGCCTGGGCCGCCGTCACCGCGGTCTTGTTGCCCGACGTCGCTCCGGCCGGTCTGATGTCGGTGTTCGACAGCGTGATCGCCGCGCCCACCCGCAGATCGGGCCGCACCAGCGTGTCCGCCCCGAATGTCGCGCCATACGACACCGCCGAGAACCCGCTGACCCCTTCCTTCACCCCCTGAACAAACGTCTGCCCGAAGGGTTTGGCCCAGAGCGCGAAGCCGCGCCCGGCCTCGCCATCGCCGGCATCGCCATCTGTTTGCCGCGACGCCATCATCCGGTCGCCGGCCGCGGCGGTCATGCCGCCGCCGCCGCTGAGCGACGCCGCCAGGAACACCTGCGCCGTTCCGATCGCGCCCGGCTGCAACTGGGCGAAGAACTGAGTCTGCTGCGCCGGCGTCATCGCGGCCAAAGACGTCAGGATCGCGCTGCCGTTCACCCGGTCGCCGGTCAGGCTGACCATCAGGCGGCGGACGCCATCGACGACCTGAAGCTGGTTGGTCAGGCCCACGCCGGATTGGCCCGCGCCCGCGCCGGTCACGAGACGGTCGTAGAAACTGACCACGGTCGTCGGCGTCGGCGGCGCGAAGGTCACGACCAGATTATTGCCGGACGCGCTGGCGATCGGGTTCAGCAGGAAACTGTCCACCGCCGTGCCGGTGAAGCCCACGCCGACGATAGGCGACGAAGAGACCGTCAGCCCCGACGAGGTCAGCACGGTGAACGACGCCGGCGCGCCGCCCGCCGTGACATTCAACGCTACCGCGGTTCCCGTGCTGGCGATCGCCGCGGTGCCGGACACGTTCAGCACGCCGGTCGTCGCGCCCGCGACGGTGACACCCAGGCGGCCCGTCGCGGTCTGGCTGTAATTCCCGGTCAGACCGATCGTCCTCGACCCGACATCGATCAGCCCGCTGTTGGTCGTGGAGATCGCCGCGACATTGGCGTTCAATGCCACCGCGCCGCCCGCCGCGACGTTGAATGCTCGCGCGCCCGAGATGGCGTTGCCGCTTTGGGCCGCGATCGTCAGCAGCCCGGAATTGACCGCGATCGTATCGACGTTGACGATCGGCTGGGTCAGCGCGAAGGACCCGCTGGACGGGAGGTTGAAACTCACCCGCGCGCCGCTGCCAGAGGTCCCGGAAATCGTTCCGGTTATGGCACCGCCGGAGATGTCCAGCCGGTCGGCGGCGGGCCCGAATTTGATCGCGCCGACGATGGACCCCGCGTTCTGGATCGTCAGCGCCGTACTGGCGGCGGAATTGTCGATCGCAATGCCGGTCCCATTCGCCGGCCCGCCCTGGATCAGGCCGGATGCCGTGTTGGTCACGCCGCCCGGAATTGTCCCGGTGGCCGCGATCGCGATGCCGGTGCCCGCGGTGGACAGGATCGTGCCGCTGTTGACGAGGCTCGCGATCGTGCCGCCGGACTCGACCCGGATCGCCGCGCCCAGACCCGAGATCAGACCGGCGTTGTTCGTTGTCCCAAGTGTTCCCGCCACCAGCAGGCCGGTGCCGTTCGTGCCGGTCGCGATCAGGGTGCCGCCGGCATTGTTGGTCAGGGCGCCCACCGCGCCATCGGTATCGACGAGGACCGCGATCCCGCCGGGCCCCGATGCCTGGATCAGCCCGCTGTTGGAGATCATGGCGATGGTGCCCACATCCGTCACGCCGGCCGCGACCGCGAAGCCACGCAGGCCGTTGACGGAAATCGTACCTCCGGCGCTGTTGGTCAGCGTTCCCAGGGTGCCCTCGACGTTCACGGCGAGGCCGTCCTGGCCGTTGGCCTGGATCGTTCCGGCGTTGGTCAGGTTGGCGAGGTTGCCGCTGACATTGACGCCCGTCCCGTCCTGGCCATGCGCCTGGATCGTCCCGTTGTTGGTCAGGAGGGCGAGGGTACCGCCGACATTGACGCCCACGCCCTCCAGGCCGTTCGCCTGGATTGTTCCGCTGTTGGTCAGGGAGGTCAGCGTCCCCGCGACCGAGACGGCGATGCCGCTGTTTCCGTCCGCCAGGATCCTCCCACTGGCGGTGTTGGTCAGCGTGCCCATGGCGCCATCGGGCGCGATGCGGATGCCTCGGCCGTCCGTGCCGGCGGCCTGGATCAGACCGCTGTTGGAGAGGGAAGTGACGGTGCCCGGGTCCGAATCGCCGACGGCGATGGCGAAACCGCGAAGACCGTTGGCGGAAATCGTGCCGGTGGCGCCGTTGACCAGGGTCCCGATCGCGCCCGTGGACGCTCCGCCGACGTCGATGGCGACACCGTCCACGCCCCCGGCGGTCAGGAGACCCAGGTTGGTCAGTGTGCCGATGGTGCCCGACGCGGACACGCCGATGCCCAGGATCCCATTGGCCTGGATTGTTCCGGCCGCGGTGTTGGTCAGCGCGACCAGCGAGCCGTCGATATTGACGTTGACGGCGAAGCCATCCTCCCCGTTCGCCTGAATCGTGCCGCTGTTGGACAGGCTCGTCAGCGTGCCATCGACATTGACGCCCGCGCCGTTCGGCCCGTTCGCCTGGATCGTGCCGGCATTGGTCAGGCTGGTCAGCCGTCCCACTACCGAGACGCCGAGGCCATTCGTTCCGTCCGCCACGATCGCGCCGCCCGCGAGGTTGGTCAGCGTCCCGATGGTGCCATCGGCGGCGATGCGGATGCCGCGTCCGTCCGTGTCTGCCGCCTGGATGAGGCCGCTGTTCGACAAAACCCCGATGGTGCCCGCGTCGCCAACGGAAATCGCGTAACCGCCAACGCCCCCGGCGGAAATCGTGCCCGATGCGCTGTTTTGCAGGGTACCGATCGACGCCAGCGTCGCGCCGCCGACACCGATGCCGGTGGCGTCCTGTCCGCCGGCGCTGACGGTACCCGCATTGATCAAGGTCCCGATCGTGGCCCCCGCCGTTTCGCCAACGTCGATCCCAGAGCCTTCCGAACCGTTGGCGATCACAACGCCCTGGTTCAGCAAATTCCCAATGGTGCCCGCCACGGCCACCCCGATGCCCAGGCTTCCGTCGGCGGAGATTGTTCCCGCCACCGCGTTGGTCAGCGCCACCAGCGCGCCGTTGACGTTGACGCCGAAACCGTTCTCTCCGTTCGCCTGAATCGTGCCGCTGTTGGACAGGCTCGTCAGCGTGCCATCGACGTCGACGCCGACGCCGTCCGGTCCGTTCGCCTGGATCGTGCCGGCATTGGTCAGGGTGGTGAGCCGCCCCATGACCGAGACGCCGATGCCGTTCGTTCCGTCCGCCTCGATCCGGCCGCCGGCGGCGTTGGTCAGCGTGCCCATGGCGCCATCGGGTGCGATGCGGATGCCGCGTCCGTCCGTGCCCGCCGCCTGGATCAGGCCACTGTTGGACAGCGCGCCGATCGTGCCGGTATCCGACTCGCCGACGGCGATGGCGAACCCCCGAAGACCATTGGCGGAAATCGTCCCCGTGGCGCCATTGATCAGCGTCCCGGCCGAGGCCGCCGCTGTACCGCCGACGTCGATGCCGGTCCCATCCACGTCCCCGGCGGCGACAAGACCCAGATTGGTAAGTGTGCCCAGCGAACCGCCGATGGCGACGGCGAAGCCGTTGGCGGCATTCGCCTGGATCGTCCCGCTGTTGGAAAGGCTCGTGAGCGTGCCACCGTCGCCGACGTAGACGCCATAACCATTCGTGCCCGTCGCCTGGATAAGGCCGCTGTTGGATAAACCGCCGGCGGTGCCGTACACGCCCACGCCGACACCCAGGCTCCCATTGACCTGGATCGTCCCGGCCGCGGTGTTGGTCAGTGTGCCCAGCGAGCCGACGACGATGACGGCGAAGCCGTTGGCGACGTTCGCCTGGATCGTCCCGCTGTTGGACAGGTCCGTCTGCGTGCCACCGGCATCGACGAAGACACCATTGCCATTCGCGCCCGTCGCCTGGATCGTCCCGGTGTTGGAAAGGCTCGTCAGCGTGCCACCGTCGCCAACGTAGACGCCCTTGCCCTGCTGGCCCCCGGCCTCGATCGTTCCGGCATTCGACAGAAGTGTCAGAGGGCCCGATACGAAGATCGCGCTGGCCGATTCGCCAACCGCCACGAACCTGCCGGTCGCGGTATTGGTCAACGTTCCCGCGCTCCCGGAGACATCGAGCGCGGCAAGGTCCGCCTGGACCAGGCCGCTGTTGGTCAGGCGCGCGAACCCCTGTCCGGCCAGGATCCCCGTGCCCGTGCCGGCTCCAGCCGCCAAAATCGTTCCGGCCGCGTTGTTGATCAGGGTATCGAGCCCGCCCGTTGCCCTGATCGCCACACCCAACGCTCCGACGGACCGGATCAGGCCGTTATTGGTCAGCGTCGACATGGAACCGGTAATCGCGATGGCGCTTCCGAACGCCGCGCCGTCATCCAGGATCGCGCCGCTGTTGGTGAGCGACGTCAATACCCCGTCCACTTGCAGGCCCGTGCCGCCAGTGGCGCCAGCCACGATCGTGCCTCCGGCGCCGACGGTCAGGCTCCCGAGAACACCGCTCCCTCCGATCGCCATCCCCGTGGCGAGGAAGCCGCTCGCGGCGATCCGGCCGTCGTTGGTCAGGGACGAGACCGTACCGCCCACCGAAACCGCGGTGGCCAGGTCGGCGGTGACGGAGATCGCACCGGTTGCGCGGTTCGCGAGCGTGCCAAGGGAGGTCAAAGTGGGGACCGCGATGGCGATTCCGGCGTCGGCGGCAGCGGCGGATGCGATCGTGCCGCTGTTGTCGATCGCTCCCACCCCAAGGGCGGCGGCCGCGACGGCGGGTTGAAATCCGGTGGCCGTCGAGAGGATCGAAATCGACCCAGAGGACGTCACATTGAGCGTATCTCCGGCCAACAACGAAAACGCGGTCGTTGTCTGCGCCGGCACCGCCGTATTGACCGTGTATGTCGTATTCTGCGCGGCCGCGTTTTGGGCCGCGCCCGCCGCCATGGCCAGTCCGGCCACCGAGGCCATCAGCGCCGCGCGACGCGATGTGAATTGTATCTGAAACAATATACCGCTCCCCGTGCATCAATTATTTGCACGATATGCGGCCGGAGAGACGATATCAAGACTCGTGCAGCCACGCGATTTTTTTCGCCCGATACGGCCGCCGGCACATGTACCGGGCGCGAAGCCGGATTGACGCGCCGCCGCGAGACGTTTCGTCAAAACCTGTGTCAGCCGCGCGCGAACCGCCGCCCGCCTTCCGCGGTCATGTGCGCCACCCGTCCGCCCACGATCGTCGCCACGACGGCGCGCGCGACGGGGTCCACGAGCACGAGATCGGCGCGTCTGCCCGCCTCGATGGTTCCGCGATCCGTCAGCCCGGCCGCCGCGGCCGGATTTTTCGAGATCAAATCCCATGACCTCGAAATATCGAAAATCCCGCGATCCGCCAGCACGAAGGCCGCGCGCGCCATCGCGGGATAGTAATAATCCGATGCCAGGATGTCGCAGACCCCGGCCTCCGCCATGACGGCGGCGGAGGCCCAGTTCAGATGGGAGCCGCCGCGGACGACATTGGGGCAGCCCATCACGACGTGCTCGCCCTTCGCGCGCGCGTCGCGGCCCGCGGCCTCATCCACCGGAAACTCGCAAATCGCGGCGCCAAGGCCGCGGAACAGCGTCCGGGTGGCGACGGAGTCGTCGTCGTGGCTGGCCATGGGCAGGCAAGCCGCGCGCGCGGCGGCGGCCAGACGGTCTCGCGCGGCCGCCACCGCCGGCGCATGGGCCGCGACGCGATCCGCGAGCGCCATGAACGCGTCCATTTTCATCCCCGCGCGGCCCGCGTATTTCGCGCCTTCCACCGGATCGGGCAATTTTTTCAGGATCGACGGCGTGTGGTCGTTGAACGCCAGCAGATGCACCCGGCCCGCGGCGATATCGGCCAAAGCGGTGTCCAGCGCGTCGAGGTTGTAGGCTTCCCAGCGCAAATGCACCCGCATGTCGCAGGTCCAGGTCTCCGCCGCCAGGGCCGCGAGCAACGCCGTCCATCCAGCGGCACCGCGCAGACCCGGCTCCCAGGACAGGGTGATCCCGTGAAAGGCGGTGGTGATGCCGTTTGCCAGCAACTGCCGTTCGGTATCCCGCAACGCCAGATCCACCGGAAAGTTCACGCCGGGACGCGGCTGCAACTGCCGCTCGAAGGCGTCGCCATGAATGTCGACAATGCCCGGCAACACCAGCAGCCCGGTGGCGTCGAAGGCGGGTCCCGGCCCGGCCGCCTCGCCGATCGGCGCGATGAGCCCGTCGCGCGCCACCACGTCCGTGGCGGCGAACCCCTCGGTGGCCGTCAGAACCTGGCCTCCGGTTATATGAATATCCGTCACGACGGTCCCTCTCCCGGTTCGAACACGATCTGGACGCGCGGCGTGGGATAGCAGCCGATGCTGAATTCCACGATCGCGCCGGTGGCATCGACATTGGTGCTTTCGGTGACCAGCACCGGCCGGTTGCGCGCCATGCGCAGCAAATCGGCTTCCGGCGCGGTGGCGGCGCGGGCGCTGACGCGGGTTGCCTGGCGGACGTAATCCGCGATCCCGACGGCCTTCAACGCCTCGGTGATCCGGGCCGCGGCCGCCAAAGCGTCCAGGATACCGGGCAGGCGCGTGGCCGGGAAATAATGCCGGGTCAGACTGACGGGGGTTTCGTCGGCGAGGCCCAGGCGTTCCAGGAGAACCACTTTTGTGCCCGGCCGGAGCCCTAGACCGCCCGCGACGATCGCGTCGGCCCCCAGTTCCCGCAGCCGCAACACGCGGCCCGAGGGCTCCTTGTTATGCCGGCGGATCCATTCGGTGAAACGGGTTCGCGGTCCCACCGTGTAATCCAGCACGTCCTCGGCGACGAAGGCGCCCCGGCCCTGTTCGACCCGGATCAGGCCGCCGCGGGACAGTTCTTCCAGCGCGCGGCGGACGGTGTGGCGGTTCACGCCGAAGCGGACGGCGAGTTCGGCTTCCGTCGGCAGGCGCCCGCCGGGCGGGTGGCCGGGCCCGCCGATCTCGTCGCGGAGTGTGTCGTGGATATGCCGCCACAACGTCACGCCCGCCATCCGCGCGCTGTCCCGCGGGTCCGCGATGCCCGCCGCCAGCGGGTCCGCGATTCCTGCCCTCGGCGTGTTCGCCGGGCCTGCCTCCGGCGGTTTCATCGATTTGTCACCCGGCCGGGGGCGGCGTTGTGCTGATTCTCGGTTGACGTCATGCGATCCAGACTATAGTCATCCAGACATCTAGACAACCATGGATTGGCATGACCGAGACGATTTCTTCTCCGAATCCGAAAAATTGCCCAGACCCCAACGGGCTCGCGGACCCAAACGGGCTCCCAGACCCGCGCGTGGCGCGCCGTCATTGGATGTCCGTGTTGGCGCGCGCGAGCGCCGCCGCCATCGAATCGGGCCTTACGGAGGTGGCGCCGTTGCCGGTGTGGACACGGGTGCGCGGTCCCGAAACGGGCCTCGCGATGGTCCGGGGGCGGGCCGGTGGCGCGGGCGGCGTCTTCAACATGGGAGAGATGACGGTGACCCGCTGCACGGTCCGGCTCGAATCGGGGACCGCCGGGCATGCTTATGTCGCCGGGCGGGACGAACGGCGGGCGGAGATCGCGGCCGTGGCGGACGCGCTGTTGCAGGATCCGGCGCTGAGCCCGGCGCTGCGGGCGGGGCTGATCGCGGAACTGGCGGAGGCGCAACGCCTCGCGCGGCAGGAGCGGGCCGAAAAGGCCGCCGCGACAAGGGTCGATTTCTTCGCCATGCGGACGACCCGGTCGTGACCGGCGCACCGGATGCCGGGTTCGCCGACCCGGTCCACGACGCCCAGCGCTGTTTTCGGGACGTGCTGACTGCCTTGTCCCGGCCGGGCACGCTGGCGCGTGTCGGCGGCGTCGCGCCTCCGGCGCCGCTCTGTGTCGCGGCGGGGGCGGTGCTGCTGACCTTGGCCGATCACGAAACCCCGCTTTGGATCGATCCCGCCGGGTCTGGCGCGCGGGACTGGCTGGCGTTTCATTGCGGTACCGCCGGGACGGCGGAACCGGGCGCCTGCGTCTTCGGCCTGGCCCAGACCCTGCCCGATCTCGCGCGTTTCTCCGCCGGCACGCACGAGGAACCTGAGACCTCCGCGACGATCGTTTGTCAGGTGGAGTCCTTCGACCATGGGCGGGTTTACCGCCTCGAAGGTCCCGGTCTTCGCGAGCCCGCGACCCTGACCGTTGCCGGTTTGCCAGAAGATTTCGCGGCGATCTGGGCGCGCAACCGGGTGTTGTTCCCGCGCGGGATCGATTTGATCCTTTGCGCCGGGGACCGGCTGGCCGCCCTGCCCCGCACCGTTTCGATCCAGGAGGTTTGACCGATGGCTTATGTGGCGGTGAAGGGCGGCGAACGCGCGATCCGCAACGCCCATGCCTGGATGGCGGAGGAACGCCGCGGCGATCCCGCCGTGCCGGACCTGGCGGCGGACCAGATCCGCGAGCAACTCGGCCGCGCCGTGGATCGGGTCATGGGCGAGGGTTCGTTGTACGATCCGGACCTCGCGGCGCTGGCGATCAAGCAGGCGCAGGGCGATTCCATCGAGGCGGCGTTTTTGTTACGGGCTTACCGCACCACGCTCCCGCGGTTCGCCTACAGCGTTCCCGTCGATACCGCCGCGATGCGGACCGGCCGCCGAATCTCCGCCATTTTCAAGGATCTGCCGGGCGGCCAGATCCTCGGTCCGACCTACGACTACACGCATCGGCTCCTGGATTTCGATCTGACGGAGGGCGGTCCCGCGCCGGACGCGCCGCGCGCCGCGCCCGATGCCGCGCCGATGCCTCGCGTGCACGATATTTTGGGCCGGGAGGGGTTGCTGGAACCGGACGAGATAAACCCAGGGGAAACGGATGGGGCGGAACCGGGGGACCTGACGCGCGAGCCGCTGCGTTTCCCGGCGGGCCGGGATGTCCGGTTGCAGGCCCTGGCGCGCGGCGACGAAGGGTTTCTCCTCGCCATGGGATATTCCACCCAGCGCGGTTATGGCGGCAGCCACCCTTTCGCGGGCGAGATCCGCATGGGCGAGGTTTCCATCGAGATCGAACCGCCGGAACTCGGTTTCGCCATCGATATCGGCGACATTGTTCTGACCGAGTGCCAGATGGTGAACCAGTTCAAGGGTTCCAAGACCCGCCCGCCGCAGTTCACTCGCGGTTATGGGCTGGTATTCGGATTTTCCGAGCGCAAGGCCATGTCGATGGCCCTGGTCGATCGCGCGCTGCGCGCCGAGGAACTGGGCGAGGATGTCGTCGCGCCCGCGCAAAACGTGGAGTTTGTTCTGTATCATTCCGACAATATCGAGGCGACGGGGTTCGTCGAACATCTGAAATTGCCGCATTACGTGGATTTTCAAAGCGAGTTGCAAAATGTCCGGCGCCTTCGAAACGCGGTGGAAAACCGGGAGGCGGCGGAATGAAAGGCTATAATTTCGCCTATCTCGACGAGCAGACGAAGCGCATGATCCGCCGCGCGCTGCTGAAAGCCGTCGCCATTCCCGGCCATCAGGTGCCCTTTGGGTCGCGCGAGATGCCGCTGCCCTATGGCTGGGGCACTGGCGGGATACAGGTGACGGCCTCTGTTCTCGGGCAAACCGATACGCTGAAAGTCATAGACCAGGGCGCCGACGATACCACAAACGCGGTCTCCATCCGGCGTTTTTTCGCGCGGGTCGCGGGCGTCGCCACGACCACGCGGACGGCGGAGGCCACCGTCATTCAGACCCGGCATCGCATTCCCGAGGAAAAGCTGACGGAAAATCAGATCATCGTTTACCAGGTGCCGCAGCCGGAACCGCTGTTTCGCCTGGAATCGAGCCGGATCGAGACGAAGCGCATGCACGGCCTCGCCGATTACGGGTTGATGCATGTGAAACTTTACGAGGACATTTCCCGGATCGGACAGATTTCGATCAGCTACGACTACCCCGTGATGGTGAACCATCGGTATTTGACCTCGCCCAGTCCGATCCCGGCGTACGACAATCCGAAAATGCATGGGATGGCGGCGTTGCAATTGTTTGGCGCGGGCCGCGAAAAGCGGATTTACGCGATCCCGCCCTGGACGGACGTCAAATCGCTGGATTTCGACGACCATCCGTTCCGGCCCATCAACGCGGCCGAGGCCTGCGGACTGTGCGGCGCCGAGGATTCTTACAAGGACGAGGTCGTGATGGACGATCGCGACGGGCGCATGTTCGTCTGTTCCGACACCGATCACTGCGAGAAACGGCGGGCCAGGACATGACCGGCGAGCCCATCGTCGCGGCCCGCGGCCTGACGCTGTCCTTTGGCGCCATCCGCGCCTTGGCGGATGTCTCCGCCGATCTTTACCCCGGCGAAATTCTGGCGGTGGTCGGCGAGTCAGGCTCGGGCAAGACCACGTTGCTGAATGTCCTGTCGGGTCTGACCCGGCCCGACGGCGGCACCGTGACCTACCGTGAGACCGGCGGGCTGACCCGCGACACGCATGCGATGCCCGCGCCGATGCTGCGCGCGCTGCAACGTTCCGACTGGGGGTTCGTGCATCAGGACCCGCGGCGGGGGTTGCGCATGAATGTCAGTGCCGGCGGCAATGTCGGCGAGCGGCTGATGGCGCAGGGGGCCCGGCATTACGGGGAGATACGTAAAGAGGCGGTGGCGTGGCTGGAGCAGGTGGAAATCGATCCCGGCCGGATCGACGATCTGCCGCGGACTTTCTCTGGCGGGATGCTGCAACGGTTGCAGATCGCGCGCACTTTGGTGACGCGTCCCCGGCTGGTGTTCATGGACGAACCGACGGGCGGG
The DNA here is from genome assembly GCA_947474705.1 of Acetobacteraceae bacterium. Lineage (GTDB taxonomy): Bacteria > Pseudomonadota > Alphaproteobacteria > Acetobacterales > Acetobacteraceae > Rhodopila. Next base: position 8,257 of record CANJJS010000085.1, on the reverse strand, counting down.
CTGGATGTTTCGGTGCAGGCGCGGTTGCTGGATCTGATCCGGTCCCTGGTCGCGCGTCTGGGCGTCGCGGTCGTGCTGGTCACCCACGATATCGCCGTCGCGCGCCTGCTGGGTCACCGGATCGCGGTGATGCGGGCCGGCGAGATCGTGGAGACCGGTCTCACGGACCAGGTGCTCGACGACCCAGGACATCCGTATACACAACTGCTCGTCAGCTCGGTGTTGCAGGCATGACCGGCGGGCGCCTCCTCCGCGGGACCCGGCACGGCATGCGGCAGGAACCGCGGCAGCCGCAGCGCGAGCACCGCGACCCGCCGCTTTCGCCGGCCCCTGGGCGTGGCGGTATCCGTGGCGAGGGTGGTCCGAAGGCCGGGTGGGAAGCCGGTGGGGAGATGTGTGTCCATGCCCCCATCCAACCGCCGAACCGTGAATATTCCGTTAGCATCGGAGCCCTTGCGTGAATTTTTTTTCGCTGCGGACGGAAGCACTCACGAAGACTTTCACGCTACATCTGCGCGGCGGTCTGCGCCTGCCGGTGCTGCGCGGCGTCGATCTGACCGTCGCGCCCGGCGAGTGCGTGGTGCTGTCAGGCCCCTCGGGCGCCGGGAAATCCACCCTGCTGCGCGCCCTCTATGGGAATTACCGCGCCGATTCCGGCCGCATTCTGGTTCGCCATCGCGGCGAGCCGATCGATCTCGTCACCGCCGATCCGCGCGCGATCCTGGCGGTGCGCCATGAAACCATCGGCTATGTCAGCCAGTTCCTTCGCGTCGTGCCACGGGTGTCCGCGCTGGATATCGTCGCGGAGGTTCTCACGGGCCGCGGCCCCTCCCCCGCCGAAGCCGCCGAACGCGCGGGGGAGATGCTGCTGTCGCTGAACATTCCCCGGCGGTTGCACGGGATTCCGCCGGCGACCTTCTCCGGCGGCGAGCAGCAGCGGGTGAATCTCGCCCGCGGGTTCATCGCGGGTCATCCGATCCTGCTGCTGGACGAACCCACGGCCTCGCTGGACGCCGAGAACCGGGAAGTGGTGGTGCGGATGATCGAGGACGCCAAGGCCCGCGGCGCGGCGATTGTCGCCATCTGCCACGATCCGGACACGCGCGACCGGATCGCCGATCGATTGTTTCCCGTTGTTCCGGTTCAGGAAACCGCCCCGGAAAGCGCCCCGGGAAACGCCAAGGAGGACGCATGAGTCCCGAAACCGTTTTTTCCAACGCCGTTCTGGTGCTGCCCGACGCGGTGGTCTCTGGCACCGTCGTCGTGCGCGGCGGCAAGATCGCGGATGTGCAACGCGGCCGGTCCCGGGTCGCGGGCGCGATCGATCTGGACGGGGATTATCTGATTCCGGGCGCGGTGGATGTGCATACCGACAACCTCGAACGCCAGGTGCTGCCGCGGACGCACGCGCGCTGGCCCTCGCGCTCGGCGATGGTCGCGCATGACGCGCAATGCGCCGCCGCGGGCGTCACGACGATTCTGGACGCGCTGTGTCTGGGCGATCTGGGCTTCGATACCGGGCGCATCCAGACGTTTTACGACGGCGTCGCCGACCTCGACGCGCTGGCGCCCACCGGCCTTCTCAAGTCCGAGCATTATCTGCATCTGCGCTGCGAAATCCCGGCGTTGGACACGATGGCCTGCCTGGACACCGTCGCCGATCATCCGCTGGTGCGCATGATCAGCCTGATGGATCACAGCCCAGGGGTCGGGCAATACGCGAATATTGAGTATTATCGAAAATTGCGGCGGAGCAGCGGACTCGATGAGGCCGCGGTCGACCGGCGCATCGCCGAATTGCAGGCCCAGCGCGCCCGCGTCCGCGATCCGCACCGCCGGGCGCTGCTGGACCGGGTCCAGGGCAAAGGCATCGCGCTGGCCAGCCACGACGATCGCACGGTCGAGGAGATCGCGGAAAACGCCCGCGACGGCATTACGATTTCGGAGTTTCCGGTGACGATGGAGGCGGCGGAGGCGGCGAAGAACGCGGGGATGCAGGTGATCTCCGGCGCGCCGAACCTGGTCCGCGGCGGGTCGCATTCCGGCAACATCGCCGCCGCCGATCTGCTGCGCGCGGGCTGGGTGGATGTCTTCGCCTCCGACTATGTTCCGCCCGCGCTGATCGAGGCGGCGTTCCGGGTGGCGCGGGAGGGGCTCGCGGGTTTGCCGGAGGCGGTGGCGATGATTTCGTCGCGGCCGGCGGCGATGTCGGGCTTGCTCGACCGCGGGAGCCTGGCGTGCGGGCAGCGCGCCGACATGGTCCGGGTGCGGTTGCATGAGACCTTGCCGGTGGTCCGCCAGGTCTGGTGCGCCGGGGAGCGGACGATCTGATGGCGGGCGGCGCGGAGGCCCGGGTCGGGATTTATTATTGTCCTCGCGAGGACGATCCGTTGTTTGCCGCGGGTGCCGCCTGGCTTGGCCGCGATCCGTTTCTGGGCTGCCCCGTCGCGCAACCCGCTTTGCCCGGTATTGAGGAGGTCACGGCGGATGCGCGCGGCTACGGTTTTCACGCGACGCTGAAACCGCCGTTCCGGCTGGCGCCGGGGATGACATGGGCCGCGCTGATGGCGGCCGTCGATGGCCTGGCCGGAGAGCTGGAACCCTTCGATCTGCCGCGGCTGTCGGTTCAGGACGTGCACGGGTTTCTGGCGCTGCGGGAAACCGAGGCCTCCGCGCCGTTGCGGGCTTTGGCCGATTCCTGCGTGGAACGGCTGGACCGGTTCCGCGCGCCGCCCTCCGAGGCCGAACTGGCGCGCCGCCGCCGGTCGAACCTGTCCCCGGCGCATGAGGCGATGCTGACGCGCTGGGGGTATCCTTATGTCTTCGAAGAGTGGTTTTTCCACATGACGCTGACGCGGCGGCTGGCGGCGGAGGCGCACGCGGTGTGGCGTCCCGAGGCGGAGCGGTTTTTCGCGGCGGCGGTGGCGATGCCCCGGCGGGTCACCGATATTTGTTTGTTCACGCAGTCCGGGCCGGGCGCGGCGTTCGCGATCGCGGAGCGGGTGGCGTTGCGGGGCTGAGGGTGTTCGGGGGTGGCGGCCAACCCGGCCGCCACCTGAGTTTGGTTAAACCGCGTAACCCGGATCTTCCCGATCCAGCTTCCGCCGGAACGCCGCCCATTCCAGCGCCGCGCGCGGGGAGTGGCTGTTATCGCCATACATCTTCGCCCCGATAGCCCGGGTCCGGTCGATCGCGTCCTGAGTCGGCAAATGGACTGCTCCGCCCGCCTGCGCGGCGATCTGGATTTCGCAGGCCCGCTCAACCCGGCCCAGCAGCACGAAGGCCTCGCCCATCGAACGGCCGGCGGTCAGCGTACCGTGATTGCGTAGAAACAAAATGCTGCCGTCGCTCAGATCGCGTGCCAGCGCGGCGCGCTCGTCCTCGGCGTTGCTGGCGGGTCCTTCGTAATTATGGTAACGGATGCGATCCATCAGAATCAGCGCGTTCTGCGACAACGGCAAAAGCCCGTCCTTCTGCGCGGACACGCCGGCGCCGGGCGCGGAATGGAGATGCATCACCGAAGCGACATCCGGACGAACCGCCAAAATGCCGCCGTGAATGACCTCGCCGGCCTTGTTGATGCCGTGCTTCGCCTCGCTGAGAATATTGCCGGCCGTATCCATTTTCACCAGCGAGGACGCGGTGATTTCCTCGAAGAACAAGCCCAGCGGATTCAGCAAATACTGGTCCGTCGTGCCGGGAACGCGCAGGGAAAAATGGTTGCCCAACATGTCGTGCCAGCCGAAACGGGCGGCGAGACGATAGGCGGCGGCGAGGTCGAGACGAGCCTCCCATTCCTCTGGCGAAAATCCGTGCTTCGGTTCGCGGATCGGCGTAATCTGTGACGAGGCTGACATGGACAAATCCCTTGGTGTTTTTCCACCGGCCACCCTGAAGCCCGGCGCGGGCTGGGTCAACCGCCGATCGGCGCGAACCCAGGGCAATCGGGCGAAGGGAAGAGAGTCCCAGGGCTCCGCCCCGGACCCCGTGCTACGGTGGCCGTACATCCGCGGAATGAAAATCCGATGTCTGGCACGCACTCTCCTCGTCATGGCCCGACTTTTTCGGGCCATCGGGAGTGCCAGAAAGGCGGGATTGTGCCGCTCCCGGTCCCCCGGTCGAGTCGGGGGATGACGAGGAGATGTTGTGCTTGACTTCGAATTTTCATTCCGTGGATGTACGGCCACCCTAGGACCCCATGGGGGGGGGTGGGGGTAAAGCCCAGGGACTATGCTCCTACGATCAATTGCCCAACATGGGCCGGGAGATGGGCCAGGGGTGGATCGCGAAGATGCGGTGTTTGGCGGTTTCGTGCACCTGGGTTGCGCGGTCCGCTCTGACCGGAGTGTCCCGTGGGGCGATGGCCCAAGGGACAGGGGCGGACGAAGGGGGCGGGCCCTCGCCCGTCAGCCAGGCGGCGATGGCGGCGCGCGTGGCTTCCCGGCTGGTCCAATCGGTGTAGGGGTTGGAGAACAGGCTGTGTGTCGCGACCAGGCGCCGGCCGGCGGCCATCGTGGCGAAGTTCGCGGGGTCGAAGGCGCCGTCGGTTCCGCCGTCGCGGAACGTCGCGAACACCGCGCCGGGCGGCGTTTCGCGGAGGATCCAGCGGTACACACCGAGATCCATGACGATCGCATCGGCGTGGTCCCGCGCCAAGGCATGGACTCGCCAATCGTAGTCGCGGGACAGGAGCGCCATGCCGCCGGCGGTCAGGGCGATGGTGCCGGCGCAGGCGAGGACGGCCTGGCGCCGGCGCGGCGGGCCTGGGAGCCATTTGGCGAGTTCGGGCAGGGCCGCGCCGGCCAGACAGGCGCCGGCGATTTGCAAATAGAGATGGTAGTGGTGCACCGGCACGCGTCCCACGCGGCAGACCATCGAGTCCGCCGGGCCGCAAAGGGCGTGCCGTCCCAGCTCGACCAGGCAGATGCCCATCCAGGCGGCCAGGAGCGGCCAGGCGCCGGATGGAAACCACCGTCGACGGACCAGCACGGCGAGCGCCAGCAGCCAGGGTCCGTGTTCGACCGCGATCGAAGCATGGTCGATGTGCTGGCCGTCCAGCGCGCCGGCGACCCATGCCCCTGGCGCGCGGTGGACGATCCCGGCGGGGTGCGACAGGATCAGGGGCAGCAGGAAGAAGCTGGCGAAACACGCGGCGGTGGCACCGGCCAGCGCGAGGAAAACCATGGCGCGGCGGCCGATCCCCGGCGCGCGGCACAGGGTGGCGGCGAGCATGGCGCCCAGCAGCATGCCGGGCACGGGGTGGGCGAGGAATGTCAGTCCGATCGCCGCGCCAAGGACCGGGGCCTCGCGCCAGTCCGCCTTTGCCGCGCGGGAGAGGATGAGTGTCGCGGTGGCGAGAAATCCGGCCTGCGCGAGCAGAGGGACGAGGATCCAGGGGGAGTAGCCGCCGCCAACCCAGGGGTCGGCGGTGGCGGAGTTGGCGAGGACAAAGACGGCGGTGCCACAGGCCGCGGCGGCCGGACCGGCGAGCCGCCACATGAACGAAAAGAACGCGGCGACGGGCACGAGGCCCAGAAAGGGGCCGGCCAGCACCCAGAAGCGTGGGATGTCCTCGACCCCGCCGAGCCGGATCGCCAGGGCCGCGAGGGCGGAGATCAGTGGCGGATAGTACCGGCGCGTATTGGCGTAGGCGGGATCGCCGAACCAGTTTCCGTCCAGAAAGCCTTGCGCGAAGCCGATGTCGCGGAGCGCGTCGGGGTCGGGCGGGAGCGCGAGGCCGGCGGTGACTCGCAGGCCGTGGCCGAGGCAGAGGGCCAGGAGCAGCGCGAGAACGAGCCAAGGCCAGACGCGGCCATCGACGCGCGCCATGTCGTCAGGGCGGATGCCGCGGCTGTTGGCGCCAGGCTCGTTCAGGCGCACACGCGGCGGCGGCCCACGATGTAGGCGGCGCCTTCCGGACCGATGATGTCGGAATGGAGACAGTCGGCCGCCACCACGCAATGCTGTCCCGCCGCGAAGGTCTCGGCCTGGTTGCCGCGCACGACGGTGACGGCGCCGGCCAGGACCATGATCCGCAGTTCGTCGCCGCCGTGGGTGTGCGGTTCGAACACGGTGTTGGGCTTTTGACCGCCGTAGACGACGGTGAATCCTTCGCGGCGGAGATCGCTTTCGAAGGCTTCGGCGGAGAGCGGGCCGGCGGGGCGGCGGCGGGCGGAGACGAAGGCGACGCCCTCGGCTCCCGTCTGCTCGGTGTGCATGGTGCCGCACGGGACCTCGCAGCATTCGCCGGCGCGGAAGGTGGTGGCGGTGTTGTCTCGGGTGAGGGTGATTTCGCCGGCCAGGACGAACAGGCGCGCGTCGAAGTCGTGGCAATGGTTGGGCGCGCCGGTGTGTGGCTTCAGGCTGCCGTGCACGATGGAAAATCCGTCGGCGCGGGCCGCGGTTTCGAATGCGATGCGATCCATGGGGCTTCCCGCGGGGCTTGGGTGTCAGGGGGGCGGCGGTTCGGCGAGGCGTTCGGGGCAGCTATCATTCGGATTCACGCGGGGTCAAGGGGCGGCGCTCCGGCCGTCAGGCCAATCGGGCGAAGGAAAGACAGCCTTGGGGCTCCGCCCCAAACCCGGCGAGGGCTCTGCCCTTCGAACCCGCCAGGGCGGGCCCCCCCCCACCTTCGCAGGGGCAAGCCTGGACCCATTTAATTGGGGTGTTTGAAGAAGGGGGCCATGCGTGGCGGTTACAACGTCCGTGTAGGTCCCCTTCTTCATCACCCCCAAACAGACGGCATCCAAGGCCCTGCCTTGGCGGGGGTTGAGGGGGCGGCGCCCCCCACGGGGTCCGGGGCGGAGCCCAGGGACTCTCTTCCTTCGCCCGATTGGCCTGGGGGGACGCCGCGCCGCGCTGGCCGCCCATGCGAATCCAGGTTAGGGACGTCCCCTCCCCGGCCGCCGGCCGGCCCCAACCACGATACGGCGCGCCGTATCTTCGGAGGACGCGGATCGTGACACAGTGGATCGAAACCTACCGCGGCGCGGTGCCGCCCTGGCAATGCGACGTGACCGAGCATTTCACCGTCGGGTATTATTTCGACCGGTTGGAGGAAGCGGAAGCGAACCTCGCGGACGCGCTGGGACTGCCTGGCCTCGCCCGCGACGGCGGCCCGCGGCGCGCCGTCGATGCCCGCTTCGCGCGGGAACTGCGCGCGGGTGCATGTTTTCATATTGAAAGCGCGGTTCTCGCGGTGGACGCGGGGAATGCGTTGCGTCTCGGGCACCGCGTCGTCGATTCCGTCTCGGGCGAGGTCGCGACCTGGTTCGATGAACGCTGGGACCTCTCCGCCGCGCCGCTGACGCCGGAGCAAACGCGGGGCCTCGACGCGCGCCGCGCGGTCTGGAACGGTCCGGAATCGGAACAACGCGCCGAGCCCGCCGGGACCGGCGGGTTCATCCCGACCGCGCGCGGCCGGATCAAGCATGCCGACATCGACGCCGGCGGTTGTTTCGCGCTGGGTGCGATGATTCTGCGGTTTTCCAACGCCTCCGGCCAGGTGGCGGCCGCGATGGGCATGGACACCGGGTATATGCAACGCAACCGCCGCGGGTTTTCGACGTTCGAGCTGACGTTGCGAAGCGCCGGCGCTTTGCGTCTGGACGATCCGTATTTGATTGAAACGGGTGTCGGGCATATCGGCAACTCCTCGCTGCGCATGATCCACCGCCTGACCGACCCGCGCGGCGGCGCCGAGATCGCCCGGCTCGGCCAGTTCGGGGTCAATCTGGACCTCGACGCCCGCCGTCCCGCGCGGTGGCCGGAGGAGGTTCGCGCGCGTGCCGCGGAACTTCTTATCCCCGCCGTCTGAGGCCCCGCGCCGTCCGCCGGGGCGATCGGGGGACGGCGCGGGGCACCCCCGGCGTTCCCGCACATCCCGTCCCCGCGCCGGACCGGGCTCCGCGAAGGCGGAGGTCCCGGGGATGACGGCGCTTCTTTGTCCGATCTCGGAATGACATGGGCGGCGCGGGCGTCTCCTGCCTCGACAAGGCCGCGCCGGCGTGATGGACTTCCGGGGCCGCGCGACAAACAGGCGGACGACGATGGAACCCGACACAGCAATGCCCGCCCGAAAGCCGCCGGACCCAATGGACGCCCTGAAAGCCGCGAAGGACCTGGCGAAAGCGGAACATCCCGCGCCGGCGGACAAGACAGCCGACGCCTTGGCGGCCCTGAAGGCGGCGAAGGAATGGGCCAAGGCGGACCGGCCCGCCTTGGCGGACAAAGCCCGCGATCTGGAGGCGCTCCGAAC
>CANJJS010000084.1 GCA_947474705.1 Acetobacteraceae bacterium | reverse complement strand
GCCGTAATGGCACTCGAAAGCGGGCTCACTGAGCCCCTTTTGGAATTGGACCGTGTTGCGGGCCATCCTGATTCTCCGTCAAATCGCCATTCGTTCATGGTTTGTGCCGGATATTGGGCGGCTGAGGAAGAGGGGTAATCAGGAAAAAGTTTCGTTTCATCCGATTATCCTCTCGATCGATCAGGTGGTCAGACCGGCGCCGGGGTGTGCGCCTTCGCGCTGTGTTTCATCGCCACCTCGCTTTGCTCGTGCGCGGTGGTCGCATGCTTTTTCGATTCGACGTGGTCGCCCTGCTCCAGATGATGCGCCGCTTCATGGTGGTGATGGGCGGCGGCATGGTGATGCGCGGCGGCGGCGTGATGATTGTCGGTGGCCGGGGTCTTGGAAGTATGCGCCATGAGAGTTTGTCCTTTGATTCGTTGTCGGTCTCGCGTTTTCGGAGCCACCGCGGCCCGGAACATCCAGGCCATCGCCCAATCGGCGTTCGCGGCGGGTTCTTTGTCGGAGATATGCGAGCCGCCCGATATCGTCGGAAACTACTCAATCGCCGGCCAGCGTTCCGCATGGGCGTCCGCGCGAAGACGCCAGGACAAAGCGGGAATGGTTTGACACTTCATCGAACCTCGGACGCCGCCTGAGTAAAATCCGAACCTGCACACGACATTTTTCTTGCCGTATGGCCAGGTGGCGGAAAACACCCAACGCACTTCCCCGAATAAACGGCATCAAGGAATCCAGTTTCATGAAACTGTTACGAATCGCCGCGCTGGCCGCGGGTTTCGCCGGCGCGATTGGCATGGCCGCGCCACCCGCACAGGCGATCCCCATCGCGCCCGGCAGCAATATCGATTTCGATGGCGGCGTCAGCCCAATCGGAAACGCCAATCTCTACAACGCGACCGGCGCCGATTTCCGTACATCGGGATCCGCGGGCGTGGGCACACCGGGAACACTGTCGATCACCAACACCACCGGCGGATCGTTCACCGTCTTCAATCCCGGCATCTGTCCCGCCTCCGTTGTCGGCGGTTGCGGAACCATCAAGGATTTGGTGGCCTATATCCAAAACAGCACCACGCTCACCAATCCGGGGCTGCCAATCCTGGGCTTTCTCAGCGTCATTCAGGGCGCTTTCACGGCCACCTTCGATCTCTTGACATTCATCAATTCTGCGTTACAGCCAACACAAAACCAGCTTGGTACGGTGGTACTGTCGGGATCGGGCACCCTGCATCTGACGGGCTTCGACGCCACGCCCGGGATCATGACCATCACCGCGCAGGGCGATGGCGCGACCTCTTTCTCCGGCACCGTGATCGCGCAAGCCACCGTGGACGAGCCCGCCTCGATGGCGCTACTTGGCGCCGGGATCCTGGGGATCGGCATGCTCCGCCGCCCCCGCCGCCAGAACGGCAACGCATTGGCCGTTTAAACATCGGGACGGCGGACGAGGCGGGCTACCCCGCCTCGTCCGCCGCCACCGCCAGCCGCGCCAGGGCCGGCAGCGACCTCGAACCCGTCTTCTTCATGATCGACGCCCGGTGATTTTCCACCGTCCGCTGGCTGATCCCCAGATCGGCGGCGATGTTCTTGCTGGGATGGCCGCTCAACACCAGTTCCATGATCTGCCGCTGCCGCGGCGTCAGGCTGGCCAAATGCCCCGCCGCGTCGTCGTGCCGCGACACCCGCCGGCTCAGGTCCGCGCCATGTTCCAGCGCCCGCCCGACGCAGGCGAGCAATTCGTCCGGGCCGACCGGCTTCTCGATAAAGTCCGAAACGCCCGCCTTCATCGCCTGCACGGCGATGGACACGTCGCCGCTGCCGGTGATCGCGATGGCCGGCAGTTCGTGACCCGCCGCCCGTAACCGCCGCAACAGCTCCATGCCATCCATCCCCGGCAAATAAGCGTCCACGATCAGGCAGCCCGCCCCCCCTGGGCGCCACGCCGCCAGAAACGCCTCCGACGACCCGAATGTCTCGACGATACGGCCATCGGCCTCCAAAACCTCCCGCAGGGCAGCGCGGATGTCCGCGTCGTCGTCGACCACGAACACAACGGGCGGTCCCTCCCGAAGCGGGGCGGGCGGCGGGACACCGGGCGCGGGATCCGGCAGCAAACCCTGGATGACCGCCAAAAGCCCGGCGGGCTCCACCGGCTTGTTCAACTGCGCGATCCCGCGCGCCGCGATGTCCCGCATCGTTCCGGTGGCGATATCGCCGGTCAGAATGACAACGGGAATTTCGCGGCGCAACTGCTCCCGCAATGTCAGCGCCGCCTCCAACCCGTTCATCCCATTCGGCAGATTGAAGTCCGACAGGATCAGGTCGGGACGCGCGGCGCCCTGCGCCACCAGCCGCGATGCCGCTGGGCCGTCCTCCGCCGCGACAACGCGATGCCCATCCTCCGTCAACACCAGCACGAGGGACTCACGCACCGCGGTATCGTCCTCGATCACCAAAATCGCGCCAGCGCGATGCGCCGCCCGCGTTTCGTCCTCCGGCACGTCCAGATCCAGGACAGGCGGCATCCCTCCGGGCGAGAGCGGAACCTCGACGGAAAACACCGATCCGCGGCCATGCCAGGAACGGACCGCCACCGCGTGCCCCAACAACTTCCCCAGACGCCGCACGATGGTCAGCCCCAGACCGAGGCCGTGCTTCCGCTCCCGCGCGGCATTGCCGAGCTGATAAAATTCGTCGAAGACCGCCTTCAGTTGGTCGTCTGGAATGCCGATCCCGGTGTCCCAGATCTCGATCCGCGCCATTCCCCCACGACGGCGGCAACCCATCAGGACTTTGCCGCGCCGCGTGTATTTCAACGCGTTCGACACCAGATTGCGCAGCATCTGTTCCAGCAAATGCGGATCGGTCCGCAGCGAAAGCCCGCTGGAGACCACCCGCAGCGACAATCCCCGCTCCGCGGCGACAACCGCGAAGTCGTCCACCAGCCGTTCGAACAGCACCGCCGCGGAGAAATCCGAAATATCGGCGCGAACCGTGCCCGATTCGATCTGATTGATGTCGAGCACCGCGTTCAACATGCTTGTCATGTTGTCCGACGTCTCGTTCAGCCGGACGACCAGCGCCAAGGCTTCCTCGGTCTGCCCTTCGCGGATTTTCCGCGCGAGAACGCCGCGTAACAAACTCAGGGTCTGCAAGGGTTGCCGCAAATCGTGGCTGGCCGCCGCCAGGAAGCGCGACTTCGCCAGATTCGCCTGTTCCGCGTCCCGTTGCGCGGCGCCCATCGCATCCGCCATCCGGGTCCGCGCGGTGACATCGGAAAACGTGATGACGACCCCTTCGACCTGGTCGGACTGGGTGCGATACGGCAGAATCCGGCGCCACCCTGTCCATCGATCTCGCGGTCCACCGGAACCAACGTCCGCAACACCGCCCACGCATCCGCCAGCACCGAGTCGTCGACGGTCAACGCCTTCAGATCCGCCAGCGGTCGGCCGATATCGCCCGGAATGATCCCGAACAGCGCCCGCGTGGCCGGCGTGAAAAACCGGATGTTAAGCTTCGAATCGAGGAAAATCGTCGCGACATCGGTGCTGTACAGAATGTTTTGCAAATCGTTCGACGTCGTCCGCTGCCGCTCCAGCGTTTCCTGAAGCTGACTGTTCAACGCGGTCAACTCCTCGTTCAACGCCTGCAATTCCTCTTTCGAGGTCAACAACTCCTCGTTCGTCGATTGATATTACTCCTGGACGGACAGCGCTTCCTCGTTGATGGCTTTCTGTTCGTCGTTCGCCGTTTCCAGCGACCGGATGGTGCTGTGCAATTCGGCGCGTGTGGCGTCCAGTTCCTCTTCCAGCGCCGCGACGTTCTCGTCGCCCCCCGCCGCCGGCTGTTCGCGCGATATGCCCGCCGTGTCCGGCCGCGGCGGAAAGCAAATCAACCACAGCGCTTCGCCGTCATGCGTCACGGGCTCTATGTCGAGGTTGAACCCAGAGCCGCGATCGCCATGGACCGCGCGCCCGCCGGGCACGATCGTGCGTGTGCCGGTCTCTGTCGCCTGTTGGATGGCCGATCGGAGTTTGGCGCGCACATCCGGTTGCGCCATCGCCATCAGATCGTGGGAGAACGCGCCGGGCGCGATTCGCAGGAAGCGATCGACGGAGCCCAGGGAATGGAGACATTCGAGTTTGCGGTTGACGAGAACCGCGGCGGGCGCGTGATGGTCGAGCACGCGTTGGCGGCATAACTCCGCCAGCGCGCTCTGCCGGGAGACGGCCGGCCCCATACCGGTGGGCACGGCGACCCGCCCGGTACCGCTCCAGAGAGCGGGTTCGTAAGGGCGGGGTGACCCGATGCGGCGGTATATCCGCACCGGCTTGGACACGACCTCGAATCGCCCGTCGATTTCCCCCGCGGTTTCAGATGCGCCCAGAAGCAGCACGCCGTTTTTTCGCAGCGCGAAATGAAACAGCGAAATCGCCTTCGCCTGCGCTTCCGGCAGAAAATAAATCAGCAGGTTGCGGCAGGACACCAGATCGATGCGGGAAAACGGCGGATCGGTCAGTACATCCTGGACCGTGAACACGACGGCGCCGCGCAATTCCGGCGACACCCGGTATCCCTGAGCCTCCTTCACAAAGAACCGCGCCAGCCGCGCCGGCGAGACATCGGCGGCGATACTGTCCTGATAAAGCCCGTTCCGCGCCTCCGCCACCGCGTCCACGTCGGCGTCGGAGGCGAAAACCTGAAGCTTGGTGTCGCGATGGGCGTCGCCCAATTGTTCGCGAAACAGCATGGCGAGGGAATAGGTCTCCTCGCCCGTGCTGCATCCGGCGACCCAAAGCCGGATGGGCTGGTCCGGCGGCTGGTCCGCGACCAGGCGCGGCACGATATGCGCCGCCAAATATTCGAACACCGCCGGATCGCGGAAAAAACGCGTGACATGGATCAACAGATCTTTGGCGAGGCGTTCCGTCTCCTCGGGATCGCGCCGCAGCAGATCCAGATAGTGTTCCATGCCGCCGTCTCCGGCCCCCATCATCGCCATGCGCCGTTCCACGCGCCGGCGTAACGTGCCGTCCTTGTAAAGCGTGAAATCGTGCGGGGTGGTCTCGCGCAGGAACGCGACGATCTCCGGCAGCCAATCCTTCGCGCCGTCCGCAGCCGCCGGTGCGCCGTCGTCGCGCGCGCCCCTGCCCATGCCCGTGCACCGCGCCGCGAACGCCGCCAAAGCCTCCGCGATCTTCGCCGCGGGCAAAACCTGGTCGATCAGGCCCGTCGCGATCGCGGCCTTGGGCATGCCGTCGAAACCCGCGTCCGCCGGATCCTGAGCGATCGCGAACCCCTGGAACTCCTTGATGGATTGCAACCCCAGGCTCCCGTCGGTGCCCGTACCCGACAGCACGACGGCCACCGCCGCCGGTCCGCGATCTCTCGCCAAGGAATGCAGCAAACGATCGAACGGCCAACGCGCCCCGTGCCCGGCCTCCTGCCGCGTCAGGCGCAGGACGCCATCCACGATCGTCAAACGCGCGCCCGGCGGCATCGCGTAAAACCGGTCCGGTTCCACCGCCATCCCATCCTGGGCTTCAGCCACCGGCAGTGCCGTATGCGCGGACAGCAATTTGACCATCAGGCTTTCATGCGCGGGGTCCAAATGCTGCACCAGGATATAAGCCATGCCGCTGGCGGCCGGCAGCGCCTCGACCAGCTTGACACAGGCCTCCAATCCGCCCGCGGAGGCGCCAATGCAGGCGATCGGGAAACGCCGCGTCGTGCCGTCAAGGTTCGAGGTACTTTCAGCCATGCCGGAATTTACCTCTGGGGCAGAGGCCCCGGGTCGAATACCTAGTGTTTCAGATTTCGCCCGCCGCGTCGAGGGTGGGTGTGTGAGTGATTTCCGAGGCTGCCCCCATCCGCCAAAGCCCATTACGAAGGTTTTGTCGCACCGGACCCTTTTCCCGGTTCGACGCGATTATCCGAATGTCTTTTCAGTTCGCGGCGGCCCATCCCCAAGGGTTCGCCACGGAACGTCCCGCGGCCGGTCGATGGAGGCTTCCCTCCCCACCGGACACCGGCCGCGGGACCATTTCAGCGCGGCGCTCCGGACAACGGGCAAACCCCCTTTTTTTCAGACCCAAAAGGATCGCGAGATGAACCCGCCCCAGCCTGGCCGCGCCCGCCAATGATGAGTCTCCGCGCCTACGCGCGCCTGACCGGTGGCTACTGGCGCGGGGCCTCCGCGATACCGGCCTGGCTGCTCACCGCGTCCTGCGCCAGCCTGATCGTCCTCACCATCGCCGTGCAATTCGCCGTTACTGAGTGGAACCGATTCTTCTTCGACGCCCTCGACCGGAAAAATGGGCCCGAGATCGCGATGGCGATCGGCCTGTTCGCCGCGCTGTTGCCGGTCGCGACCGCCGTCGCCGTCGGCGGCCTGACCGCGCGCATGCGCCTTCAGGTCAGTTGGCGGCAATGGCTCGCGACGCGCCTGTCGGAAAAATGGTTGGGCGAGCAGCGGTTTTATCGCCTGAGCGTCTCCGCGCCCGAACTCGATGCCCCGAAATTCCGGATCGCCGAGGACGCGCGCGTCGGTACGGAACCGGTGGTCGATTTTGCCTGGGGCATCGCCAGCGCGGTGCTGACGGCCACCGTGTTCTTCGGCGTTTTGTGGAGCGCGGGCGGTTCGCTGACCGTCGGCGGCATTACAATTCCTGGCTTCATGACGATCGCCGCGATTGTCTATTGCCTCGCGATGTCCGGCTCGATGCTGAAACTTGGCTACCCGCTGATCGCCCGGATCGAAACGAAAAATCGCGCCGAGGCCAAACTGCGCCAGGACCTTGGCCGCATCCGCGAAAACGCCGAAAGCATCGCGACGATTGGCGGCGAGGCCGGCGAAACCAGCCTGCTGGCGGAACGCACCGAATTCGTCGCGGATTGCTGCCGCGCCGCGATTTCCCGCCTCGCCGGCATGACCTTGTTGACAAACACGAACGGAATGGCCGCGCCGGTCGTCCCCCTCTTATTGCTTTCCCATAACTATCTTACCGGCGCCATTACCCTGGGCGGCGTCATGCAGACCGCCGCCGCCTTCGTGCAGGTGCAACAGGCACTGAACTGGCTGGTCGACAACTACGCCCGCATCTCCGAATGGTCCGCGTCCGCGAACCGGGTCGGCGGACTCTGGACCGCGCTGTCGGACCTCGACGCCACCGCGGGATCGAACGGCGACGCGAGCATCGTCATCGCGGAAAGCGCCGACGACCGCATCCATCTCCAGGCTTTGTCGGTCGCGCGGCACGACGGCCTGGTCATGATCGACGAAGCGGACGCGATCATCGAGCCAAGTCAGAAAGTATTGCTGATGGGCGAGTCGGGGACCGGCAAAAGCACGCTGATCCGCGCTGTCGCCGGGCTGTGGCCATGGGGCACGGGCCGGATCCTGCTGCCGCCGAATTCGCGCATTTCCTTCGTTCCGCAAGCCGCCTACATGCCGCGCGGCACGCTGCGTCAGGTTCTGGAATATCCCGCGCGGGAAACACCCGGCGACGATGCCACCCTGATCGCCGCGATGACCCGTTGCGGTCTGAAACGATTCATTCCGCGCCTGGACGCGATCGAGGAATGGGACAAAGTGCTGTCCGGTGGCGAACAGCAGCGAGTCGCCTTCACGCGTCTGTTGATCGGCCGCCCCGATATCGTGATTCTCGACGAAGCGACCTCCGCGCTCGACACCGCCAGCCAGGATTCAATGATGGAATTGTTTCGCGACGAACTCGCCGCGTGCACGGTCATCAGCGTCGGACACCGCCCGGAGTTGCGCGACTACCACGACCGCGTCCTGACGCTTACCCGGCGGGACAACGGCGTGGTGATGACGTCGCGGACCGGTGTCGCGGGCCACGGCGGTCTGGGCCGGTTGGTGCGCCGGATTTTCGGCGGGCGTCGTTCCCGTTCCGGCGCCTGAGTCCGCCGCGGAATTTTCTCGCGGGGCACAGCGGTATCCGCTTTCGATTGAGTAGTTTCCGAGTCTGCGCTTTCCGCTGTTCCCGTTCCATATTCCTTTACAGAAAGTCGGCCAAAGGCATCGGCTTCAGTCTCATCCGGAAACAAAATCATGCACGCGACACACAATACACTTTCGGAAAATATCCGGTCGCGATCCGTCGAGGTTCTGAACCACCATCTGGCGGCCTCGATCGATCTCCACGCGCAAATGAAACAGGCGCATTGGAACGTCCGCGGACCGGGTTTCATCGCGATCCACGAGCTTTTCGACCGGATCGCGAAAGAAGTCGAAGACTGTTCCGACCAAATCGCGGAGCGCGCGGGCGGCCTGGGTGGCACCGCGTACGGAACCATTCAAACCGCCGCGGAACGGTCGTTTCTGGTACCGTATCCTCTCGGCATCGCCGACGAACACAAACACCTGTTCGCCGTCGCCGGAACCTTGGCCGCGTTCGGGCAATCGGTGCGCGACGCCGCCGGCGAAACGGCTGGGTTCGGCGATATCGACACCGCCGATCTGCTCACCGAGATCTCCCGCGGCATCGACCGGCAAATCTGGTTCGTCGAATCCCACGTGACGCCAACATGAGCCATGATCGGTTGTCTCTGGTTCCGCCGCGCGAAGAACCCGTCTCCTATGTCGGCTTCGACTCAAACGGCTGGTATTTCCTGAAGCGGGAACCGGTTTCCCGCCCAGGAGGGATCGATCCCGCGATCCGCGATTTTCGCCGCGTTTTGGCGAACCGCGGCCTCCCCGGTTCTCTTGAGTTTCTTTAACCGGCGCGCCCGGAATTTTGTTTCCATAAACCGCATCGAAAAGGAAGACACGTCATGTCGCAAGGAAAATTCGCCATCGTCCTGTTGGCCGGTCTGAGCCTCTCCATTGCCGCCTGCGGCCGCTCGCCCGGGGAACGCGCTGTTTCCGGCGGTTTGATCGGCGCCGGTGCCGGTGCCGGGATCGCGGCCGTCGCCGGTGGCCCGGTTCTGGGCGCGGCCCTTCTGGGCGGTGCGGTCGGGGCTGGCACGGGTGCTTTGACCGCGCCAAGCCGCCGCTGAACCATCTCCCACGACGAAGGACAGGATATCATGGACAAAGACAGGGCAATTGGCATCCGCAAACAATTCACCGGTGCCGTGAAGAAAGCCACGGGCGCACTCGTGGGCGATGCCAAACTCAAGGCGGATGGCGAGGCTGAGCAGCTCGCCGGGAAAATTCAAAACACCGTTGGCGGCATCAAGGACAAGCTCAAAGAATAAAAGCCAGGGTTCGCGGAGACGCGAACCATTCCGGCGAGAACCTGGCTTCATTTGTTATCTAAAGGAAATATCCTCATGAACTCGACCTTCCGGCGTACCGCCCTGGCTTCGGTGTTCCTCGCCGGTCTCGGCGGCTTCGCCGCCATGGCGGCGCCACCGGCTGGCTCCGGAGATCCCACCGCGGTCCGTCCGGCCCCGCCCGCGACCGCGGCCAAACCGATGGAGGTCACGGCGGAGCAGCGTATCGCCGATCTTCGCGCCAAACTTCTGATCACGCCCGCGCAACAGCCGTTATGGGACCAGTTCGCGCAGGGAATGCGAAATAACGCGAAGTCGATGGATCAGATGTTCGAAGCCCGGGCGAAAGCCATGGGCACGATGACCGCCGTCGATAACATGAGGTCGTACGCAAAGGTTTCCGAGCAGCACGCGCGCGACATGCAATCCCTGGTGCCGTTGTTCGACGCGCTGTACGGCGCCATGCCGGACGCGCAGAAGCGCACCGCGGATCAGGTGTTCCACGACAATGCCGATCGGCGCGCGTCCGGACCGCGTTGACAGGAGACAGACAATGTCGAACATTTCTCGCCTGGGAATTTCGCGTTCCGTGTTTCGTGTCGTGGCCATCTGTGGATTGGCGGTCGCGACGTTGACCGCGGGTCTGGCGCCTTCGCCCGCCTCGGCGGAGCGTCGCGACCACCAGCGCGCGCGCCAATGGCGCGGGAACCATTATGGCGGATACTACCGTCATCCCGGTTATTACTACGCGCCGCCGCCAACGGTGTATCAGCCGTATGGTTACTACCAGCAACCGGGCGCGTCGCTGAACTTCAATTTTCCGTTCCGTTGATTGGCCGCGGCGGTCCCTGGCTTCGGCCCGCGAACCGCCGCTCTCGATCGCCGCTTTCAAAAGGAGAGACAATATGATCCTCATGAGACTCGCCGCCGCCGGCCTACTTGGGGTCATCGCGGTATCCGCCCTCGCACAGGCGCCGCCCCTCGACAGTAACGCGATCAGAGCCGGACGGGAAAACGGAGATCGGGATTCGCTGCCGAAATCCAACAACGCCTCCAACATCGTTGGTAGCGCCGAAGGTTCCGGTGTCGCGCCGACATTGCCGTCCCCGGATATTGGACCGGACGCGCCAATTCGCGATTATCTCCGGTCCGCGCGCGCGGCATTGGTCGCCGGCGAAACCGGAAAAGCGCAGCAGTCGCTGGAAATGGCGGCAACGCGCAGTCTGAACCGCGCCGAGCCTTCGGCGCTGCCAAACATGCCGACGAACAGCGCGATGGCGAATCAAATCAGGGACGCGCTGCAATCGCTGGGATCGGGCGACCGTCCCGGCACCATCCGGCTGATTGACATTGCTTTGACGAATTGAAACCGGCGGCGACAACGCCATCTTCCGGCGATGGGTGGGCGGTGCGAAACGACGATACCGGCACCGTCCTCGTTCTGACGGGCGATTGGATCGCGGCGGATGGCATCCGGCCGCCGCCTTCCGGCCCCGATGGCCACGGCGGAATCGCATTCGAAGCCAGCGGACTGGGCCGCTGGGACAGCGCCCTTCTGGTCTTCCTCCTGTCGGTGCGCGCCAAGGCCTCCCAGTCCGGAGTCACGTTCGATCCCGCCGGACTGCCTGACGCGGCCAAAGGCCTTCTGGCGCTGATCGCCGAAAAAGCGGAGCCGCCCGCGCCGGCCGCCCGGATTTCTCTCACGCGCCAGATAGGCGTCGCGACCATCGCCATCGGACAGGAGGCGTTGGCCGTCGCCGCCACGATCGGCGAAACCGTCCAACGCGCCGCGGGTCTGGGCGTTGGCCGCCTTCGGATGCGGCGCGTGGATTTGGTGACATGCGCTTACGACGCCGGGGTGTCCGCGCTGCCGATCGTCACCGTGGTCAACGTTCTCGTCGGCGGCATCCTGGCGTTCGTCGGCGCGGTGCAACTTCGAAAGTTCGGTGCCGACATCTTCATCGCCGCCCTGGTTGGGATCGCCATGGTCCGGGAAATGGCCGCGCTGATGACGGCCATCGTCATGTCAGGCCGCACCGGCGGCGCCTATGCGGCGCAACTCGCCGCCATGGTCGGAAACGAGGAAATCGACGCTTTGCGCGCCATCGGCATTCCGATCCACGATTATCTTGTCCTGCCCCGGATCGCCGCCCTGACCGCGACGATGCCGCTGCTGTATCTATAGGGCTGCTCCACCGGCATATTCGGCGGGTTCCTGGTTTCCGTGGCCATGCTGAACCTGTCGCCCGAAGCGTTTCTGGAACAGACCCGGGTTTCCGTTCCCTTGTCTCAGCTTCTGTTCGGCCTGACCAAAAGCGTCGCGTTCGGATTGTTGATCGCCATCGCCGGCTGCCGGTGCGGCCTGAAGGCCGGCCGAGGCGCCGCCGACGTGGGCTCGGCCGCGACCAGCGCGGTCGTGATCGGCATTGTCGGCGTGATCGCGCTCGACGCGCTCTTCGCCGTCTGCGCGCATGCGCTGGATTTCTGAGGCCATGGCCGAAAGCACCAAACCGCCAAAGCTCCGGGTCGAGGGTCTCTCCTTCGGTTACGGCGCCACGCCCATTCAGCACGATATTTCGTTCGAGGTCGCCAGCGGCGCGATTTTCGCGATCATGGGCGGCAGCGGCTGCGGCAAAAGCACGCTGATGAAAGCCATGATCGGTCTGTTGCGCCCCAGCGCCGGAACATTCCACTTCGAAACCGAGGACTACTGGGCCGCGACCCCCGAACGCCGCGCGGACATCGGCCGCCGCTTCGGTGTCGTGTTCCAAAATGGCGCGTTATGGAGTTCGATGAACACGGAAGACAATGTCGCGCTACCCTTGCGGCTGTTTTCCGGCCTGCCGGACACCGCGATTTTGGCATTGGCCCGGTTGAAATTGTCGCTGGTCGGGCTGGGGGCGGCGGGCGCGACCATGCCTGGCGACCTCAGCGGCGGCATGCGCAGACGTGTGGGAATCGCGCGCGCTTTGGCACTGGAACCGGAGATATTGTTTCTGGACGAACCATCCGCCGGCCTGGATCCCGTCTCCGCCAAACGCCTCGACGATCTGATCCTGGAATTGCGCGCGGGCTTCGGGGTCACGGTCGTCATGGTCAGTCACGAACTGCCAAGTCTGTTGAACATTTGCGACGACGGCATTTTCCTCGATGCGGAAACCGGTACCGCGATCGCCCGCGGCGCGCCCAGAAAGATGGGGGAGACAAGTCAAAATCCCAACGTGCTGGCGTTCATGAATCGCGAACAACCGGCGGACGGAGCCCCCCATGAAACTCGATAAGCCCACCGCCATCGGGGTCTTCGTGCTGACCGGGCTCTCTCTGGGCGCCGCCGGCATTCTTCTGTTCGGCGGCGGTCACTGGTTCGCGCCGCAAACGCGCGCGGTCGTGTATTTCCAGGATTCCGTGGCCGGACTGACGATCGGCGCGCCCGTGACCTTACGCGGTGTGAAAATCGGCGCGGTGCGAAGTATGAAGGTTTATGTGACACTGCCCGACGCGCGGCCGATCATTCCGGTGTATTTGGAAATCGACCCCGGCCAGGTGTCCTGGACCACTGGCGCCGGTAAAGCCGGCAAAGGCGATCTCGTGCGAGCGATCGAGGCGGGCCTCAGAGCGCAGTTGGCCACGCAGAGCCTTGTGACCGGACAACTGAGCGTCAATCTGGACTTCCATGCGGACGCGCCGGCCGGGCTCAGCGGTCTGCCCGGCGACGTTCCGGAAATTCCGTCCATGAGCTCGGACTTTCAGAAAATCAAAGACGATATCGCCGAGCTGAAATTGCCGGAACTGGCGGAAAAAGCCCGGGCCGCTTTGGACGGAATTCAACGTATCGTCGGCGAACTGAGCGGCCGGATCGGTCCCATGGCGGGCAGCATGCAAGAAACCACGGATACCGCGCGCGCGACCCTGGAGGCAACGGCGGCAGCGGTCCGCGTGTTGCAAGCGGACTCCTCGCGCGCTCTGGCGTCCATCGACCGGCTGGCCATCGCGACGCAGGGTCAGGTCGCGACGGTCGGCAAAAGCGCGGAGCGCGCGCTGACCGCGATGGATCGCGCGACGGCGAAAGCGGAGATTTTGATCGGTGCCCTTAACGACATGACCGGGCCGCGCGCGCCGATGCGCGGCGATCTCGAAGCCACGATGCGCGACCTCGCGGCCGCCGCGAGTTCCCTGCGCGACCTCAGCCGGGATTTGCGCCGCGATCCCGCCGCCACACTGACAGGACGATCCGGACGATGAAACACCGTGCATGGCTGGCGGCCGGATTGCTCGCGTTGCCCATCGGCTGCGGCGGCCCACCGCCACGCGTCTATGTCCTCGACACGGCGGCCGGCGCCCAGCCCGCCATCGCGGCCGCCGATACCCGCCCGGCGGTCGAACTGACACGTGTAACGATCCCGGATTATCTCGATACGACCGATATCTCGTCGCGCGACGGCGGTAACGGCATCTCGATCAGCCGCACGGGTCAATGGGGCGAGCGGCTGTCCGTCGGAACCGCGCGCGCGTTAAGCGCGACACTGGCGCGCATCGCGCCATCCCTTCGGATCGTTCGGACATCGCTGTCCGCCCGCGACGCCCGAATCCTGTCCGTCGAACTGGAAGCCTTCGAACCGCGCGCCGACGGTCAATGCGTGCTGGTCGCGCATTGGACCATTCTTTCCGGCGACCGGCGAACCATCCTGGCGTCCGGACGCGGAACGTTCGTGAGCCGGATCCAGGGCAGGTCCGGGGATGCCGCCGTCGTGGCGGCCATGGCCGACACGGTGACCCAACTCGCGGGTCCGATCGCCGCGGCTCTGACACAGACCTCTCGTTAAAGAGCGCTACACGCGCTGTCCGGCGGTTCGCCGCGCCGAAGGGGGCGCCCGAAGACGCCCCCATTCTCGTTACCGGTAAACGATCTCGACGCGCCGGTTCTGCGGTTCGCGCGTATTGTCGCCGGTCGGTACCAAAAGGCGGGTTTCCCCAAACGCATGCATTTGGATCGCCGACCTCGGTACACCGTTACGCACCAGTTCCGCCGCCACCGCGTTCGCCCGCCGCTCAGACAGTCCCTGATTGTATCCTGGGGTTCCCGACGTATCCGTATTGCCATCGACATCGATACGCGTATATCTCGATTTCGTGGAATAGACCGCGGCGTCGCGAATAATGTCGGGGGAACGACCCGACAAATCCGCCCTGTCCCAATCGAAGAACACCAGGAAGGTCTTGGCGCCGTTGTCCGCGGCCGGCATGGGCGCGGCCGCCGCGGGCGCGATACCGAACGCGTAACGCAGACCAAGCAGGAAACTGTGATTGAAGTTATCGGTCGATGTGATCGTGCCATTCACGCCACCGATTCTGGCGCCATAGTTCCGGTTATCCGCGAGACCCATGAACCGGTATTCGGCGGTAATCGCAAGGCCCGGGACACTGTCGATGGGATAAGAAGCCCCAAACATGGCCTGATACGCGAAGCTCCCACGCTCGCCGCCCGATGAGGCGAAACGCCCGCCAACACCGGCCAGATTGCCGCTTAGTCCATGAATACTGGTCGACTGATAGCCAAAGCCCACGCCGATATAGGGTTGGATCATGGGCATGACGCCAACGAAATCGTACAGCACATTCATCATCGCGCCGAGTTTTTGCTCGTTCCCGGAGAAATTGCCGAAACCGAAACCGTTCGGATTGCTGAACCCGCTGTTTTGCCGGAAGCTGCCCTCCACCTCCGCGCGAATGCCGTTGCCGAAACCCCAACCGACGCTCATGACCACGGCGGGTCCGACTTCGGAGCTCACGCTACCGGTCGCCGCCGCGCCGGGAATGGTCATCCGGAACCCCTCGGGCTGCAGATAATTGATGCCCGCCCCGCCCGCGATATACAGGCCATCGATCGCCTGCGCATGCGCCCCGGCCAATGGCAGCACCACCGCCGCCGACGCCATGAGTATCGTCCAGTATTTCACGATATTTTTCCTTTTGGTTTGTGTGCCGTTTCTGTTTTGGCCGGTCTGGCGGTCCCGCCCAGGCCCCGCGACAAAAGGGAGAGGACGGGGCACTCGCCGATCCGCCGCGACAGATAGTTGTTGTTTCATAATGTTCCGTCCTTGGACGCGTCATTCGCGACCATGTGGAAGCGTAGACGCGGGCGGCATGGCGCCGGTAGACTCGGAAAATACTCAGCGCCGGACGCGCGAAGGCCGTCAGCCGGGAGCGCGTGCCGCCGCATCCAGAATATCGAGATAAGACGCGAGATCGTCGACTGCCCGGCGCGATGCCGCGAGATCCGCGTTTTCCCCGGCAAGCTCGATGGCGGCGCCCAGATCGGTAACGATCTGAAACCCGAACATCCCGCCCGCGCCACGCATGCCATGCCCAAGTGTCGCGGCGGCCGAAAAATCGCCAAACGCGAGAGCATCCTGAATTGTCGCGGCATTCTCCCGGCACCGCGCCAGAAACGCGACACACCGCGCCGCTTGCGCCGCGCCACAAACCACAGGGCAGATCTCCGCCAACGCGGCGGGAATATTGGCATGCTCCGCGATCGCCCGCAGCAGCACGTCCTGCCGGATCGGCTTGGTCAGATACGCGGTGCAACCCGCCGCGAGACATTTCTCCCGATCGCCCTTCAGCGCCGAAGCCGTCAAAGCCAGAATGGGTGTTCTGGGCCGGCCCATCCGCTCCTCCCAACCGCGGATGGCGCGCGTCGCTTCCAGCCCGTCCATGACCGGCATCTGACGGTCCATGAGAACGATATCGTAATTCCCGGCGATGAATTTCTCGTAAGCGACGGCGCCGTTTTCCGCGACATCCACCTGGTGAGGCGTTTCGGCCAAATAAGCCTGCGTGATGATCCGGTTATCGGGCGAATCTTCCACCAGCAAAATGGACAATGCCCGCAACGGCGCATCCAACCCCGCCCCTCCCGCCACCGGCCGATGCTCCTGGGCTTCCGCACCGCCTTCAAAAGGCACGGAAAACGTGAAAACACTGCCCTGCCCCAGAACACTCTCAGCCCAAATGCGGCCACCCATGAGCTCAACCAGCCGGCGGGAAATCGTCAGCCCCAAACCCGAACCGCCAAAACGCCGCGTGGTCGAGGAATCCGCCTGCGTGAAACGCTCGAACACCCGATCCAATTTCTCCTCGGGAATGCCGATGCCCGTATCGGACACGATGAACCGCAGCAACGTGGGTAGGGACCCACCGCCATCCCGTTCGATACGCAACGAAACGTTTCCGGTTTCCGTGAATTTGATGGCGTTTCCTAACAGATTGAGCAGCACCTGACGCAGTCGTGTCGGGTCACCCATCAAGGCCGACTCCACGTCGCCGTGAATTTCGCACGTCAGCGTCAGCCGCCGTTCCTGTGCGGACACCGCGACCATTTCGATGGTTTTTTCGATCAGGTCGCGTGGCGAAAACTCCGTCCGCTCCAGGTCGAGCTGAGAGGCCTCGACTTTCGACAGATCCAATATGTCGTTGATGAGATTCAACAGGTTGTCCCCGGCGCGCCGGAATATCCTGACATATTTGTCCTGTAGCGGAGTCAGTTCGGTGCGCGCCAGCAAATCGGCGATCCCCATGATCGCATTCATCGGCGTGCGTATCTCATGGCTCATGCTCGCCAAAAATTCCGACTTGGCGCTACTCGCGCTTTCGGCGACGGCTTTGGCTTCCTTCAGTTCCATTTCGACGCGCTGCTGCTCGGTGATATCGCGCGCCGCGGCGAAGACGCCCTGCAACGCGCGGTCCCGATCGTAAAACGTGGTCGCGTTGTACGACACGACCGTCTCGGTGCCATCGCGCGCCCGCGCCGTGAGCTCGTAGTCCGTGACTTTCTTTTCCCGCAGCACCTGCCGTATCGCCGCTTCCGCGCGTTCCGGATCCGTGAAAAAATCCTTGAAGGGCGCGCCAATCAGCTCGTCCCGCGTACAGCCCGTCAGGGCTTCCATCTGCCGGTTCACATCGGTGACGATGCCGGCGGGATCCGTGGTCATCAGCGCGTCGATATTCGATTCAATCAGGGACCGCGTATAAAACTGCTGATCGCGCAGCCGGCGGTCGAGCTTCTTCTGTTCCGCCTCCACCAGCTTCCGCGCGGTGTTGTCGGTGCCGATCAACAAATATCCAATGACGGCATCGACCGTGTCGCGCAGCGCGGTCACCGACACCAAGGCGGGAAACCGGCTGCCATCCTTACGGATATAGGTCAGTTGGTAGATATCCTCGATCCCGCGCGACGCCTTGAAAACCATCGCTTCGAAGCCCGGCGCGATCGGGGTCCCGACCTCCTCGCTCAGTGTCTTCGCGTGCGCGATCAATTCGAGCGGATCGGAAATATCGGCGGGGGTGAGCTTGTTCGTCACCTCTTCCGCCGTGAAGCCCAGCATGCGTTCGGCGCCGACATTGAAAATCTGGATGACGCCGCGCGCGTCGGTGGCGATGGAGGAAAAATTGGCGCTGTTGAAGATCGCGCGTTGCAGCGCGCCCGCTTTCAACAGGACTTCTTCCGTCTGATCGGTACGGTCGCGCGGGGTCATGCCAGCGCCCGCTGGATGGCGCGCCGGAGTTCGGGCTCGCCGAAGGGCTTGCGCAGCATCGTGGCGTCCGGGTGACTGGCGCGTATCTTCGAAAGATCGCCGCTCATGAACACATGCGGAACGGGACCGGCGCGCGTTATCTCGGCCACGGCGCGCAGGCCGCTGCCCGCGCCCAAACGCGCGTCGGCGATCACCAGACCGGGCCGGTGTTCGGCGGCGGCGGCCACGGCCCCGGCTTCCGTCGTCGCGACCGCGCACACCGCGTGGCCCATCGCGATCAACATTTCGGCGAGCAACGCGCCAATCAGGACGTCGTCCTCCACCACGAGGATACGGAGTATCGTCATGGGTCCAATTCGCTCCAACGGGCCCATTCAGGCCGCTTCAATCTCATTCGGCCGCCGGACGTCCCGGGACCCGTCTCCACCGCGCCCCAGGTTGACGCGCGGCAAAACCAGGGGCGAGGGGGACGTTAGGCCTGTCATGCGGCGGGGGGGAGGTTCGGAATCTACCTATAGGCAAGGCCGGACCGGTGCCTGGTAGTTTCCGATGCTGCCGTACGGCCGCGCCGCGACCCATGTTGGGGGTCGAACCGAAAGGCCATCCCATGAGTTTCATTGTCGTCGTCGTGATTCTGGTGCTCCTGTTTGGCGGAGGCGGCGGGTACTACGCCCACAGCCGTTATGGCGGCGCCGGTTTGGGCGGCGTGCTCGGCACCGTCCTCACCATTCTCCTCGTATTATGGTTGCTTGGCCTGCTCTCGGGCGGCCGCATCTGACCCCGGCGCGCGTCGAAGAAGGGACCCCACATGAACACCTCCTCCATGTCTGCCTTGACGATCGCCGGTGCGGCGCTGGTGCTGCTGGGACTGGCCGCCTTCGCCGTGCCGGTTTTCACCACCAGCCAGACCACCGAAGTCGCGCGAATCGGGGACCTGAAACTATCGGCCACCGAAACGGCCAATCATGCCGTTCCGCCTTTCCTTGGCGCCGGCGCCCTGGCGCTTGGCGTGCTGCTGATCGGCACCGGGCTGATCCGTGGCCGCTGATCGCGGCGCGCCACCCGCGTCCCGCCCAGGCCGCGGGGATCGCGACCGTGGTTTTGGCGGCCGCCGGGATTTTCGAGATGTCGCTTTTCGTGGAATCGATCGCCGGTTCCCGCCGGCCTGGGTAGTTTCCGAGGCTTTCGGCGCGGCCCTTCGCGGGCGCACTCAACCCCTTCCTTTTTCGCCCGTAACGGGAGCCCGCGTATGCCACCGAAACTCGACGGATATCGTCTTCCCGGCGGCCTGACGCGCCGCGCCCGGCCGTGACCGAAGCGCCATTTCCACCACCCATGCCCCTGTCGCGATGGGAAACGGCGCGCGCGGCGGCGTGGGGGCACAAATGGATCGTACTGGCATCGCTTCCGGTCCTGGCCGCGATTGCCTGGCGCGTGACCATCGCCGTACTGGGCCCGGAGACCGAGGTCGCGCGCGCCACGCGGGTCACGCTGGTCGAAACCGTGGTCGCGACCGGCAACGTGGAAACGCCGTTCCGGGTCGTCATCGGCAGTCAGATCGTCGGCACCGTCGCCACCGTGCAGGTCGGCGAGGGGCAGCGCGTGACAAAGGGGCAGGCTTTGATCTCCCTTGAAAACACCGAACTGACCGGCGCTCTGGGCCAGGCGCAGGGCGCCGTCGCACAGGCGGAGGCGCGCATGAAACAGCTCGCGGAACTGACCCTGCCGACGGCACGGGATTCCCTGAAGCAGGCGCAGGCCACACTTCTCAACGCGCGCCAGACCCATGGCCGCGCCGAGGAGCTATTCCGTAATGGCAATGAAACCCGTGTCGTTCTGGAGACCGCGCAACGCGATCTGGATATCGCCCAGACGCGGGTCCGCACGGCGGAGCATCAAGTCTATACCGCCGAGGTCGGCGGTAGCGATTTCGTGACGGCACAGACACAGTTGAACCAGGCGGCCGCGAGCCGCGATATCGCGCTCTCGCGCCTGGGGTATGCCACCATCGCGGCGCCCCGCGCGGGTGTCCTGATCTCCCGGAATGTCGAGCAGGGAACGATCGCGAAGCCCGGCGACATGCTGATGGTGCTGGCACCGGATGGCGAAACCCAGATCGGAATGGCCATCGACGAGCGAAATCTCGCGAAACTGGCACTGGGACGCAAGGCGACGGTTTCAGCGGATGCTTATGCGGACAAACGGTTCGCGGCGACGGTGTCCTATATCAACCCCGCCGTCGATATTACCCGGGCCTCGGTCGAGGTGAAACTGACGGTCGCCGATCCACCGGATTATTTGCGTCAGGACATGACGGTTTCCGTCGATATCGAGGTCGCGCGTGCCGAGAATGCCCTGGTCGTCCCGGGGAGTTTCGTTCACGAGACCTTGTCGGCCAAACCCTGGGTATTGGCGATCCGCGACGGCCGCGCGGTGCGTTCTTCGGTCCGGATTGGCCTGACGGGGGCCAGCCAGGTTCAGATATTGGAGGGGCTGGCCGACGGCGAAGCGGTGCTGCCGGCCCTTTCGACGGTCCAGGCAGGCGACCGCGTCCGGGCGAAGACGCCGTGAATCGCTGGCTTCCCTTCGAATGGATCGCCGCCGTGCGCTTTTTGCGCGAGGGCCGCATGCAGACGCTGTTCATCCTGACCGGCATCGCGATTGGCGTCGGGGTCATTGTGTTCATGTCCGCGTTGCTGACGGGTCTGCAGGCGAATTTCATCAAGCGCGTGTTGACGTCGCAGCCGCAGATTCAATTGATCCCGCCCAAGCAGATGCCTCGGCCCTTGCTGGCGGGAACCGGTGTGCTGGAAGACGCGATCGTTCAACGTCCGGGACAGCGTGTGGTTTCGATCGATCAATGGCCCAAGATCCGCGCGCGCATGCTGGCGACGCCAGGCGTCATCGCGGTCTCCCCGACCATGGCCGGGTCCGCGCTTGCCGTGCGCGGCGCCGCGAGCCGCGCGATTTCCATTTCCGGGGTCGAGCCGGCCACGTATTTCAGGATCGTCAGGCTGCCGGACTACATCGTCTCGGGCGTGGCGCGGTTGAACAATGAGGATATTATCGTTGGCACGGAACTCGCCACGGATCTCGGGGCCACGGTCGGCGATCGCCTGAATGTCCAGACCGCGTCCGGTAACCGCACGGTGCTGACCTGTAAAACAGCGTGCAAACCTTTCCAGATTCCGGGGGTAAACAGCGTCCAATAGTTTCCACCCCGGTCCGTGCGATCCTCCGGCGTTTATGCTGGAGAGTCTGGGGTGTTGTACATGGATACGATTGCCGAAATCCGCCGCCGTCAT
>CANJJS010000083.1 GCA_947474705.1 Acetobacteraceae bacterium | reverse complement strand
TTGCCGCGGTGCTGTCGTCTCCGGTCGGGCTACGCCCTTCCTACGACGACAGCACCGCAACGAGATTCCCATCCTGATTGTCGCGCATTCCCATCTTGATTGTCGCGGGACACCACCTCAACCACCTCGCGCACTTGCTTAAGGCCACCAACCGGCTGGCGGAGGCGGAACCACTCATGCGCCGCGCTCTGGCGATCGACGAAAGTAGCCCGGGCCAGGACCATCCGAACGTGGCGGCCAGCCTCAACAACCTCGCGCTATTGCTCCTGGCCACCAATCGGCAGGGGGAGGCGGAGCCGCTCATTCGCCGCGCTCTGGCCATCGACGAGGCCAGATTCCGCCCAGACCATCCAAACCTGGCGCGTGACCTCAACAACCTCGCGGCAGTGCTCCAGGCCACGAACCGGCTGTCGGAGGCGGAACCGCTCATGCGGCGCGCTCTGGCCATCGAGGAAACCAGCCGCGGGCCAGACCACAACTACGTAGCGATCAACCTCAACAACCTCGCGCAATTGCTCATGGCCACCAACCGGCTGGCGGAGGCGGAACAACTCATGCGCCGCGCTCTGGCTATCGGCGAAAGTAGCCACGGCCCAGACCATCCGAACGTGGCGATCCGCCTCAATAACCTCGCGCGATTGCTTCAGGACACCAACCGGCTGGCAGAGGCGGAGCCCATGATCCGCCGCGCCCTGGGCATCTACCTGTCCTTTGAACACGCCACCGGCCACGCCCATCCGAACCTCAAGGACGCGATCGCCCGCTTCCGCGCCATCTTCGCCGCCCTGGGCCGCGGCCGTGGCGGCTTCCGGCTCGCCCTCGCCGCCGCCCGCCGCGACGCCGGCCTCCCCTGAAAGCCGCGTCCGCCACCCCACGTAGAACTCCCGTGCGTCCTCCGTGCAACCTCCGTGGCCCTCCGTGATAAAGACTTTCTTTCCGTCCACCGGCACCGCGGCCGGCGTCAGGCTGGGAACCGGCACCTCGCCCAGGGTCAGGCCGAATGGCGGGCCGGCGGCGGCCAAAGCCCGGCGGCACACCGCGGGGCGAGGCCCAGGAAGACTTCAACACGGAGGGCCACGGAGGACGCACGGAGCAGGCACGGAGGTCCTTAGCCCCCAACCGCCCAAGGCCCCAACCAAAAGCCCCCCCCCCGGCGACGCGGAAAGAACCCCCGTGCCCCGCCCACGTCCACCGCGCCCTCCCCGCGAGGCTCTTTCTTTCCACCGGCACGAAGTCCGACCCCAAGGCCGCGTCCCACCACAAACACCCATGCCGCGAAGGACGGCCGATCGAACCCGCCCGGACCGAGAGCGCATACCGGACCCTAACGACACGGACCTGGGCGACCGCCAACGGACTCCCCCACCAAAAACCCATTGACGCGAATTCCTCGATATCGGAAAAAATACCCAACACGTCGAGGACCAAACCCCATGCACCCGGACCAGACGCCACCCCCGCTCCGCGCCCTGATCGACGCCATCGCCAACCGCCCCAACCAAACGGACACGGAACGTCAGGCCCGCGCCCAAACCGCGCTCGCCCAAATGGAAGCGCTGACCCCCACCGACTCCGCCGAGGTCCTGTTCGCCGGCCAGATCGTCCTGTTCCAGACTTTAATCCTGGACGCCGTCAACGACGCCCATGCCGCCGAGACGCCCGCCGACGCCTACAAACACCGCCAACAGGCCATCGCCCTCGGACGCGTCCAAAAATCCTGGATCGTCGAACTCCGCCGCCACCGCGCCCAGCAAGCCGCCGCCCAACAAGCCGCCGCCGAACCCCAGCCCACGCCCGAACCCCACCCCACGCCCGAACCCCAGCCCGAACCCGCCGCCGGCCCCGAGCCCACCCAACCCGCGCACCCCTTCGATCCCCCCCGCCAGGCCCAAACCCCACCCCTGAAAACCCCACGCACCGCCGGCGCCACCGGCCACCGCGCCCACCCCACGCGCCACGCCGCCGCGTCCATGCGCTGGACGTAACCGCCACGGCCCCGTACCAACCGTCGTAACCACTGACCTTCGCACGGCCGCCGACAACCGTCATGGTCCGCCCATGCGTCGGGCCGCGCCCGCCCAAGGACAGGCCACAGCGGACCACCCACGCCTCTGCTCCAGCACGAAAGCCTCGGCCGCCCGCGGCCGCCAAAAAACCACCGCCCACGCCGGAAGCTATGACCCGCCCTCAATCCCCTGCCGCACCTCGAACTTCCGCCCGGCTTCCTCGCCCGCTTCGTAAGCGTCCTTGATCACCCGCCGCCGGGTCGCCGAGCCCCGCCGCAGCGCCAGCCCCAGCCGCTCCAACTCCTGCTCCACGATCGACTGCTTCACCGGCACCAGATCCCGCCCGTTCGACCCCTGCGTATCGCGCGCCCGGCGTAACGACTCCAGCTTCTCGACAATCCCCCGCGCCAACCCCGCCTGAAACGAGGTCGTCGCGGACCGCTTCCGTCCAGAATCCAAACCAAGATAAAACGCCCCGCGTTGATACGCCGCCGTCTCCCCCGCGAACGCCAACACAATCAGATCGTGCAAATAGACGGACGCCTGCACATCCCCCGGCAACCCGAAGAACACGTAACGAATCGTCCCATCCGGCCCGGTCTCGCCCCAAACCCGGCAATCGAAAAACACCGCGATCGAGCCCATGCAATCGTCGATCGGCCCGCGCCGCCTGCGGCCCGTCTCGACCCCGATGCCCTCGCAGACCTGCTGCCGCAAATCCAGCTCGCTGACACTCAACCCGTAACGATCCAGTAACTCCGCCACCTTCTCCGCCGCCGCCAGAGCCTCCTGCTCCGTACACCCCTGCTCCACCGTCTTCGCCCGCAACGCCTGAATCCGCGCCACCAACTTGTCCAGATCGCCCGACTCCACCCCCGGCTTCCGCCGCGCCGCCATCTCCGCCCGCGCCCGCAATTCCACGAACAACGCCCGCGTCTCGGACCCGCAACGACCCAGCCGGATCGCGACCTCAACCTCCGCCGCCGCCCGGTCCATCATCCCCCGCGCCGAGCCATTCGCCTCCCGCGCCGCCATGAACTCCAAAATAAACGCCGCGATCGCCCGATACGCCCGCGCCAGCCGCGGATCGCCAATATCCCCCGCCACCGCCACGGAAATCAGCGCCGCGGTCAAAACCGGCGGCCCGATCAAATCCCGCGCCCGCGCCCGAAACCGAGCCTCCGGCTGCCCATCCGCCGCCGCCCAATCGGCCGCCACCGTATCCAAGGGATTCGATTCCGGATCGAACGGCGAGACCGGCTCCGGCGGCGTCAACGAAGCCATCCCCCGCCGCACCATGTGTTGGTAAACCGCCTCCGCGCGCCGCACCGTCGCCTTACCGCCATACCCCAGCGCAACCCCCTGCGCTTCCCCATCCAGCGCCAGCAACATCCCCACCGGCACCAGCCGCCCGTCCGCCAAAACCCCGAACCGCCCCAACACCGTCTCGCCATCGAGAGGAACCGACGACGGCATGACCATCATGGGCCGAGCCACCCCGGTCCCCAGCGGCAAAAACCGCGCCCCGTCCAGCCGCCCCGCCAAAAATTGACTCCGCCGCGACAAATCCACCGCCTGGACGTCCTCGCCAGACCGCCCCTTCATCGCCCGCGCCAGCCGGTCGAACGCCGTCGAACCCAGCATGGATGGCGTCATCGAAACGATCTCACGCGCCAAGAACCGCGCCACCTCCCAATGCCCGCCATGAACAACCCAGCCCACCCCCGACAAAAACCGCCGAGCCAGCCCCTCAACCTTGTCCTGGGCCACAAACCCCCAGGCCTCCTCGGTCAACGCCACCAGCCGCCCGGCCAACTCCACGTCGCCGCCACCCCTCACATGACCCATCGCCGCGCCCTCCTGTCCCCGTCAGCCTGACAGGCCGTCCCGAGTCGCCGAAACGCCCTCTCAAACCAACCCCCCGGCCCGCTTCCTCCCGTCCCGGCCCCCATTCTTCTCGTCATGGCCCGGCTTGACCGGGCCACCGGGAGCGGCACGGCGCATGCGACCAGCCCCCCCCCAACCAACCGCCCCCGCGGCCTCACCCCGCCGGCGCGTGCCGATCCAACATCTCCCCCGGCAACCACGAAACCCGAGCCTCCCGCGTCCAAATTAACGCGCAATCCACCGGCCGATCCGGAAAGACAATCCGCAAAACCGCCCGGTAACTCGCCATCTGCCGCAAATACGCCACCGGCGTCGCCTCCACCGTCGCGGGCGGCTGCCGGTTGGTCTTGAAGTCCGCCAGGATCGTCCGGTCCGGCAGCACCGCGATCCGGTCCACCAACCCGCCCACGACCGCGTCCCCCACCACCCCCGTCAGCGGCACCTCCGCCCGGCTCCCGGGACCGAACAGCGGCGCCAGATCCGGATCGCGCAGAATGGCGAGCGTCTCCGCCGCGATCCCCTCCGCCGCCCCCACGGGCAACCCATGGCCCGGCGCGCGGAGGAACCGAAGCGCCGCCTCAAGCCGGGAATCGTCGGACATATCCGGCAGATGCTGCAACAACGCATGCACCAGCTTGCCCCGTTTGAACCGGTCCGCCCCGCCCTCCGCCCGTGCCAACGGCGAGGCACTGGCGGGCACCGCCCCCAGTTCCACCCCCTCGGGCCGGCTCGGCGCCAAGGGCATGGGCCGAGGCGGCTCCGGCGGCGGTGGCGTATCCAGCCAGGCCGGAGGCGGCGAAACCACCGCGTCCGCCGCCGCGATCCCCTCCACGTCCGGTCCCACCACCTGTTCCGAGTCAATCCGGGCGAACCCGTCCTCCGGCGCATGCCCCAACCGGCCAAACCCTCGGACCACGGCGCTGTACCAGCATTCGTCCGAGGGCTGCCCCCGCTTCGGCCGGGCCCCGCAAACCACCAGCCGGTCCTCCGCCCGCGTCAGAGCGACATACAGCAGCCGGTTATACTCCTCCCGCCGCCGCCGCCGCGCCGCGTCCCGGATGCGCATGGTGGCGGCGCAGTGGAACGCCCGATTCGGCACCCAGATCGGGATATCCAACCCCGAGACCGGGTCGGCGTCCCATAACAACCCATCGTCCTCGCGCGGCAACGACGTCGTGTCAGGCAGGATCACCAGCGGCGCCTGCAACCCCTTGGCGCCATGCACCGTCAGGATGCGGACCTGGTCGCCCGCCGCCTCCGGCTCCCGCTTGATCTCCGCCCCCGACCGCCGCAGCCATTGCAAAAACCCCTGCATCGAGGGCGGGTGAATCCGCGTATACCCCAGCGCCGCGTTCAGCAGTTC
This sequence comes from Acetobacteraceae bacterium, assembly GCA_947474705.1. Lineage (GTDB taxonomy): Bacteria > Pseudomonadota > Alphaproteobacteria > Acetobacterales > Acetobacteraceae > Rhodopila. The sequence continues at coordinate 16,180 of CANJJS010000083.1, read as the reverse complement.
GTCGATCGGTTCCGCCGCCTCCGCCCCCAGCCGGGCCATCAGCTTCGCCCGCCCGCCCAAGGGCCCCAACGCCTCCGCGAACAAGGCATGCGGAGTCACGAAATCGGCCCGCGCCAGCAGCGCCGAGAAGAAGCCCCAGGCCTCCGCCCAACGGACGTTCTCCGCGTGCCGGTCGCGCAGCGCCTCCCACAACGGCGCCTCCCGCCCGATCGCAAGCGCCATCAGATCGTCGTCGTCCAGCCCGCCCAACGGGCTGGTCAGCACGCAGGCGAAGGTCAGATCGTCCTGTGGCAGTAACAACGCGTCCGCCAGCGCCAACAGGTCCTGCACCGCCGGCTGGCCAGTAAGAAGCATCCGGTCCAGACCCGACACCGGAATGCCCCGTGTCTTCAACGCCCGCACCAGCGCCGCCGGCAGCGCGTCCCGGTGCCGCACCAGGATCATGATATCCCCAGGCCGCACCGGCCGCCCCTTGCTTTCCAGCAAGACGCTCCCATCTGTCTGGTCCGCGATCCATTCGGCCATCGTGTCCGCCAGAAGCTCCAGCGCCGAAGCCGCGCGCCGGTAATCCTTCGGCGCCGACCATGCTTCCGGCGGTTGCGGTGGCGGCGCTTCCACCAGCGGCCAGATTTCCACCCGTCCCGCATGGCCCGCCCGGTCGGCGCGATGTTCCAACACCTCCCCCGGCAACAACACCCCCGCCGAGGCGATGGGATCGTCGAACACCGCGTCCGTCAGCGCCAGCACCGGCGCCGTCGAGCGGAACGAAACATTCAGCGGCTTCTCAACCCATGCGAGCCCCGCGTCGGCGACCCGCCGCCCCAGTAACGACCGCGCCGCCTCGAACCCCGCGACATCGGCGCCCTGAAAGGAGAAAATCGACTGCTTCCGATCCCCGACCGCGAACACCGTGCGCATCTCGTCCCGCGCGCCGTCGCCCGCGAAAAACTCCTGCGTCAGCCCATGCGCGATCGCCCATTGTTCCGGGCTGGTATCCTGCACCTCGTCCAGCAACAAATGATCCAGCCCGCCATCGAGCTTGTACAGCACCCATTGCGCCCCCGGATCGATCAGCAGCGCCGTGCCGCGCCCGATCAGGTCGTCGAACTCCAGCAGCCCCGACGCGGTCTTCCGCGCCCCGTACCGCGCCAGCAACGGCCAGGCCAGTTCGCACAGCGCGTCCGAGACCGCGGCGGTGTCCGCCGCGCGGATGCCCTCGTCGATCGCCAGCACCCGCGCCGCCTCGGCCAGCAGCGTTTCGCCAAGGCCCGGCTGAGTCCGCCCCAAAACCGGATTGACGAAGGTCGAGGCGGCGTAAGGCTCGCCATCGTCCTTCACGAACAACTTCCGCCAGGCGTTCCAACTGTCCCGCCGCGAAGCCGCCGGTTGGTCGATCCAGGCCAGGATCGCCCGCGCCCGCTCCAGCGGTCTCGCCGAGGCTTTGTCCGACCCCAGAATCGCCCGCGCCGCCGCGGCGACATCCGCCTCGCCAGGCCACACCACCGCCTTGGCGACCAGTTCCTCCGGGCCGGACACCGTCACCCCCAGCAACCGGCGGCGGGCGCCGGCGATCTCGCTCTCGCGCCCCGCCAGCGCCCGATGCTTCGCCTTCAACGTCGTGACCAGCGCCGTGAAATGGCTCAGCGAGGCAACGCCCGCCAGCGCCCGCAGCGCCACCTCCCGCTCCGACAGATCGGTCGACTCCCCGCGCGGCCGAACCGAGGCCAACAAAGCCTCCCGCGCCTCCGTCATCGCCTCCGCCGCGTCGCGATCGTCGGCCAACTGGAAATGCGGCGAGATCTCCGCCTCCAGCGGAAACCGCCGCAGCAACGACTGGCAGAACGCGTGGATCGTGCTGATTCGAATGCCGCCGGGCACGTCCAGCACCGTCGCGAACAAGGCCCGCGCCCGTGCCATCGCCTCCGTCGACGCCGGGATCGCCAGCCCCTCCAGCTCCCGCGCCAGCGCGGCGCGGTCCAGTGTCACCCACCCGCCCAGCCGCTTGCGCAGCCGGACCGACATCTCGGCCGCCGCCGCCTTGGTGAAGGTCAGGCACAGAATGCGCTCCGGCTTCGCCCCCTCCACCATCAGCCGCAGCAGCCGGTCCGTCAGCAGCCGCGTCTTCCCCGACCCCGCCGAGGCCGCGACAAACGCCGAAACCCTCGGGTCCGCCGCCGCCCGCTGATTCGCCTGGGCTTCTTCCCGCGGGGAGGTCATGGCTCGTCCTCCTCCACCGCCATCGCCCATTCCGCGATCCGTTCCAATTGCGCGTAATCGGAAAACCGCGGCGTCCAGGACGGATCGGGTTGCGCCAGATAGCAGCGGTCCGGCTCGTCGTACTGCTCGATCAAGGTCCGCAACCCCGCCAGCGCGGTGTCGATCGCCGCCTGGCGCTCGGCGTCCTTTTTCTGAAACAGGACGGTTTCCTTGCCCGGCTCGAACCCGCCCTTCAGCGCCCAATAGGCCAGCTCCGCCGCCTCGCCGCGCCAGTCGTCGCCGAACCCGCCCAGCGCCGCCATCCCCGCCTCCAACGGCAATTGCGGCGCGATGCCGGAGGCAACGGCTTTCTCCGCCGGCACGATACCCGTCTTGTAATCCAGGAAGGCCAGCCCGCCATCCGCCCGCCGCTCGATCCGGTCGGCCCGCGCGGTCAGGCTGAAACTCCGCTCGGGACGCCGCAGGATCAACCGGCCCGGCAATTCCGAGGCCAGCGCCGTCACCGGCATGTCATGCCGCCGCCGCGTCTCCAGCGCCGCCGCCCAATCGGCGATGCGCTCCAGCCGCGGCTCCCACCAGACGGCGAGGCCGGGACGCGCCAGGGATTCCGCCAGCGCGATCCGCATCGCCCGCCGCAACCGCTCCCGCGCGTCCTCCGGCCAGCCCGGCCCCACATCGGCGAGAAACCGGTTAAGCCCCGCGTGCACCAGAACGCCGTAATCGATCGCGTCGGTCTCCTGGTCCAGATCCTTCAACCGCGCCAGCTTCAGAATATGTTTGGCGTAAATCGCATAGGGATCGCGCAGCCAGGTCTCGATCTCCGTCACGCTCAACCGCGTCGGACGCGCGGACACCGGCGGACAGGGCCGCGGCGGCCGCGACGGCGAGGGTCCGTCAACCGGCACGTCCCGGCCGCGCGCCCAGTGCACCGCGTCATGGGCGGGCAGGGCCGCGCCCATGCCGGCCAGCAAGGCCTCCAGCCGGGTCAACCAGCGCGCCGGCACCGCCGGTGCCCCATCCCGGCGCGACGGGCAGGACAGGACCACCGTCTCCGCCGACATCGCCGCCGCCAGGAAATCGTGCGCCGCCTGCCCGACCGCGGCCTCCGGCGAGGGCAACCCTACCTTTGTCCGCATCGGCCGCGACAACCACGGGCCGGGCTCCGGCGCCGGCGGCCACACCGTCTCGACGAGCCCGCCCAACACCATCGTATCCACGAACTGAAGCCGCGCTTCCAACGGACCCCAGATGAACACGCGCGGATGCTCGGCCCCGCCACGCCCCCGCAACGCCCGCCGCGACCGGATCGTCTCGCCCGCCAGCAACGCGTCGATCAGGCCCGGCAACACGTCGGGATGCTGGTCCGGCAACTGCCCGAACGCGTCCAGCGCCGCGGCCAGGATCGTGCTCAGTGCCTCGCCCTCCTCGCCAGCCCAGAGCACGATGTCGCCCGGCTCCAGATCGGTCGCGGCGAGCGCCTCGGCGGCGGCGATCGTCGCCACCAACGCCTCCATGGGCGCCACCAGCACGCCCGTCTCGAACCGCAGGGACGGCGCCAGGCAGGCCTCCACCCGGTTGAGAAACGCCGCCAGCTCCGGCGCCTTCTTGTCGACCCCGATGCGCAGACCCGCCAGGCCCGGCAACGGCCGCGGCCCGCGCAACGTCGCGACCTCCAAGGCACGGGCGAGGCGGCGGCAGGCGGCGGGCGACAACCCCGCCGCCGCGAAAGGATGCTTCAAGAGCGCCAGCAACGGCACCGGCGCCAAAGACTCGGCCACCGCCCGCGCCAACAACCGCAGGAACACCGCGGGCGGAGTCTCGCTCAGCGTCTCGCCCGCGCTGTCGTCCGCGACGATGCCATGCCGGGGCAAGGCGGCGGAGACCCGCACGGCCAAATCCCGATCCGGCGTCACCAGCGCCGCCGTCCGGCCCGGACTTTGCACCGCATCGCGCAAAATCGCCGCGATCGCCTCGGCTTCTTCCTGCGTGTCCTTGGGGGCCAGCCGCGACAACCCCGCCAGCGCCGGCACATCCGGAGCCTGCCAGGCCCCCATCGCCGCCGCCGGCAGCAAGGCTTTCGACAACATCGCGAACCGGCCCGCCTCGGGCCGTCCGGTCTCGCCACCCCCGGCAGGCCAGGGCCGCACATCCGCCCGCGTCGCGTCCAACCCCGCCAGCAAATCGGCGAGGCCCGCCTGCGGATGACTGTCCTCGATCGCCGCCCACTCCACCTCCGTCATCGCGGTGTCCAACACCGGCAGCACCACGCACCCGCCTTGCATCCGCGCCACCACCCGCGCCAGCCGGGCCACCGCCGGAATGCCGGCCGTCGTCCCGGCGATCGCCACCGGATAATCCGGCGGCGCGGCCTCCCACGCCGCCGCCTGCGCGTTCAACAACGCGACCTGGCGCGCGGCCGGGTTCATGACGCCGTTCTCCTCCAGCCAGGCCGGCCAGGCATGCGTCACGATCCGCAAGAACTCGAGCGTACGGCTCCAATGCCGGGCAAACGACGGGTCCGCCGCGTCCGGCAACCGCGCGGCCAGATCGATCTCCGCCCGATCCGCCTCGTCCATCAACGCCGCCAGCTCCGCCGCCAAAGTCCAGGCCCGGTCCGCCGTCCGCGGCGCCCCACCCGCGCCATTCATCCGCAGGATCAAATCGGTCAAAATCGCCAGCCGCCGGTGCGGATCCACCGCCGGGCGCAATGCCAACGCCCCCGTCAAAGCCAACGGCGCCTCATCCAAAGCCCCCAACGCCACCAGCCGAGGCAGCAACAACCCACGCCCCTCCGACACCCGCAAAAACGCCTCGGCCAACGCCCGCGCACTGCGTCGCGTCGGCGTCAGAATCAACCCATTGGCAATCGCCAACGGATCCCCCCCACACCGCCGCAACCACTCCCGCGCCAACGCCTCCAAAAACGGCACGCCGGCCGGAATCGCGAACAACGCAGGACCGGTCATGGCCTGGACCCTCGTGTGTGGATGTGGACGCGTTGGGGCGCTGCCCCAAACCCCGCGAGGGCTTCGCCCCTCGACCCCACCAAGGGCTCGCCCTTGGAACCCCGGGGTTTGACCGGTGGGTAAGGGAGGGTCATGCGAGGCTGTTGCCACGTCCGTGGAAGGCCCTCCCTTACCCACCGGTCAAAAATCGATCGCGGTCCAGGGGACGTTCCCCTGGTGGGGGTTAAGGGGGCAAAGCCCCTCGTGGGGTCTGGGGCAACGCCCCAGGGCGTCCGCATCCGCGCACGCCGGTCCGGGCTCATCGCCCGTCCGCCGTCGATTGCGCGTCCAGGACGAGTTCCGCTTCGGCGAGGTCGGGTGGGGTGGAGAGGTGGAACCACAGGCCGTCGTGGACGATGGCGCGGATGCGGCCGGTGGCGAGGGCGCGGTTCCAGGCGACGTTCAGGGAGAAGGGGCCTTCGGGGGTATTGTCCAGCAAAGAGGGGCGCATGAGGGAGGCGCCGGCGAAGATATACGGAACGATTTCGCGGTCTTTCCGGCGCCTGGGGATCCCGAGTTGATCGACGGCGAAGTCGCCCAGTCCGGTTTCGGCGTGGACCTGGCAGGTTCGGTGCACCAAAAGAACGACATCGACGCTGTCGTCGAAGGCCTTGGCCATGCGGGACAGCGCGGTGGAGGGTCCGTTCACCCAGAAGGCGTCGCCGTTGATCGCGAAGAACGGGTCCGGCCCGAGCAGTGGCAGCGCGTTGCGGACACCGCCGCCGGTGTCCAGGAGTTCCGTTTCCCGGATGGCGATGGTTTTGGGCGGCGGCGATCTGGCCGCCACGTGTTCGACGACCTTGTCCGCGTGCCAGAAGGCGTTGACCACGGCGGTTTCGATGCCTTCCAGCGCGAGGTGATCCAGGGCGTGGTCCAGCAGTGTTTTACCGCCCAGTTTCAGAAGCGGTTTGGCGGTGGTGTCGGTCAGCGGCCGCATACGGGTGGCGAGGCCGGCGGCCAGGATCATCGCGGCGTGGGGGCGGGTGGTCATGTGTTTGGCTCGGGTGGGTTGCGGCGGCGGTCGAAGGGGACCCAGCGGTGCAGCGCGGCAGCCAAGGGCGCGGCGGCGGGCCGGGTCAGCGCGCGGTTGAGGAGAGCCCAGGTGCGGGGGCCATGGGCGAGGTAGTGGGGGCGGGCGTCGCGGCGGGCGAGGCGGACCCATTGACAGGCGACCCGCAGATGCCGTTGCGCGGCGCAGGCGTCGTAGGCCGCGCGGAAGGCGCCCGGGTCCAGTTCGGGCCGCGCGGCGAGGTAACGGGTCAGCGCGCGCGCTTCCGTCTCCGCCGGAATGTCGCGGCGCGCGTCCTGCAGCAAGGAGACGAGGTCGTAGGCCGGGTGGCCCAGCGCGGCGCCCTGGAAGTCGATCACGCCGGTGCGCCGGGGACCGGAACGATCCGGGAGGTGGATGAGATTGCCGGCGAACCAGTCCCGGTGGACCATGCCGCATGGGCCGGCCGCCACGGGACGCAGCATGGCACCGAGCGCCGCGGTTATTTCCGCGCGGGCCTGGTCCGGCGGGGGGGCGCCGTGCATGGCGGGCCACCACCAGTCGAACAGGGTGCCGGTGGCGGTCTGGATCATTGCCTCGATCCCCCAGGCGGGGAGTCCGGCCGGCGGCGCGGCGCGTTGGATGACCAGCAGCGCGTCGATGGCGGCGTCGAACAGCGGCCCGATGTTGGTGTCCGAAAGGATCGCCGAGAACAGATCGTCGCCCAGATCCTCCTCCAGGATCAGCCCGGCGGCTTCGTCGGCGGCGAGGATGCGGGGCACCGACAGGCCCAGCGCCGCCAAATGGGCGGCGATCCGGAGGAAGGGGCCGGTGTCCTCCGGCGGCGGCGCGTCCATCAGCACCGCCCCCCCTTTCACCCGCCAATACTTCCGAAAGCTCGCGTCCTGGGCCAGCGGCGAGGCATCCTCGGGCCGGAACCCGTTGGCGCGGAGAAACCGGGCGATCGCGGCGTCGCGGGCGGGGTCCATTTGGGGGTCCACTGGAGATGACTGGGACAATCCGGAACTCCGAGGCAAGGTGCTGGCGCCGTTGAGGAACGGGCTTTTGCCACGGCGCGGGGTTGGGTTCCAGGGGTGGTCCATCGAGGGGCCAAATGAGGGCTCGTTCTCCATATCGGGCCGAGAAGGATAAACGCCGGAAAGGTTGGTTCATGGACCGCCCCCTTTCGGCGTGACCCGCCCCGATCCCCAACGAGGGCCCATGGACAGCCGGAGGAAAATATGTATTATATTATACCAATATCCAAGGAGATGGTTACGGAAGTATTCCATATTATTCCTTGGTTGTTATGTAAATGGCACGATGTTATAGTAATGAAACATAATTTTCTGACGACGACGTCTTTGGTTCAGCGTTCGGCGCTTCCGGCGGCGAAACCGCTTTCCGCCGCATGGCCGCGGCGCGCACGCGTTCTGGCGAGCGCCGCCATCCTGTCCGCCGCGGCCGCCACGGGACCCGCCGCATGGGCCGGGATCGCCGAAACAGGCACGAACAACCCCTCCGGCGGGCCATTCGCTGGGCAACTGAACATCATCGGATCCAACGGCGGCACCGGCACGCTGACAGTCGATAACGGCTCCAGCCTTTCAATGACGGGCGTGCAGGCGGGCAGCGGCGGGCTCACCAGCAATGGCACGATCGTGGTCGATGGCGCGGGTACGCTGGTGACTCTGACCGGCGTTGGCACTGGTCCGCTGGTCGCCGGGTTCGACGGCACCGGAAAAGTCGTGGTGTCCGGCGGCGCGCTCGTCGATGCCTCCAGCGGAGCGAACAACGCCTTTGTCGGTCTGACCGGAGGCAGCAACGGAACGCTGCTCGTGACCGGCGCCGGTTCGACATTGAAACTGTCCGCCAGCAACACCTCGGGCGCCGATTTATATGTCGGCAACAGCGCGGTCTTCACCAAAGCGGCGGCCGGATTCGACGCCGGATCGACCACGCTGGTGGGCACCGGCACCGCCACCGTCTCCGCCGGAGGCAAAATCACCGGCACCGGCCTCGTCGTCGGCGGCGTCAGCATCGGCCTCCCCGGCACCCTGGGCTCCACCGGCGGCGCGAACGGCACCGTCACCATCGCCGGCGCCAATTCGGCCATGACCTTCGCCATGGTCGCGCCCGGTAACGCGGTCTCCGTCGGTTATAACGCCGCCACGGTGCCCGGCGCGGTCGGAACCGGCAACCTGACGATCGCCGCCGGCGGCGCGATGAACATGTCGGTCGCCGCCGGAGCCGCGTCAGGCACCGCGCCCGTCGTCAATATCGGCGGCAACGGCGGCAACGCGGGCGGCATCGGCACGGTGACCATCGACGGCGGGTCGATGAACTTCACCGGCTCCTACAGCGGCACCAACACCCCGTCGCTGTCGGTCGGGCGCAATCAGGGCACCGGCACGATGACCGTCCAGAATGGCGGCACCGTCAACGGTCTGAACGTCCTGCGAGTCGGCCGCGACGGGTCCACCGGCACGATGACGGTCGATGGCGCGGGCAGCGTCGTTTCGTTGAAGGCACAAGGCACCGCCTCGGCGGCGCTGGAGGTCGGGTTCGTCAATGCCGCGGGGCAGGCTCCGGCGGGGGTCACCACCGCCACCGGCACGATGACCATCCAGAACGGCGGTCAAACAAACATCAACCTCGACACGGTCGCCGGAGGCGGCGTCAATATCGGCCGCCGCGGCGCCACCGGCACACTGACCGTGACCGGCGCGGGCAGTCAGTTGTCGTTGGCCGGGACCAATGCCGGCAGCACCTCGACACTGCCGGGGATCGCGGTCGGGCGCAGCGGCGCCGGCACCATGAATGTCACCGCGGGCGGCCAGGTCGTGGTGAATGACTCCACGGGCTACGGCGGCGTCAATGTCGGCGGCTCTGGCGGGCAGGTTTCCTCGAACGAGGCGGCCGGCACTGGCACCGTACTCGTGGACGGCGCGGGTTCCGCCATCGCCGTGCAGTCCTCCCATGGCGGCATCGCGATAGGACGTTCCGGCACCGGGACAATGACCGTCCAGAACGGCGGCGCGGTCAGCGCCGAGAACGTCGTCGTCGGACGCGACTCAATCAACCCCGGGAATCCCTCCGTCAATCCGGGTGCCGTGGGCACGCTGACGGTGACCGGGGCGGGCACCACGATGACCATCGCGGGCAACGACGGCGCGTTCGGAACGGTCGCGAATGCCGGCGCGCGCCTGTCCGTGGGCACCGGAGCGACCGGAACCGTGACGGTCGCGAATGGCGCCCAGGTGACGATCGCGCCGGACGCGGGAACGGGGAGCACGGGCGGCGGGCTTTACGTCGGCGGCGGGATCGCCAGCGCGACCTCGGCCGGGAAAGGCACGATGTCGGTCACTGGCGGATCGTCGGTGACAATCGGTGGGGCCGCCACCAACAGCGCGATCGCGATCGGCGGCAATGGCACGGGCACCCTGACTGTCGATACCGGCAGCACCGTCGGCTTCCAGTCCACCGGCCAGACTTTCGTGGGCGCGCCCGCGCCGAACACGGCCGCCTCCGCGCCACGCAACGGCACTGTCTCCGTCGCCGGCGGCTCGACCTTCAACGCCGGTTCCTTCCTTGGCGTGGGCAGCGACGGCACCAACCACAATACCGGCAACGGCTCCTTCGTGCTGTCCGGCGCGTCCAAGGTCAACGCCACCAGCATCTTCGTCGGCCAAAACGGCGTGTTCGGCGGCAACGGCACGGTCAACGGCGCGGTCACCAACATGGGCGGCACGCTCCAGGTGGGCGCCTCGCCCGACGCGCTGTTCATCAACGGGAGTTATTTCGAATCCGGCGGGAATATCAATCTCGAGATCTTCTCCGACGGGCATGGCGGGTTCCTGACGGACTCGCTGATCTTCAGCAATCCGGCGCTGGCGACACTGCACAACGTCACCTTCAACTTCGCGTTCCAGCCGGACGCGGATCCGCTGGCGTTCCTGAACAGCGGAGCCTTCAACCTCAGCACCTTCCTGTTCAGCGGCGACGGCACCGCCAACACGCCGCTGGGAACCAGCACGATCCTCGGGATGCTGGACTCGACGACGGCGTTTTGTCAGGCATCGTCGGCGAGTTACTCGATTGACAGCATTTCGTTCACATCGCCTTGCACTGCCACCGCGCTGACCGAGACAGCCGGTGTTCCCGAACCCGCCACCTGGGGGCTGGGCTTGGTCTGGGCCGGCGCGATGGCCGCGTTGCGGCGTCGGCGCGGCGGCGCGAAGCCAGAGACAGCCCGTTCGTAGCCCTGCCAGGAGACCGGCGGCCCCCTCCTTGGCGCGATCCAGCCCGATCGCGCCAGGGACGGGCGAGGCGGCTTACATTATGCTCCAGTTCGTACCGGCAGGGGCTCTTGCCGGCCACTTTCGTTTGCTATTACTCTCCCGCGGAAGTACCCGAATGTAACCCACAGATAAAAATCTGGCCACGATGCCATGAAAGGAAAAACTGGGCGGTATGAGACACATGACGGCTTTGGCCTGCGCGGCCGGCTTCGCGGTATGGGCCCTCCCGGCCTTCGCCGTTCCCACCTACACCGTCACTGTCCTTGGCACGCTCGGGAGGCCAGGCACCACCGCCAAAGGCATCAACGCCAGCGGCCTGATCACCGGGCAGGCCAGAAACGCGGCGAACCAGACACGCGCTTTCCTCTTCGACGGCACCACGATGCAAGACATCGGCACCCTGGGGGGAACAAGCAGCACCATCGGCAACGCCATCAACGCCAGCGGGTCGATCGCCGGAACCTCCCCTACCGCCGGCGGCCAGGCTCACGCCTTCCTCTACAACGGCACCACAATGCAAGACCTGGGCACGCTCGGCGGAACCACCAGCAGCGGCCTCGCGATCAACGCGAGCGGCCAGGTCGCCGGCACCTCCGTGCCATCCGGCGCCAATCCCCTGATTCCAACCCGGCACGCCTTCATCTACGACGGGTCGGCAGGCGAGACCTCGGCACGTTGGGGGGCGGAACCATCAGCGACGGCAACGCCATCAACAACAGCGGACAGGTCGCGGGTACAGCCGTCGACGCGACCGGCGCACAGCATGCCTTCCTTCATGACGGCACCACAATGCGCGACCTTGGCACGCTCGGCGGACGCTCCAGTGTCGGCAATGGCATCGACGCCAGCGGACAGGTCGTGGGCGGCGCCGACACCGCCACAACCATTTTCGACGCCGTGACCTTCATCCGCCACGCGTTCCTCTACGACGGCACCGCCATGCGGGACCTCGGAACGCTTGGCGGAAACAACAGCACCGCCAACGCCATCAACGCCATCGGACAAATCGTCGGGACCGCGGACACCGTCAGCAATTCCAGCCGCGCGTTCCTTTTCGACAGCGGAACCATGTACGACCTCACCACCCTGGTGTCGCCCGGCGATCCGCTTTTCGGCCAAATCGCGTTCACAAACGCCACGGGGATCAACGACAACGGGCAAATCATCGCCAATATCCCCGGTCTGAACAGCGCGGCCTATCTCCTGACCCCCGTCGCGGCGACCGTGCCGGAGCCAGGCACCCTGGCGATTCTGAGCCTGGGCGTGCTTGGCGTGCTACGGGCACGGCGGGGCGTCGCCACGCGCGGGACCACGGAAATAAGCTGGTTCCCAAGACGGTTCACCCTCAAGGCCGGGTCGGACGCCGGGACATATGCCGGATGCGAAGAATTTCAACAGTGTCCCCGGCGACCCGATAGCGCACGATATACGGATGGTACGTAACCAACTCCCGCATCCCGGTTCCCGGAACGGAACGCCCCCGATCGGGAAAAAGCGCCAGGCTGTCACCCGCGGCCCGCGGGCCCTCGGCGAGCGCCATTGCCGCGCGCGGGTTGAACTGTTCCAGATATTCGTAGGCCTGTTCGATCGCGTCCAACGCGGCATCGGTCCAGACGACCCGGATCCATCAACTCCGCGGCCGCGGAGCCCTTTCGCCCGAGGCCAATTTGGTCAGCCACTCACGTACCGTCGCGTGCGGCACGACCCGCCCGGACGCCACATCCGCCAGAGCCTTCGCGTCGAGCCGCGCTTCGTGCGCTGCATCCGGTTCCATATCGAAGATCGAGGGCGTGTCGATTTCAGCCATTGGCGTGTCCCTTTCGATGCACGATTGTAGCATCCTTTGCCCGAGCCGCGCCAAACGAAAAGATGCCGCCGCGGAACCCCGCACCCCCAGGTTTGACCCAAACCCCGCCCCGCCGCTAAAGCATCCCGACCAAAAACCCACCCGGAGGAAACGCACATGGCCCGTTCCGTAGGCCGCCTGCTGGTCGACAGCCTCGAAGCCCACGACATCGACCTCATCTATTGCGTCCCCGGCGAAAGCTATCTCGGCTTCACCAACGCCCTCATCGACAACAACCGCATGCGCCTGATCGTTTGCCGGCACGAGGGCGGCGCCGCCTTCATGGCCGCCGCCGATGGCCGTATGCGCGGCGGCCGCGCCGGTGTCGTCGTCGTCTCCCGCGGCCCCGGCCTGTCCAACGCCCTGATCGGCATGCACACCGCCTACCACGACGCCACGCCTTTGGTCGTCCTGATCGGCCAGGTCGAGCGCTTCGAAGCGGGACGCATGGCGCTGCAAGAGCAGAACTACACGCTGCTCCTCGCCGACGTCTCCAAAGCCGTCATCGAGGTCAACCAGCCCGAACAAGCCTCCGAGGCCATCGCCCGCGCCTTCCACATCGCCGAAAGCGGCACGCCCGGCCCCGTCGCCGTCATCGTCCCGGAGGATGTGTTCGATATCGAAACCGACACGCCGGTCGCCAAACCCCGTCCGCCAGCCCAGGGCGGACCGCTGCCCGCGGATGTCGACAAATTCGCGGAGATGCTGGCCGCGTCCGAACGCCCCGTTGTCTGGGTCGGCCCCACCATGCACCCCGCCGAAATCGCCGACCTGACCAAACTGGCGGAGCAGTGGGTGCTCCCCGTCATGCCCACCCACCGCCGCCCGCATCTGTTCGACGCCGGCCACCCGAACTACGGCGGCTATATGGCCAGCCGCGTCCATGCCGACACGCTGGCGGCACTGAAGAAAACCGACCTTCTCGTTTCTTTGGGCGAACGCATCACCGGCAGCCTCAGCCAGGGCTTCACGTTTCCGTCCGCCCCCGATCCGCAGGTGCCTCTGGTCCATGTCTGGCCCGACGCCAACGAGGTCGGGCGCGTCTGGCGTCCGGATATCGGCATGGCCTGCGAACCCGCCGCGGTCGTCCGCGCCCTGCTCGCCCGTGGCGCACCCGCCGACGCCGCCAAACGCAAGGGCTGGGTCGAGAGCCTCAACGCCATCCATAAACGCGTGACCAAAGCCGAGTGGACGCCCATGGAAGATGGCGTCAACTTCTCCGCCGTCATCGCCGAGATCAACAAGCACCTCACCGACGACGCGACGGTGACGTCGGATGCCGGTAATTTCGCGACCTTCGTGCATCGCTATCTGCTGATGAAACCGGGACAGATGTTCCTCGCCTCCGTCGTCGGCGCGATGGGCGCGGGCATGCCAATGGCCGTCGCCGCCGCGCTGCGCCGTCCAGGCACCCAGGTGATCGGGTTCGCCGGAGATGGCGGAACGTTGATGACGGGCAACGAACTCGCCACGGCGCGCCAATACGGAGTCAACCCGGTCTTCATCGTCTCCGACAACAGCGTCTACGGAACGATCCTGCAACATCACGACGCCCGCTATCCCGGCCGGGCCGCGCGCGCCGCCACGCAACTGACCAACCCCGACTTCGCCGTCTGGGCGTCCGCCTTCGGCGCCAAAGGCATGACCATCCACACCGAAGCCGACATCGCCCCGGTCATCGCCGAGGCCCTGTCGGTCAAAACCCAGCCCGTCGTCGTTCACGTCCATACGTCCACGGAACAACTCAGCGCCTGGCGCCGCCGAAGCGCTTGACGCCCGCCAAATCCGAAACCCCCATGCCCTGGGCGCTCCTCGCGTCCGGGGCCCTGGCCATGTTCGCCGCCGCCTCCAGCGGCACCACACGCGCGCCCTTCCTGCTGGACATGGCGCGAGACCTCTCCACCAGCCTCCCCCTCGTCGCCAACCTCGTCGCCGCGACATCGGTGTCATGGGCCATCGCCGGGATGCTGGCGGGCGCCGGGTCCGACCGGTGGGGCAGACGGCCCTTCCTGGTTCTCGGTCCCCTCGCCCTGGCCGCCGCTTTGATCGGTATCTCCGCCGCGCCCAATTTCCTCTGGGTCACCCTCTGGTCCGTCGCGACCGGCGGCTGTAGCGGCATGTTCACCGGCGTCATCTTCGCCGAAACCTCGTCCCGGGTGGCCGACGGCCAACAGGGACGCGCCCTTGGCTGGGTCATGAGCGGCCAGTCCCTGACACTGCTCCTCGGCGTCCCCATCGCCGCGTATCTCGGCGCCTTCATCGGCTGGCGAGGCGTCAATCTCTGCGTCGGCGCCCTCGCCGCCACCAGCGCGCTGCTGATGTTCCTGACCACCAGAGGCCGCCCCACCTCCGCCCGCGCCGCCGGGTCCAAACGGCCCTCCACCCGGTCGGCCCTGTCCTGGCCCGTCATCCGCCTCCTGGCCATGGGAGTCGCCGAACGCATCTGCTACGGCCTGACGATCGTCTATTTCGCGACCTATTTGCAATCCACCTATCGCGTCGGCCTCGACACCGTCGCCATCCCCCTCGCCATCTTCGCCTCCGGCAACATCCTGGGGACCATCCTTGGCGGCCAACTCGCCGACAAACTCCCCAACCGCCTGACGATTTTCGCCATCGCCATGCTGACCTCCGGCGCCGCCGCTTTGGCCCTGTTCGGCTGGACCCCCAGCGTCGCCGGCACCGTCGCCCTGGGCTTTGTCTACGTCTTCCTGAACGCCATCGCCCGTCCCGCGCTGATGGCCGGCCTGGCCCAGGTGCCCGCGCATGTGAGAGGCACTGTCATGGGCTGGAACGTGACCTGTTCCTCCATCGGCTGGATGGGCGCCGCGGGACTCGGCGGCTGGATGCTCGGCTTCCAGGGGTTTTCCGGGTTCGGCCCCCTGACCGCCGCCGTCGCCACGATCGCCGCGATCCTGGCCCTGGTCCGCCGCCCCACGCGGGCATAAACTGCCCGCGCCAAGGGGAGGGAAACCATGAACATCCGCGCGCTTCTCGCCGCCGCCATCATCCTGACAGCGGGCGGCGCATTCGCCGCCGATTACCCAACGCCCAAAGAAGGCGACTGGATCGCGAAAGACTTCCGCTTCCACACCGGCGAGGCGCTTCCGGAGGTCCGGCTTCATTACTACACCGTCGGCAACCCGAACGGCGAACCCGTCCTTGTCATCCACGGCACCGCCGGATCCGGCGCCAACATGCTGACCCCATCTTACGCCGGCGAATTGTTCGGCGAGGGCCAGCCCCTCGACGCCCGCAAATATTTCATCATTCTTCCGGACGCGCTCGGTACCGGCAAATCCACCAAACCCTCCGACGGTCTCCGCGCGAAATTCCCGCGTTACAATTACGACGACATCGTCCAGGCGCAGTACCGGCTGCTGACCGAAGGTCTGAATATCCGGCATGTCCGCCTCGTCACCGGCAATTCCATGGGCGGCATGCTCACCTGGAACTGGGCTGTCACCCATCCCGGCTTCATGGACGCTCTGGTCCCCATGGCCGCCCAGCCCACGGAAATGTCGGCGCGCAACTGGATGACACGCCGTATAATGATCGAAACGATCCGTCAGGACCCCGCCTACGCCAATGGCGACTACACGGCGCAACCGCCGTCCTTACGCCTCGCCAGCGTCTTCTTCGGCATCGCCACAAACGGCGGCACCCTTGGCTACCAAAGCATCGCCCCCACCCGCGCCAAAGCCGACGCCCTGCTCGACCAGCGCCTGGCCGCGCCGCCGCCCGCCGACGCCAACGACTACATTTATCAGTTCGATGCCTCCCGCGATTACAACCCCGCCGTCGCGCTGGAGAAAATCGAAGC
>CANJJS010000082.1 GCA_947474705.1 Acetobacteraceae bacterium | reverse complement strand
GCCGCTGCCGTGTGATCTGTCCGCGTGATTTCGATCGCCGCAACCATTCACCCCTCCCATGCCGCGATATCGCGGCATGAGGCATCGAATCGAAGAACAGGGGCGATTCCTAGCCCCCTACGAGTCAAGGGATGTGTCAGGTGGTATTAGACACAAGACGTCATGGTATTTGAATCAAACCGGAGGCAGTAACTCTTACTTTCGGTGGGTCAAACTCGGTTTCTCTAGATCACCGGATCAAGTCTAGTTGGGCACTGTCGCCCGCTCACCTCACGCACGATTTAGTGGGGAGGGGCTGGGGCAATTTTATGTCTATCAAAGGATCCCCTGCGAGACACTAACATCGCTCAGTGGCGATAACAGTGTGCGCAACCTTACCGGCTGTGCGCGACCCCTCGAAGTCACCTGGGCGCATAGTCGCGGTGGATATCCATCAGACGTGGCACCGCGGAGCGAGCTTCCGTCATCAAAAAACCTGAAGCGCCGAGGCCTCGATCCGCGGGCGCAGTGTTTTATGGAGGCTGTCGCGTGTCACGATATCGGTGTCCCGGCCCAGAATGACGCTCGTCCGCTCCTTGACGTCCATCAGTTCGAACAATCCGAATTTGCCTCGTTCGTAATCGAAGAACAGATCGACGTCCGAGTCCGCGCGAGCGTCTCCCCGCGCCGTCGAGCCGAACAAGTACAAATGCGCGACGCCGAGTTGCCTCAACTCGGCTTCATGGGCCTTCAGCACGGCGATGGCGCGTTCCATGTCTCGAATATAGCACGTCCACGATGAGGCCGGAAACGAAAGCATGGTCCGGGGGAAAACCGCCCTCGCGTCCGTCAGCCCAACGCGTCTATCTCTCGTCCCGCGCATCGTCATGGCGCCACAGTTGCTCGCGCAACGCCGCGCGTGATTATCGCCCCGTGGTCGTGGCATTGAAATTCCACGACCGCCGCTCAATCCTCGCCGACCGGCAACCGGCAACCGGCAACCGGCAACAGCCGAACCCGGACCGATTGTTCGGTCACCGTGACCATCGCCCCATCGTCCAACGCATCCTCGATCCCAGCACAAAATGCCCCGCAACAACGCCACGAGCGCCGCCGCGTCGAGCCCTTGCTTCCGAATGCGTATCGCGGAAGGGCCGCCTTCGCCTCCTGTCACGAGCAACGCATGAAAATCCGCATCGAGCGTGACGCATACCGGCGCCTTCACCCGGGCACGGCGAAGGATTTCGCGATCGGCGGAACGGCTCATGCCGATATCGGCGACGTGCACCACGTCCCAACCGTCCTCGGCCAACAATCTGGCTGCCGAACGCGGCAAGCCTTGATCGAACAGAAGCCGCCTCAAGCCGCTTCGAGTGGTTGCACGCTTTCATCCAGGCTCCGCGCGGCATAGGCGAGCGCCTGACGGATATCCTCGGGTTCCAGTTCCGGGTATTCGCGGCGCAGATCGTCCCAGTTGGGCCATATCGCCAACGCCTCGATCACCCGGCGCACCGTCAGGCGCATGCCGCG
This sequence comes from Acetobacteraceae bacterium, assembly GCA_947474705.1. Classification (GTDB taxonomy): domain Bacteria; phylum Pseudomonadota; class Alphaproteobacteria; order Acetobacterales; family Acetobacteraceae; genus Rhodopila. The sequence continues at coordinate 20,012 of CANJJS010000082.1, read as the reverse complement.
GATGGTTGGCTGTCCCTGCAAGATCGTCGGAACGCTGGTGATTCTGTCGAACGCGGGCATTCGTTTTGTCCGAGCCTGTCACGAGAAAGACACCATACCGCGCGCCGGCGCACCGGACAACGCCGCCGATCGTCGCTTCACGACGATCGAACCAAAACTCCGAGAGTGGCCATGGGCAACAAAACCACGGTCCGGCGCGCCGCGAACAAACGACGTTTCCCCATTTCCCCGATCGTCGCGCGGCGAGGCGCCACGTCCCGCACCGTCAAACCGCCGGTGCCGCCGCCGCCAGATGCCCCAACCCCAACGCCATCATGCGCGGCGTCGCGTCCGGCACCTCGAAAAACCCGAAGCGCCCGTAAAACCCCGCCGCCGCCTCGTCGATCGGGTGCGTGGCCAACGCCCGGAACCCGGCCTGTCGAGACACCGCCAACGCGCGCCAGCATGCGTCTCCCAGCAATTGGCGCCCAAACCCGGCGCCATGGTCCCGCGCATCCACCGCCAATTGCCCCAAAAGCAATAACGGCACCGGGTCCGGCGCGTTCCGCCGCAACGCCCCGGTCAACCCGATCCGGGCCGCCGACGCCGTCGCGAGCGAATAATACCCTGCCACCCGCCCGTCCGACACAAGAACAAAGGTCCGCGAATCGCCCGCCGCCTGGTTCCGCGCGGCCCGTGTTTTCAACCAAACATCCAGAGACGCGACGCCGCATGAAAATCCGTCGAGGTCGTGATTCGAACTCGATGTCTGGAGTTCGTCTTAGCCATGGCCAGGCGCGGAATCCCGCGATAACGCCACCAGCGCCGGATCGGGCACGTCATCCCGCGTCCAATCCACGGCGCGCATCACTGCGTCCCACCCGTTTCCGGTTTCGATTTCGAACAACCGAGGTTGCGGCATCGCGTCTTCGGCCGCCTTGACCGCGCTCGACACCAGAAATTCCGTCACCGTCGTATGCCGCGGCCGCGCGGCCTGGTTGAGCAAGGAGCGTGTTTCCGGCGACAGGCGGATTTCCAGCCGCTCGGACCTGGTTCGGCGAACCTGAACGTCCGGCATGGTCTGTGGCTCCTGTTTTCTGGGTTGTCCGTATATTGTACGGGTTTCTCTCCGGCCAAGGTTAGCTTATGCGACGCCACCCGCCAGGCTAGGCGCCGGATCACCCCGCCATCGCATACCCGCGCCGCCGCCCCACCGGCACGGGATGGCGCCCGGACACACGCTCGATCAGCAGGGCGCGATCGCTGTCCAGCCCGGCCTTCAACGCCGCATCCAGAAACACCTGTTCCAGCACGTCCTGCTGCGCGTGACTTCCGCCAAGCCGATACATCTCCCCCAGCACGGGCCGCATCGCCGCCACCGCCTGGGCGTACCGCCCAAGCCCATGCGCCAGCACTGCCTCGCACACGGGAACGGCGATCTCGCCCACGATTCGCGCGTTCGTGCCCGGCTCACCGGACGCATTCCGTCCCGCGTAATCGCGCATCGCCGCCAGCATCCGGCCGGCCGCCGCGTCCCGGCCCGTCGCGGCCAGCGCCATCATCCAATGCGGCAGCGTGAAGGCGTTCAGGCAATCGCCGATCCGCGCTTCCGCCTTGTCCGCCAGTTCCGCCCAGCGCGCGCCGGGATCGACCCCGTGCCGGCCCAGACGGAACAGCATAGAGGTGGCGTTTTGCACGTCGATGTACAGGTCCGGCACCGCCTTCGCCAACGGTGAGTCGAGATCCCGGAAGCGTGTGTCGTAAAGTTCCAGCACCCGCGCGTAATCCCCGAGTTCCAGCCAGTACATCGCCTGATGCCACCACAGATGGTGTTTGACATTGTTCGCCGCGCCCCACCCGTTCTGGAGCGAGTCGATCCAGGCGATTCCTTCCCGCCGCCGTCCCGTCATTTCCAGCGTATGCGCCACCGCGTGCGCCGACCACAGGTCAGACGGGTCGCGCTGGATCGCCTCGCGGCCCACGGCCTCGGCTTCGACGTAAAAGCCGCATTCCTCGTTGGCGAAGCCGCGGCAGCCCAGAATGGCGTTGTAATCGGGATCGGCGGCGGACCAATGGGGCGCGATGGCGCGCGCGGCCGCCAGCATCTTGTCTGGCCGTCCCAGCCAGAAATTCACCTGATGATGCGCGCGGTAGGCGATCAGGTCGCGCGGATGGTCTCGCAGGATTGCCTCGAGGATGTTGGAGGCCTTGTCCGCTTCGCCGTCTGCCCAGGCGGAGAGGGCGGCGGCATGGGCTTGCTCGCGCGCGGTGGCTTTGGCGGTCAGGTCCGCCGCCGCCTCCGCCGCCGCGCGCGCCACCGGCAGAACCTTGGCGTTGTAGGCGAGAACCATCAGATATCCCTTGACCGCGTGCGCCATGCCGCAGTCGGGGGCCGCCCGCATCATCGCCTCCACTCGCATGGGCAGATCGGCGCGGAACCCGACATAGCCGTCGAGCGTGCGGTCGATGGCGGCGACGGCCGCGTCGGACGAAGCGGTGACGGTCAGGCCGTGAATGTCGCGAGGCATGGCGGGCTCCGTGGGAAGGATTCGGGGGGCATCGGGGAGGCATTCACCCCAGGCTGGACAGAAAATCTTCCATGGCGCGGTTGAACGCCACGGGCTGGTGCAGGTTCGAGGCGTGGCCCGCGTCCGGGATAATGACCTTCCGCGCGCCGGGGATTTTCGCCGCCATGTAATCCGTCGCCGCCAGGAAATTGGTGTCGTTCGCGCCCGCCAGCACCAAAGTGGGCACCGCGATGGTTTCCAGCGACCGGATCGCGCCGTCGTTTTCCTGTGTCAGCATGCCGCGCGCCGCGCCCGCGAGGCCGGACGCGGAGCGATGCTGGCTCATCCGCACTTCGTCGGACGCGCCCAGCGCCGCGAGGCCACGGGCGTCGAGGTCGTCGCCCCGATCGCGCGCGCGTTTGTTCCAGGTTTCGCGCGCCTCGTCTTTTTTGAAGCCCGGCCCGGTGTCGAACAGCATCAGCGCGCGGCAGCGTCCGGGGTGGCGCAGATGAAAGGCCAGGGTCATGTAGCCGCCAAGCGACAGGCCGCCGACGATCGCGGAGGTCTCGCCCGCCGCGTCGAGGATCGCGGCCATGTCGGCGACGGTCAGGGTTTCCGAGTAGGCGCCGGCGGCGGTGGGATAATCGCTTTCTCCGTGTCCGCGCATGTCCCAGACGATGACCTTGTGACGATCCTTGAAGGCCGCGATCTGGCCGTCCCACATGCGGCATGTCGCACTGTAACCGTGGCTGAGCAGGATCGCGGGGCCGGTGCCGTGGATTTCGTAGTGAATGGAAACGCCGTCGCGGTTGAGTTTCGGCATCGTGTCCTCCGGTTGCCATGGGCGGTGCGATTTCGATCGCGAGATATTTTTCACGGCCGCGGGTCCGCGGTTCGCCGTATTTCGCGGGGGAAGTGGCGGGAATGCAAGCCGGGGCGATGGGTCTCGGTTTGGCCCAGCGCCTGGGCGGACAATTGGGAGGAGCGGGGACGAAAAAAATCTGGGTCGTCAACACTTTGTTCAGGACTCGCGGATCAGATTGGTGTGGAAACCGCCGGACAGCCACGATGCGCGCACTTCCTTTCCGTCTCGTTCTTCCCTGGTCGATCGGTGTTGGTCTGACCGCCTGCGCCGCCAGCCTGGCGGCCAGTCTCGTGCTTGGCCTGGCTTTGCGCGACAATGCCGCGCGCGTGGCGCTGCGGGAAACCATGGCGATCGCCGATGGGCTCGCGGGGCGGATCGAGGCGGGGCTCGCGGCCGTCGATCTGGTGTTGCGGGAGGCGGCGGCGCAGGCCCAAGCCCAGACGCCGGCGGGCGCGCGGTTGTCGCTGGATCATGTGCCGATGGCCGCGGAACTCGGTTTCGTCAATGTGTTGAACGAGGCCGGGGACGTCGTCGCGGATATGCGGGCCAACGGGCTGAAACCGGCGAATTTCGCCGGGCGCGAGTATTTTCAGGAGCAAATGAAGAATCCCGGCGGCGGGCTTTCGGTCGGCCGTCCTTTCGCCACCGCGCCGATGCAACACGCGGCGATTCCGGTCAGCCGCCGCCTCGCCAACAGCGCCGGAGGCTTCGCCGGGGTGGCGGTCGCGGGTTTGCGCCTGTCATGGTTCCGCGATTTGCTGGCGCGTCCGCCGCTGGAACCGGCCTTGCCGATCGCGATCCGGCGCGACGACGGGTTGATTTTGATGCGTGCGCCGTACGACGCCGATGCCATCGGCCGGGGCGGCGCGATGGAGCCGGCCTGGCGAGCCTGGCAACGCACCGGGGCGCCGTCGATCGTGCTGGAGGGAGAGGGCACGCGCGTGTTCCGCCGCCTTGGCAACGCCCCGCTGGTGTTGGAACTCGCGGTGCCGGGCGTGCCGTATGGCGATTGGCTTTGGGCGCCTTTGCTGGTGCTGTTGCCCGGTTTGTGCGGTCTGGGGTTCGCCGGGCTGGCCTTGACGGAGGCTCGGCGTGGCGCGCGGATCGCCGCCGGGGCGCACGCGGCCAATGATGAGCGTATGCACGCGATGGCGACCATGAGTCATGAGTTGCGCACGCCTCTGACCGGCATTCTCGGACAGGCGGAGATGCTGTACGACGAAGGGGGCCTCGATGGCCGGCAGGCGGGCCGCCTGGCGCGGCTGATGGAGGCCGGGCATTTGATGCGAAGCATCGTCGACCGGACCATCGATATCGCCCGCCCCGAAGATCGGGACGGCCCTTTGGCGCGGGCGCCGGTCGATCTGGACGCGCTGGTGCGCGCCAGCCGTGGGATGGTTGAATGCGAGGCTTGGCAGAAAGGTCTGCATCTGACCAGCTATGTCGCGCCGGCCGCGCCGCGCCGTCCGGTCGTCGCGGGGACGGCGTTGCAGCAGGTGCTGGGCAACCTGTTGATGAACGCCGTCAAGTTCACGGCCATGGGCAAGGTCGAACTGCGCGCCATGGGCGACGCGAACCGGCTGCGGTTCGAGGTGGCGGACACCGGACCGGGCATCCCCGCCGCGAAGCGCGGCCGGCTGTTCCGGGCCTATGACCGGCTGGATGCCACGGGCGCCCAGGCGGCGGGGTCTGGGCTGGGGCTTTCCATCACCGAGCGGCTGATCCGGCGCATGGAAGGGCGCGTCGGTCAGTATGACAATCCCGGAGGCGGCAGCGTGTTCTGGGTGGAAATTCCGGCCGCCGCCGACCCCGTCCCCGTGCCGGGCGCGGATGCGGAGGCCGGGACGGGGGCCGCGCCGGTCCAGGATCCGCCGCGCGCGCTGCGGTTGCTGTTGGCCGACGACGACGCCTCGAGCCGCGGAATCGCGGCGGATTTTCTCCGCGCCTCGGGCCATGCGGTGGAGGAAGTGGAGGACGGCGAGGAGCTGGTCGAACGCGCGGCGCTGCGGGATTTCGATGCGATCCTCACGGATGTGCGCATGCCGAAAGCGACCGGTCTGACCGCGATCACCCGCATACGCGCGATGCCGGGCCATCGCGGCCAGGTGCCGGTCGTTCTGGTCACGGCGGATGCCTCGTTCGCGCAAGGCCAGGCCTGGAACCAGTCGGGCGCCGATGGGCATGTGACGAAACCGTATAACCGGCGGGAGTTGTTGGACGCGGTCGAGGCCGCCGCGCGCCTCACGCCGGTTCCGGATGGGAACCGGCGCGGCCTCGTACCTTCCGACATGTTGGGCCGCGCGGATCGTCCACGTGGCGCGTCCGGGATCGCGCCGGTCCCGCGCGCCGATCTGGTGGCGATCGCCAGTTCGGGCGTGGGGAATGGCGCCAGTGCGGGCGTGGGGAATGGCGCCGGGGTTGGCGTGGGGAATGGCGCAAGTGCGGGTGTGGAGAATGGCGCCGGTGCCGGCGTGGGGAGCAGCGCGGGTGCCAGCGGTGGGGACGGGGGCGGCCCGGCCGGGGCGAACGAACTGGCGGAAGGCGCGCTGGAACGGGTCGAGGCGCTGCTGAGCCTGCTGGAACGCCCGCGGGCGGGGCTGGATCCCGTCGTGCGCGACGCGGCGCACGATCTGACGGGAACCGCGGGGCTGATGGGCCTCGCCGGACTCGCGGAGGCCTTGCGGCGCTTCAATGCCGGAGAAGATACCTCGGCGGTCCGGCTGCGGGCGGCCTGCCTGGACGTGGTGCGTCTGCTGCGCCGGACGCCGGATCCGCCGGCCACGGCCGATCGCGCGGCGTGACGCGGGAAATGGCCGCGTTGGTTCAGCGCATGTCCTGACGTTTGGCCGCGCGGGAGACCGCCCACCCGCCGCCACCCGCCGCCTTCGCGTCCCACATGGCCTTATGCGCACGGCGGAGCAACGCCCGCGCGTCCTCTCCGTCGCCCACCCGCCGGCTGGCGATGCCGATGGAAAACGCGATCTCCTCCGGGGATCGTCCGAACGCCTCCGCCGCTTCGACCACGTCCGGGGCTGCCGGGACCGGCTCGCGCGCCGGCAATTCGAGCCGCCGTTCCGCCAGCGCCGCGGCGCGTTCCGCCGCCGTCATGTGGTCCATGCCATCCAGCCAGACGACGAATTCGTCGCCGCCCGCGCGCGCCACCATGTCGACCGGGCGCACCATCGCGCGCAGCAGGGTCGCGGTCCGCACCAGCACCTCGTCTCCGGCCGCGCGTCCGTGCCAGGCGTTGACCCGGCGTAGCCCGTCCAGATCGATCAGCATCATCGTGCCCGCGCTGCCGTCTTGCTCCAGCCGGTCGATGTGGCGGTTGACCTCGCCCAGAAAGAAGCCGCGATTGGGCAGGCCGGTCAGCCGGTCGATCGAGGCCTCGCCCGGCCCGTGCTCCAGGATCACCCGCAGCAAACCGGCAACGGACGCCGCGAAGCGGAGATCGCGTTCGTCCCACGCCGCCGCGCCCGCCGCCCGCCACAGCGCCAGCCCGCCACGCCGGTCCGGGTGCAGAACCCATGGCGACACCAGGATCGGGCGCTTGTCCGGACCGACCGCGAAGGATGGCGCGCCGGGCGTGCGCCGCAACAACTGGTGCGCGCCGCCAATCGCCTCTGGCACGCCGGGGCTCGCGTCGTACAGCAACACCGAGGCGGAGTCCGGCCGGGCGAGATCCAGGATCGCGGCCCCCTCGAGGCCCGCCGTCTTCCGCAGTTCGGCCAGCGCGGCCGCGGCCATCGCGGGGAGTCCGCCATCGTCCATTCTCGATCTCCGTCTCGCGCCGGCCTGGAATGTCCGGACGCGAAGCCTCTTTCCACGCGGAGGGTTGCGGTCTGGTATCGGCGGGGCGGCGCGCCGGAGGGGGCGGTGGAGGGGGCGGCGTCAACCTTTTCTCAATCTTTACGTGCTTTTCTGTCGCGATCACCGGGAAAGGATCGCGATCGTGGCCGGCTTTTCTTCAGCCACTTACTGGGACACACGCTATCGCGCCGGAGGCACTTCGGGCGCGGGCTCGGCGGGCCATCTCGCGCGATACAAGGCGGAGGTCCTGAACGGGCTTATCGCCGCCAATGGCATCGCCAGCATGATCGATCTTGGCTGCGGCGACGCCTCGCAACTCGCGCTGTTGAAACCGCCGCCGGATTATGTCGGCGTGGACGTTTCGCCGATGGCCCTGGCGCGGTGCGCCGCGCGGCACCCGTCGCTGCGCTTCGCCACGCCGGATGCCTTGGCGGCGCTGCCGCCGGCGGAACTGACCGTGGCGCTGGATGTGCTGTATCATTTGGTCGAGGACGACGTGTTCGCGCGGGCGATCCAGACGCTGTTCGGCCGGGCCACGCGGTTTGTCGCGATTTATGCCAGTAACGCCGATATCGGCTTTACCTCGCCGCATGTCCGCCATCGCTGCTTCACCGGCCGCGTCGCGGCGGACTGGCCGGACTGGCGGTTGCTGGCGCATTTGCCGAACCCCTGGCCGTACCACCCGGCGCGGCCGGACGAGACCTCGTTTTCCGATTTCTATATTTACGGAAAATCGGGCGAGGACTGCGTGGTGAAGGTGCCCGCGCTGTTTTGACTCCGTTCAGACCTCGTCCAACGTCTCCAGCAACCGCCGCAGCAGGACCGCCCGCGGCGCCAGTTGCCGCCACAAAATATGCTCCCTGTCCGCGTGCGCCCCCGCGCCTGGGCATCCCAGCCCATCGAGCGTTGGGACCCCCAGCGCGGCGGCGAAATTGCCGTCCGAACCGCCCCCGCGATGCTGTGCCGGGAGAGGAATGCCGATGCCGGTGGCGATCGCCCGCGCCTTTTCGTAAAGCGCCCGGATCGCCTTGGTTTCCGCGTAAGGCGGACGGTTCATCCCGCCGGTCACCGTCAGCCGGCAGCCCGCGACACGCGATTCGAGCGCGAGAATCCGCGCCGTCATCGCGTCCCCGTCCCTGGCCGAATTCACCCGCAGATCGATCTCGCAGCCCGCCGCCGCCGCGACCACGTTGGGCCGCGTCCCGCCCCAGATGGGCGCGACATTCACGGTGATCCCATCGTCGGGCTCGGCCATGCGGTGCAGCGCCAGGATCTGATGCGCCAGTTCCACGGTCGCCGACGCCCCGTCGAGAAACGCGGTGCCGGCATGGGTCGCCTTGCCCGCGACGCTCAGGGCGAAGCGGCCGATGCCCTTGCGCGAGGTGACGCAGGCCCCGGTCGCGCCCGCCGGTTCCGGGATCAGGGCGAAGGCGGCGGCGGCGGCCTCGCGTTCGATCAACCAGCGGGTGGAGGGACTGCCGACTTCCTCGTCGGGGGTGAGCAAGAACACGATCGGGCGGGCGGTGGGCGTGCCCTCCCGCAGGATCTCGCGGACCGCGTGAAAGGCCAGAAAACTGCCAGCTTTCATATCGTAAATCCCTGGGCCGCGCGCTTTGTCGCCGTCCACGCGGAATGGCAGGCGGTCGAGAGTGCCGTGCGGCCAGACCGTGTCGAGATGGCCCGCGATCAGGATCGGCTTCCGGCCCGGCGCGCCCGGCGTCCGGGCGATCAGGCTGTCGCCATAGCCGTCGCGGCCATGCACCCGCGTCATGGCGGCACCTTCCGTGGCCAGCCCGTGCCAGGCGACATCCAGCAGCGCGTTCACGGCGGCGGGGTCGGTCGACGGCGTTTCCATGCGGACCCAGCCGGCGAGTTCGTCCAGCAGATCCTGGGAGTCGGTCATCGGCGGGCGCGTCCACGAAAAAGGCGCTGGAGGGTGAACGAGACGCGGCGAGAAGGGAAGGCGGGGCGGCAAGGGAAGCGGGCGCCCGCCCAAAGCTTTGCCTCCGGGCGGCACTCGCGCTATGGGTGCGCCGGAGATACGAGGTTCCTGAATGGAAGACGATACCGAGCAGCCCGTTGAGAGTTTGCTGCCCTACGAACGCTGGATCGCCAATGCGTTGCGCCATGTCGTGGTGCAGGCGGTCGAGCATGTCGCCGCGCATGGCCTGCCGGGCGGCCATCATTTCTACATTTCCTTCCGCACCGCCTATCCCGGCGTGACGATTCCGGCGTTCCTGCGCGCGCAGTATCCGGAGGAAATGACCATCGTCCTGCAGCACCGGTTCTGGGACCTGAAAATCGATCGCGAGGCGCGGACATTGAGCGTGGGCCTGTCGTTTGGCGGTGTGCCCTCGACGCTGGTCGTGCCGCTGGACGCGCTGACGTCCTTCGCCGATCCGCAGATACGGTATGCCCTGCGGTTCGAACCGATCGAGCCGGAGCCCGGGAACACCGCGCTGGTGGCGGTGCCGCCGGCCGCCGAGGACGCCGAAAAAGACGAGGCCCTGAAGGAAGCGCCGCAGGTCGTGAGCCTGGACGCGTTCCGCCGCCGTGTGCCGCCCAAGAATTAAGGAGTTATCGACGTGAACGCACCCGTGGCCCGCCCGTCCGGCTTTTTATACGCGCCCATGTTCCCGCTCGGCCCCGACCAGACCCCCTGGCGGAAGTTGGACATCGCGGGGATTCGCACGTCCGTGTGCGACGGTAAGACCGTGCTGCATGTCTCGCCGGACGCGCTGAGCGAGCTGGCGGTGAAGGCGTTCCACGATGTCTCGCATTTGTTGCGGCCGGCGCATCTGGCGTCGTTGCGGGCGATCCTGGACGATCCGGAGGCCAGCGGGAACGACCGGTTCGTGGCGCTGGATCTTCTGAAGAACGCCAACATCGCCGCGGGTGGGGTGTTGCCGATGTGTCAGGACACCGGCACGGCGATCGTGTTTGGCAAGAAGGGCCAGCGCGTCTGGGTCGATGGCGACGAGGAAGAGGCGCTCGCCTGGGGGGTGCATCGGACGTATACGGAAACGAATTTGCGCTATTCGCAGATGGCGCCGTTGACGATGTTCGACGAGGTGAACACGGGCAATAATTTGCCGGTGCAGTTCGATATCCTGGCCTCGCCGGGCGAGCATCACGCGGACGAGTTCCACCTGATGTTCGTCGCCAAGGGCGGCGGGTCCGCGAACAAGACGTTTCTGTTCCAGGAGACCCGGGCGATTCTGTCGCCGGAGCGGCTGGTGAAGTTTTTGGAAACGAAGATGAAAACGCTGGGGACGTCGGCGTGCCCGCCGTATCATCTGGCGATCGTCATTGGCGGGACCAGCGCGGAGACGACGTTGAAGACGGTGAAACTGGCCTCGACCAAGTGGCTGGATACCTTGCCGACGTCGGGTAGCAAGGCGGGGCATGCGTTCCGCGATATCGAGATGGAACAGAAGGTTCTGGAGATCAGCCGGAACATTGGCATTGGGGCGCAGTTCGGCGGCAAGTATTTCTGCCACGATGTGCGCGTGATCCGGCTGGCGCGGCATGGGGCGTCGTTGCCGGTGGGCATCGGTGTGTCGTGCAGCGCGGACCGGCAGATCAAGGCGAAGATCACGCCGCAAGGGATTTTCCTCGAACAGTTGGAGACCGATCCCGCCAAGTATTTGCCGGAGACGACGGACGATCATTTGCCGGATGAGAGTGTGGCGGTCGATCTGAACCAGCCGATGGCGGATATTCGGGCGCTTCTTACGAAGCTGCCGGTGAAGACCCGGTTGTCGCTGACGGGGACGATGGTGGTTGCGCGGGATATCGCGCATGCGAAGTTGAAGGACCGGCTGGACGCGGGGCAGGGGTTGCCGGATTATTTGAAGAACCACCCGGTTTACTATGCGGGTCCGGCGAAGACTCCCACGGGCATGGCGACGGGGAGTTTCGGGCCGACGACGGCGGGGCGGATGGATTCTTATGTGGCCGAGTTTCAGGCCGCGGGCGGGTCATTGGTGATGTTGGCCAAGGGGAACCGGTCCAAGGCGGTGAAGGATGCCTGTAAGGCCCATGGCGGGTTTTATTTGGGCTCGGTGGGCGGGCCCGCCGCCCGGCTGGCGCAGGACTGTATCCGGAAGGTGGAAGTTTTGGAATATCCGGAGTTGGGGATGGAAGCGGTCTGGCGGATCGAGGTGGAGAATTTCCCGGCGTTTATCGTGATGGATGACAAGGGGAACGATTTTTACGAAGGTCTGGAGTAAATATTGGAGGGCTGAAAGGTTGATTTTTGCCTTCCCCCGTCACGGTCCGGCTTGATCGGGTCTCCGGGCGTGGTACGAACCCGCTTTTCTGGCATTCCCGGTGGCTCGATCAAGTCGGGCCACGACGGCGATGGGGCATGGCGTGGGTCAATCTTTCGGGCCCCAGGCCTGAAAGCATCGGCCATGACGAAGAGAGGGCAAGGGTTAACCCTTGGTGGTTTTCGTAAATACGGCATTATGTGAGGGGGCGTTCGGTCTCGCGGCCGGGCTGGTTCCCGCCGCCAGGGCCAGCGGATGGGTCCTGGCTAAATAATCCAGGACCGGAACAATTCGAGGTCGATATTGCCGCCGCTGACGATCAGGCCCACGCGTTTGCCAATCATGCGGTCTTTTTCCCGTAGCAGCGCGGCCAAGGGGGCGGCGCCGGCGCCTTCCACCAGGTTGTGTGTATCGGTCCAATACGCCTTGATGGCGGCTCCGATTTCCCGGTCGGTCACGGCGACGATTCGCGCGGCGCCGCGGCGGATGATTTCGAAGGCGTCCGGGTCGGGTTGGCGCACGGCGATGCCGTCGGCTTGCGTATCGGCGCGGTTCAGCACAACCACCTGGCCGGCGGTCAGAGAGCGGGCGTAACAATCCGCGCCGGTGCTTTGTACGCCGACGATCTCGGTTTTCAGGCCCAGCAGATCCCGTGCCGCGATCGCGCCGCAAATGCCGGAGCCCAGGCCGATCGGAACGTAGACGGTGTCCAGAACGGGTGCGTTCCGGAAAAACTCCAGCGAATATGTCGCGACGCCCTTGACCAGGCCGGGCGCGAAGGAGGGCGCGAATTCCAGGCCGCGGGTTTTCGCGAGGCGTGCGGCTTCTTCTCGCGCGGCTTCGAAATCCGTGCCGTGTTCGATCAGTTCGGCGCCGATGGCGCGCATCGCGGCGTTTTTTTCGGGGCTGTTGCCGTGGGGAACGACGATCGTCACGGGGATGCGGTAGCGCTGTCCGGCCCAGGCGAGGGACTGTCCGTGGTTGCCGCGGGTGGCGGAGACGATGCCGGCGACGGTGGGGCGTTCTCGCGCCAGGCGTTCGGCGTACACCAGCCCGCCGCGCAGTTTGAAGGCGCCGGTGGGGGTGTGATTTTCGTGTTTGACCCAGACTTCGGCGCCCGCGCGTTGCGCGAGCAATGGCCATGCGTATTGCGGCGTGCCGGGGAAATGTTCGTGAACGACGCGCGCGGCGTCTTCAAGCTCGGGCAGCGAGAACATCGGTGGGCTGCTCCGGTACGGCGTGTGCCGCCGTCCCCGGGTGCGACCCAGGGGACGGGGCGGTTCTGGACGCCGGGATCAGGCCAGTTTCAGATTGGTCGCCGCGGCTTTCCCGCGTTCCATCGCGACATCGAAACTGACTGCTTGTCCGTCGTTTAAACCCTTCAGGCCGGCGGCCTGAACGGCTGTGATATGCACGAAGACATCCTTACCGCCATCGGACGGCATGATGAATCCAAACCCTTTTGTGGCATTAAACCACTTCACGGTGCCCTGGGCCATGGTGTGGTCTCTCCTTATATAAAGCGTTACGAAAGTTTCAGGTTGGTGGCGGCGGTCTTACCGCGTTCCGTCGTGACCTCGTACGAAAGCGCCTGGCCTTCGTTCAGACCGCGAAGCCCGGCGGCCTGCACCGCGGTGATATGAACGAACACATCTCTGCCACCGTCGGATGGCATGATAAATCCGAATCCTTTCGTGGCATTGAACCACTTGACCGTGCCGCTTGCCATAACGCTGTCTCTCCGTCCTGTAACCGCGCGAGATGCGCGATTTGCGAACAACCGGGTCTATTGGAATTCTTGTTGGCACCCGACAGACGGAGATCGAGAGGCGGGAGGCGCGGCAAGGCAAGCCATAGTACGATTGTAAAGGCCAGTTGACGCAGAAACCGGTCGGCCTGTCAACGACGGCGGAATGACGCGCGAGCCTGACCCAGGCTGGATGATCGGCGGCGCACCCGTCCGAATTCTTCCCATTCCCAAAGATGACGGTCCCGTGACGAAAAAAAAGGACGGACCTTTCGGCCCGCCCCCTTTTCGTCCTTCGATCCCGAAAGATCAGAAGTCCATATCGCCCATGCCGCCCATGCCGCCGCCACCCGGCGGCATCATCGGGCCTTTTTTCTCCGGCTTCTCGGCGATCATGGCTTCCGTCGTCACCAGCAGACCGGCCACCGAAGCGGCGTCCTGCAGGGCGGTACGGACGACCTTCGTGGGGTCGATGATGCCCGACTTCACCAGGTCCTTGAACTGACCCGACTGAGCGTCGAAACCGTAGTTGTATTCGTCGTTTTCCAGCGTCTTGCCGGCGATGACGGCACCGTCCTCGCCCGCGTTTTCGGCGATCTGGCGCAGCGGAGCCTGGATCGCCTTGCGGACGATGTCGATTCCGAAGCGTTGATCGTCGTTTTCGGCCTTCAGCTTGGCGAGGATCAGGCTGGCGCGCGCGAGGGCGACGCCGCCGCCGGGCACGATGCCTTCTTCCACGGCCGCGCGGGTCGCGTGCAGCGCGTCGTCGACGCGGTCCTTACGCTCCTTCACTTCCACTTCGGTGCTGCCACCGACGCGGATGACGGCCACGCCGCCGGCCAGCTTCGCCAGACGCTCTTGCAGCTTCTCGCGGTCGTAGTCGGAGGTGGTTTCCTCGATCTGCGCGCGGATCTGGCTGCAACGGCCCGTGATATCGGCCTTTTTGCCAGCGCCTTCGACGATCGTGGTGTTTTCCTTTTCGATCAGGATCTTCTTGGCCTTGCCGAGGTCCGCGAGCTTCACGTTCTCGAGCTTAATGCCAAGGTCTTCGCTGATCACGGTGCCACCGGTCAGGATCGCGATGTCTTCCAGCATCGCCTTGCGGCGATCGCCGAAGCCAGGCGCCTTCACGGCCGCGATCTTCAGACCGCCGCGCAGCTTGTTCACGACCAGGGTCGCGAGCGCTTCGCCTTCGACGTCCTCGGCGATGATCACCAGCGGACGGCCCGACTGCACGATGCTTTCCAGCAGCGGCAGCATCGGCTGCAGGCCGGACAGCTTCTTCTCGTGGATCAGGATATAGGGCTGATCCATATCGGCGACCATCTTCTCCGCGTTCGTGATGAAGTACGGGGAGACATAGCCGCGGTCGAACTGCATGCCCTCGACGACGTCGAGTTCCGTCGCGATGCCCTTGGCCTCTTCGACGGTGATGACGCCTTCGTTACCGACTTTCTGCATCGCTTCCGCGATCATCTTGCCGATATCGGATTCGCCGTTGGCGGAGATCGTGCCGACCTGCGCCGTTTCGGCGGGGGTGGTGATCTTCTTGGTGCGCTTTTTCAGCTCGTCGACGACGGCGGTGACCGCCTTGTCGATGCCGCGCTTCAGGTCCATCGGGTTCATGCCGGCGGCCACGGCCTTCGCGCCTTCGCGCACGATCGCCTGCGCCAGAACCGTGGCGGTCGTCGTGCCGTCGCCGGCGATGTCGTTGGTCTTCGAGGCCACTTCGCGCACCATCTGGGCGCCCATGTTCTCGAACTTATCGGCCAGTTCGATTTCCTTCGCGACCGTCACACCGTCCTTGGTGATACGCGGCGCGCCGAAGCTTTTGTCGAGCACGACGTTGCGGCCTTTCGGGCCCAGCGTCACCTTCACGGCGTCGGCGAGAATGTCCACGCCACGCAGCATGCGCGCGCGCGCATCGCCGCCAAAACGTACGTCTTTGGCTGCCATTTTCGTGTTCCTTGTTCAATACGTCGGAGAGTGGAGAAAGAAGCCGCTCAGGCGGCCTTCTTCTTGGAAGCAGTGGCCTCGACGATGCCCATGATGTCGGATTCCTTCATGATCAGAAGGTCCTCGCCATTGAGCTTCACTTCGGTGCCGGACCACTTGCCGAACAGAACGCGGTCGCCCGCCTTCACGTCCAGCGGCACCAGCGCGCCGGCCTCGTTACGGGCGCCCGGCCCGGCGGCGACGATTTCGCCTTCCATGGGCTTTTCGCGGGCGGTGTCGGGAATGATGATCCCACCGGCGCTCTTTTCCTCGGCGTCGAGGCGGCGGACCACCACGCGGTCATGCAATGGGCGGAAAGACATACTTATCGCTCCTGAGTTGATCTCAGCCTGATCGATCCATGGCTGGCAAACGTCGTCCGGGTGTCCCCAGAGACCCCTGAAAGGCGATCCCAAAGGCCGTGCGGCGCTTGCTAGCACTCTCTCACTGAGAGTGCCAGCGATCTAGTGATCCGGCCCGGCGAAGTCAAGAGGCGGCAGCACACGATGTGAGTGAGTGCCAACTTATTGAATTTATGTTGTTTTTTCTTGCGGTCCGGCGACGGCGTTTGCCATGCTTCCCTTCCTGGCGCGGAAAAAACCGCGCCACGACGAGACGGAGAAACATCCGGGGAACACGCTTATCGCCTGGAAAAGGGGCCGAACACCATGGGTCACGTCGCCGTGCTGAAAGATTATCGCCTGACCACCGCCGAGATCCTCTATCGCATGCCAGACCATCCTGGGCTGCTACAGACATATGTATGGCAGTCACTGGATATCGCCCCCGATTTCCCCGCGCTGCGAAAATTCCTCGCCTTCTGGCGCAAGGAACTGGACGGCGAACTCCACTCCGTTCGCGTCGCCGCCAACCCGTTGGCCCGCACCGGCCAGGTCCGTCACGCCGAAACCTGGCATACCTTGCACTGACGCCGCCGCCTCGCTCCATCGCCGCCTGGACCGCGGCCTGGACGGCGTGCTCGGGGTGAGAATCCGGGCAGGGTCCGGCGGAGGCGCTGGCCCCGGCCTCGGGTTCGGCGTAATGACAGCTCATGCCATTCGACGATCGCGGTTTCCCCGATTTGCCTCGCGGCGAGCGCGCGGCCTCCCCCGCGGTCCGGCGGATGGTGGGGCGTTGGCTGTACGCGATCGCCTTCATGATCCTGGTCATGACCGGGTTGGGCGGCGCCACGAGGCTGAGCGGCTCTGGTCTGTCGATCATGGAATGGGCGCCGATCATGGGTGGCCTGCCGCCGATGTCGGACACGGAATGGCGCCGCCTTTTCGCGTTGTACCAGACCATTTCCCAATACAGCCTGGTCAATGACGGTTTCGGGCTGGAGGGGTTTAAGCGGATTTTTTGGCTGGAATGGACCCACCGCTTCTGGGGCCGGCTGCTCGGCCTCGCGTTCGCGGGCCCGGCGCTTTGGTTCGCCGCGACGGGCCGGTTGGAGCGGCGGATGTTGCCGCGTTTCGCGTTGTTCCTGGTGCTGGGCGGGCTGCAAGGCGCGGTGGGATGGTTCATGGTCGCCTCCGGCTTCGAGCCCGGCGCGGTCGCGGTGGCACCGGTTCGTCTGGTGTTGCATTTGGTCCTGGCGCTCTCTTTATATAGTGCGATCCTGTGGACCGCGTTCGAACTTGGCACGCCCGGCTCCCCCCCCACTGGTTCACAGGTGGGCGCCCCGTCGCGCTCCGGTGGGGCGGATAGGGAGAGGACGGTGCGGTGGCTGGCCTGGACGACCGTGGGGCTGACCGCGCTGGCGACCGTGGCCGGCGGTTTTGTCGCGGGCCTGCGGGCGGGGCTGACCTATAACAGCTTTCCGCTGATGGATGGCCGCCTGATTCCCGCGGGTTACGCGGACCTGACCCCCTTTGGCCGTAACTTCGTCGAAAATATCGCCGCGGTTCAGTTCAATCATCGCCTGGTGGCGAGCCTCGCGCTGGTCTCGGCGCTGACGTTGACCTGTGTGGCCTGGAAGCATCGCGGCGTGCTGGGATGGCGGGCGATGTTCCCCGGTGTCGCGGCGGCGGGGCAGTACGGGCTTGGCATCGTGACGCTGGTTCATGCGGTTCCGCCAGTCCTGGGGGTGGCGCATCAGCTCGGCGCCACCATCTTACTCACGGCGGCTTTGGCGCTCGCGCACGCGGCGCGCCGGACGGCCGCGTTATCGATCCCGGCCCAGAACAAACCGGCGGGCCTGTCCACTTTCAGGGAACCACGCACATGACCCCGCTCGCCGTTACCGACCGGCTGTTTTTCGAACGCGCCGATGCCACGCTGGATCGCGACGCCGCCACGCGGATCGTGGCCGATGCGCTGCGCGCCGGGGACGACGGGGAGTTGTTCATGGAATACCGCGAAAGCGAGCAAATTTCGCTCGACGACGGCCGTATTCGCTCCGCCGGGTTCGATACTTCGCTCGGCTTCGGGTTGCGCGCCGTCGCGGGCGAGGTCACGGGCTTCGCGCATGCGGCCGAATTGTCCGAGGCGGCGCTGCGCCGTGCCGCGAGCAGTGTTTCGGCGATCGCGGCGGGCCATGCGGGGGTCATGTCGGAGCCGCCGCGGCAAACCAATGTCCGGCTTTATTCCGATGCGAATCCTTTGAATCAGGGCGATTTCGCAGGGCGGACCGGCGTCCTCGCGGAGATCGACGCGTATGCCCGCGCCAAGGACTCCCGCGTCGTGCAGGTCATGGCGTCTTTGGGCGGCGAGTGGCAGGCGGTCCAAATTCTGCGCGGGGATGGCGCGCGTGTGGCCGATCTGCGTCCCTTGGTCCGGTTGAATGTGTCCGTCGTCGTTGAAAAGGACGGGCGGCGGGAAACCGGCAGTTACGGCACGGGTGGCCGGTCCGGCTACGACGCCATCGCCGGCGAGGCGGTCTGGCGCCATGCCGTCGACGAAGCCTTGCGTCAGGCGCTGGTCAATCTCGAGTCCCGGCCCGCGCCCGCGGGCGAGATGGAGATTGTGCTGGGGGCCGGATGGCCGGGGATTTTGTTGCACGAAGCCATCGGTCACGGTTTGGAAGGCGATTTCAACCGCAAGAAGACCTCCGCGTTTTCCGGACTTTTGGGGAAGCGAATCGCCTCGCCGGGGGTGACGGTGGTGGACGACGGCACGATTCCGGACCGGCGGGGCAGTCTGACGGTCGACGACGAGGGCACGCCGTCGGGGCGGACGGTGCTGATCGAGGATGGGATTCTGGTCAATTATTTGCAGGACCGGTTGAACGCGCGGCTGATGGGCATGGCGCCGACCGGCAATGGCCGCCGCCAGTCCCACGCCCATGCGCCGATGCCGCGCATGACCAACACCGTGATGCTGGGCGGGACGCATTCGGTGGAAGAAATGATCGGGTCGGTGAAACGGGGCCTGTACGCGGTGAATTTCGGTGGCGGCCAGGTCGATATCACGTCCGGGAAATTCGTGTTCTCGGCGAGCGAGGCCTATCTGATCGAGGATGGGAAAGTCGGCGCGCCGGTGAAAGGGGCGACCCTGATCGGCAATGGTCCGGATGCTTTGACCCGTGTCGCGATGGTGGGCGACGATATGGCGCTCGATCCGGGAATCGGCACCTGCGGGAAGTCTGGCCAAGGAGTCCCCGTGGGGGTTGGCCAGCCGACTTTGAAGCTGTCCGGTCTGACCGTGGGCGGTACCGCCGCCTGAGTCGCGATCGCTGTCCGGCGTATCGCCGCGGCCGCGCGGGAGAATCGTCTCGCTCGGACGATATTTGACGAAAACAGAGCGAAAAAAATCATTTTTGATGTTGGGATCGTTTCTCGTGAAATCTACCTAAAATATAGTAGAGTATAACCTCCTTGAGTTTAGGGGGTGTGCGAAGGTTCGGGTATTTCCACAGTTAAGATTGAGTATTCTGTCGAATTTACGAAGGGATAACGTTAAAAATACGATAAAAAAATCTTAACGCGCCAATATCCGCTCGTGCCTCCCGGGGAAGTTCGGCTTCCACCCTTGGGCAATTTGGGTTTATTCGCGTGGAAAGGTAATGTCATGTTTTATCTGGCCTCTACTTCCGTTTCTGTCGCCGCTTCCGCCGTTGACAGTGGCAGGGTTCGTCTGGGTGGCATGGCCCCCGTTCTGAATGCCACGGACGCCTCGAAAGTTCGTCTCGGCGGCATGGCGCCGGTTCTGAATACCGCGGACAGCGCGAAGGTTCGTTTGGGCGGCATGGCGCCGGTTCTGAATACCGCGGACAGCGCGAAAGTTCGTCTCGGCGGCATGGCGCCGGTTCTGAGCACGGCGGACAGCGCGAAGGTTCGTTTGGGCGGCATGGCGCCGGTGCTGAGCACGGCGGACACCTCGAAGGTTCGTCTGGGCGGCATGGCGCCGGTTCTGAATACCGCGGACAGCGCGAAAGTTCGTTTGGGCGGCATGGCGCCGGTTCTGAATACCGCGGACAGCGCGAAGGTTCGGCTGGGTGGGATGGCGCCGGTGCTGAGCACGGGGGACAGCGCGAAGGTTCGTTTGGGCGGCATGGCGCCGGTGCTGAGCACGGCGGATACCTCGAAAGTTCGGCTGGGCGGCATGGCGCCGGTGCTGAGCACGGCGGACAGCGCGAAGGTCCGTCTCGGCGGCATGGCGCCGGTGCTGAGCACGGAGGACACTTCGAAAGTTCGGCTGGGCGGCATGGCGCCGGTTCTGAGCACGGCGGACACCTCGAAAGTTCGTCTGGGTGGCATGGCGCCGGTGCTGAGCACGGAGGACACTTCGAAAGTTCGGCTGGGCGGCATGGCGCCGGTGCTGAGCACGGCGGACAGCGCGAAGGTCCGTCTCGGCGGCATGGCGCCGGTGCTGAGCACGGCGGATACCTCGAAAGTTCG
>CANJJS010000081.1 GCA_947474705.1 Acetobacteraceae bacterium | reverse complement strand
TCGCGGTGCAGCGCGGCATGGACTCCGGCGGGAATGCCGATGCCGAGTTTGATCGCCAGCGCGGGGACGGTCAGCGCCAGCGTGGCGGGGATGCGTTCCCCGACCAGGACGATCGCGTCGCGGCCGTCGCGCATGGATCGGCCGAGATCGCCGTGCAGGATGGCGCTGAAATAGCTGAGATATTGCGCCCAGAGCGGCTCGTCCAAACCCCAGGCTTTTCGGAAGGCGGCGATGGCCTCGGGCGGGGCGTCGACGGACATGATCAGCATCGCGGGGTCGCCGGACAGGCGGAGGACGACGAAGGCGAAGGTGACGACCAGGGCGATGGTCAGGAGGGAGCGGAACAGGCGGATGGCGACGAAACGGAGCATCTCAGGCGGCTTTCGCGAACGCGGGATCGTGCGCGAGGTGGCAGGCGACCGCGCGTCCGTCGGGGCGAGCCAGCAGCGGCGGCACGCTGACGCGGCACGCGGCCTCGGCGATCGCGCAGCGCGGGTGGAAGGCGCAACCGGAGGGCCGATCGGCGGGATTGGGCGGATCGCCTTGCAGCACGGCGCGCGGTTTGCCGCGGGACCCGGGATGCGGGATCGCCGCCGCCAGGGCGCGGGCGTAGGGGTGGATGGGATCGTGAAGGACGGCGTCGGGCTCGCCTTCCTCGACGATGCGGCCGAGATACATCACGGCGACGCGATGGCTGACCTGGCGCACGGCGCGGAGATCGTGGCTGATGAACAGGATCGCCATGCCGAACCGCGCCTGAAGCTCCACCAGCAAATTCATCGCCTGTGCCTGGATGGAGACATCCAGCGCGCTGATCGGTTCGTCGCAGACCAGCAGATCGGGGTTCGTGGCCAAGGCGCGGGCGAGCACGGCGCGCTGACGTTGTCCGCCCGACAATTCGTGCGGGTAGCGCGCCGCCTGGTCGGGCCGCAGTCCGACGGCGCCAAGCAATTCCTCGACGCGCGCGGGCCGTTCGTCTGGGGACAGCGAATTGTGAATATCCAGGGGCTCGCGCACCTGCGCCGCGATCGGCAGGCGGCGGTCGAGCGCGCCAAGGGGGTCCTGGAACACCATCTGCATGCGCGCGCGCAGTTTGCGCCAGGCCGTGGTGCCCGGTGGCGGCATGGGCGCGCCGTCGAACAGGACCTCGCCCGCGTCGGGCGCTTCCAGACCGAGCACCAAACGTCCGGTCGTCGATTTGCCGCAGCCGGATTCGCCGACAAGGCCCAGGGTTTGGCCGCGTTCCAGCGTGAGAGAAACACCATCGACGGCGTGGACCGCGACGGGACGCGACATCATGCCGCGGCGCATGGTGTAGCGGCGGCCGATATTGGTGGCGGTGAGAAGGCTCATGCGAAGACCGGCGCGTTCACCTGAACGCAGGCGGCGGCGTGACCCTCGCCAACGGGCGTCAGGTCCGGGACACGGGTCTCGCAGAGGGCGGCGCGGTGGGGGCAGCGGGGCGCGAAGGCACAGCCGGGGGGCATGGCCCAGGGCTCGGGGACACCGCCGGGGATGGCGGTCAAAGGGCGGCGGGGGCCGGTCAAAGGCGGCAGCGCGGCCATCAGTCCCTGGGCGTAGGGATGGCGCGGGTTGGCGAAGAAAATGTCGGCGTCCGCTTCCTCGACGATGCGGCCCGCGTACATCACCGCGATCCGGTCGCAGGTCTCGGCGATGACGCCCAGATCGTGGGAGATCAGGACCAGCGCCATGCCGGTCTCCCGGCGCAACGACTGGAGCAGATCGAGGATTTGCGCCTGGATCGTCACGTCCAGCGCCGTCGTCGGTTCGTCGGCGATCAACAGGTCCGGCTGTCCGGCCAGGGCCATGGCGATCATGACCCGCTGGTTCTGCCCGCCGGAGAGTTCGTGCGGAAAAGCATCGAGCCGGCGGGCGGCGTCGGGCAATCCGACCATGTCGAACAGGCGTTTGGCCTCGGCCCGCGCCGCCGCGCCGGTGAGGCCGCGGTGGAGCGTGAGAACCTCGCCGACCTGGCGTCCCAGGCGCAGCACCGGATTGAGCGCGCTGGCCGGATCCTGAAAAATCATCGCGATCCGTCCGCCACGCACCCGTTCCTGGGCGGCCCTGTTTCGCGGAAGTTCCTGTCCGTCGAGCCGTACGGTCCCGGTCACCGCCGCTTTCGCGGGCAGCAAGCCCAACGCGGCGAGCCAGGTGATGCTTTTGCCGCAACCGGACTCGCCAACCAGGCCAAGGGCCTCGCCGCGGCCGACGAAGAGATCGATGCCGCGGAGGGCGGCGACCCCGTCGAAGGCGACGGAGAGGTTCGACAGCTCGACAAGGGGTTCCATGACCGGATCACACGCCCCAGTTATGGGCCCGGAAGTCCATGGCGAAGGCCGGCGAGTCCTTCCATTTGGTGTCGCGACGTTTGGCGGTGAAGGTCGCGTTCTGGTGCAGCACGGTATAAGCGGGGTCTTCGCGCTCGCAGATTTCCAACAGGCGGCGGAAGACGGCGCGGCGCCGTGTGGGATCGGTGCTGTTTTCCAGCTCGACGGACAGCGTGTTCATTTCGGCGTTGGTCCACTCGCCGACCTGCTGTTGCTGGCCGTTCGGGCCGTGCTGGTTGACCAGCGAGGACACGGGATCGTTGAACGCGGCGCTGTTGGACCAGTCGCGGACGGCGCGGGTGGGGGATTTGTCGAGGATCTGTTGCCAGTTTTCCTTCATCTCGATCTGGACGTTCAGGCCCACGGCTTTCCACATTTCGACGAGGACCTGTGCGGTGGCGACCTGGTTGGTGTAGTAATTGTTGAGCAGGCGGTACGGGATCGGATCGCCCTTGTAACCGGCTTCCTTCAGCAGGCGGCGCGCCTCGGCGGGATCGTATTTCGGCACCGTCCAGTCGGTGTGCTGCATCGCGCCGTAGAAATCCCATTGCAGACCCTTTGGCACGACGGTGCGCCCGCCCCACAGCGCTTCCACGATCGCCGTCCGGTCGATCGCGTGGGTGAAGGCCCGGCGGACCAGCGGGTTGGCCAGTTGCGGATGGGTCTTGTCGAACACGGTCAGGCGGTGATTGAGGATGGTGCTGCCGCGCACTTCGAAGGCGGCGTTCTTTTCGATGCCGGCGATCTGGTCGGGCGGCAGATCCGTCGCGAACGTATATTGTCCCGAGAGAAGGCCGTTGATGCGGCTGGAAACTTCCGGCACTTCCACGAAGCGCAGTTCGCGCAGCGGCGGCCGGCCGCCCCAGTAATCTTCGTGCGGTTCCAGGATCAGCATGGAATCCGCCCGATAGTCTCGGATTTTGTAAGGGCTGGCGGTCACGGGCTTGCGCGCCCAATCGAGCCAGGTCGGGGCGGCTTCGAAGGCGCGGCGGGAGACGATTTCGGTGCCCAGACGCGACAGGCGTCCCTCCAGCACCAGATCGGGCGTGCGGTTGACGAAGCGGACCGTGTATTTGTCGACGATTTCGACTTTTTCCAGACCGGGCAGCATGCGCCGCGCGACCGCGGGCACCTCCGGCGGAAGTTCTTTCCCCGCGCGTCCCGGATTGGTTTCGGCGGTGAACAGGGTTTTGCCCTGCGCGCCCGGCTGCAAACCTTCCGGCCCGAACATACGTTCCGGACCGAAGGAGAAAGCGACGTCCTCCGCCGTCATGACATCGCCGTTATGGAATTTCACGCCCTCGCGCAATTTGAATTCCACCACGCGCTCGTCGATGCGCCGCCAGGATGTCGCCAACATCGGCTGGTTTTCGAGCCTGCCCTGGTAGTTGCGGCCGATCAGGCCTTCCCACAGCGAGGTGAGGAACACGCGCTCGCCGACATTTGACTGCTCGCGGAGAGGTTCCAGCGTGTTGCTGTTGGCGATTTTCTGCACGGCGACGGTCACGGCGGGCCGGTCCTCGGCGCGGACGATCGCGGGCCGCGCGAGGCCGAAGGCGGTGCCGGCGGCGAGCGCGCCGCGGCGGGTGAGGATGGTCATGCGAGGTCTCCTTTGGGGGCGCGGCGGTCTTCGAGGCCGCCAGGGGCGGCGCGGAAACCGGTCAGTGTGCGTTCGGCGTGCTTCAGGCGCCAGGACAAGGCTTTTTGCGCGTATTGTTTCACCAGGCCGGCGCAGGCCGGAACTTCGGCGAGGTTCTGGAACTGGCCGGGATCGTCGCGCAGATCGAAGAACAGCGGTGGCAGGGCGGCGAAATGAACGTATTTGTAATGCTCGTCCTGGACAACGCAGAGCGAGCAGTCGTCCATGCCGAGACCGAGCGCGGTTTCGGGACGGGAATAGAAAATGTCGCGGAAATCGTATTCGTAATGTAACAGGTCTCGCCAATGCGGCGGCTTTTCGCCGGCGGCGACCGGCAGTAACGATTGCCCGTCGATCGCGCGCGGGATGTCGCCGCCCAACCAGTCGAGAATGGTCGGAAAGACATCGACGCTCTCGGTGAATGCCCGTTCGATCGCGCCCGCCCGTTGCTGAGTATCGGGGTTTTTCACAACCAGCGGAATGCGGAAACTTTCGTCGTGATAGCCGATTTTACCGAGGAGGAAATGATCGCCCAGTTGCTCGCCGTGATCGGAGGTGAAGACGATGAGTGTGTCTTTCCATTGGTTCGTGGCGTCGAGATACGCGAAGACGCGGCCCAGATTGTCGTCGATTTCGGACATCAGGCCGCAGTACGTGGCGCGCATCTGTCGGATCGCGGCTTCGTCGAGCGCGCTCGCCGCGCCGCCGGCACCGTGGAAGAAGCTGCCCTGGCTGACGCCGCGGAGGTAGAAATCCAGCAAAGGGTGTTGCTTGGCCTCGTCCTGCCAGGTCGCGGCGCGCACGGGAGCGGGCATGTCCTCGGGCCGGTACATCGTGTGATAGGGCGCGGGGGCGATGAAGGGCGGGTGCGGGCGGTAATAGCCGAGATGCAGAAACCAGGGTTTTTCGCCGACGCCCTTCAGGTAGGTCAACGCGCGATCGGTGAAATAGGCGGTGTCGGAGAGTTCCGCGGGAATGCGCGACGGGCGATTGGTGACGCCGGGAACCGCGTCCATGCCCTCCGGCAGCCAGATATCTTCCCGTTGGGCGGGCAGTTCGTAGCCCTGGTGGGCGAGCCAGCCGAAATAGCCGTCCATCGTGGGCTCGAAGGCGCCGACCCCGCGAAACCCGTCCATCAGGTCGCCGAGATACGTGAACCGGGGGTCGCGCGGCCCGGTGGTGCGCGGGTCGGGCGTGGATGTCGTGTAGCCTATCAGTGCCGGGTCGTATCCAATGTGACGAAGCGCCTTGCCGAGATTCATATGGCGGGCGTCGAGCGGAACGGTATTTTGCACCGCCCGGTGATTCATCTGGTACAGTCCGGTCAGAAGGCTCGCCCGCGCGGGGCCGCAGGGCACGGCGGTCGTGACGTGATTGGCGAAGGTCACGCCTTCCGCGCATAACCGGTCGAGATTGGGTGTTTTCAGAAATCCGGCGCCCAGGGCGGGGATGAAATCGGCGCGCCATTGATCGACTACCACCAAGAGCACATTGCGCCGTCCGGCCATTCGCGTTCCCCTTTTCCGATGGAGAACCGTTAACAGGCAGGCCGCGAAATATTTGTGACGGTTGGATGTCGAAGGGATGACAGCCACCCTTCCGGTTTTGGATCAAGCCGAATTCGTCGTACCCCAGGACTGTGCCGCTCACAGGTTGCTGGCCGCGCATGGCGTCAAATACGCCTTTCTCAACCCGATCTATCTCGGCGGCGATCTGTTTTCACCAACCGATGTGCGAAGCCGTCCTCGCCGCCGGGGGCCATTTCCTGTTTGTTTGCAAGCCCGCGACGCATACCCCGATCCAGGGTACATAAAGGCAATTGCGAAAGCCCGTCGCGACTGAATATTTATCAATGGAATCAATGGCCTTAAAGCGCCAAATCTGACTTTCGCAATCGGTCCGTACATATGAATGACATCGCCGCGGAATTGTTGTCGTCGTTAACCCTTTATTAACAGATACCCCCTATGTTCTCCCCAGGGACGCGGAGATCCCAAATCGGGAAGATAACGGAATCTCCGGAGTTTCCACGCGATGTCTCGTCTCGAGGCATCCGTCCGGCGCCGGCAAAATGTTTCGGCAACACCTTATGCAATATCGGGCGCCCGCGTCTTCGTGGCGCGCCGCGGTTCCATGGGAGATCGAACGATGCGTGGCTTCTTGAATACTCTGAATGCGATGAAAACCGACACCCGCGGGGTAACGGCGCTCGAATATGGCCTGATCGCCGGCCTTGTCGCGGTCGTTATCGTGACCTCCGTGACATCTCTGGGCACGAAACTAACGTCCACTTTCACGACCATCGCCGCCGCTCTGCCCTGACAGCGCCCGGATCGGACGCATTCCGGAAAAACAACGGCCAGCGAAGGCCATGACCGCATGAACAGTCCAATCCTGTCGCAGTCGATTGTCGCGATGGCCGCGGTGGCGGTGCTTTTGTTCGCCGCGGCCCACGATATCGCCTTTCGCGTCATTCCCAACGCCGTGCCGGTAACGGTCATGGCGGCGGGACTTTGGCTCAGCCTGGCGCGGGGACAATCGGGAGCCGCCATGTGCATTGCGTTTTCGGTGTTTTCCGGCGCATGGGTTCTCTGGCGCAACGGTTGGATGGGCGGAGGCGATGTGAAATTGCTCGCCGCGTCGTCTTTGCTGGTGTCGCCGGAATCGGTCCCGGCGCTGCTTTTGAACACCGCGCTTTCGGGCGGCGTGCTGGCATTCGTCTATCTGTTACTTTCCCGTATACCGCCGGCCGCGATTTGTCAGCGACCCCGCGGTTTGGCCCTGCGCATCTGGCGGATCGAACGCCGCCGCATCCGCCGCGCCGCTTCTCTCCCCTATGGCTGCGCGATCGCCATGGGCGCTCTGACCGCGATGGGTTCCCCCTTTCATTCCGGATAAAACACGATGTCCCTTCGTACGGCACTCACGGCGGCGGTGGTACTGGGTCTGGGCGGCATTGGCCTGGTCGCCTGGATCGGCATGCGGCTGCCGCCGAAGCCGGCCCAGGAGACGGCCGCGATACCGGTGCCTGTCGCGAAGATCCGCGTTCTGGCGGCGGCGCGCGCGCTGCGCGCCGGCGCCCTGCTGAAACACGAAGACATCGAAACACTGGAACTGCCGGCCGCGGATAGTCCCGCGAATGCCAGTCCGGACACGGCGGCGGCGCGCGCCGAGCTGACGGGATCGATGATCCGCCGCGCCCTTCAACCGAAAGATATGTTGCTTCCAACCGATCTGGTGCGTCCGGGCGATCGCGGTTTTCTCGCCGCCGTGCTGCGGCCCGGCATGCGGGCGACCACGATCGGGGTCGATGCCGTCAGCGGTACCGCGGGTTTGATCTGGCCCGGCGACCGGGTCGACGCGATCCTGACGCAGGTGGCCGACGACCCGTCCCTGCCCGTATCTCGCCGCGCCTCCGCCGAGACGCTTCTGGGCGACGTCCGGGTCATCGCGATCGATCAGCAGTTGATGCAAGGCGCCACCGGCGCGGCCACCGAACGCGGCACCGCGCATACCGTGACGCTGGAGGTGACCGAGGGGCAGGCCGAACGCCTGGCGCTGGCCGCCCGCCTTGGCCACCTGTCGCTGGTCGTGCGCGCGGCGGGTCAGATGGCGGACGCCACCGAGGACCGGCCGGCGACGACCTGGAGCGGCGACATCTCCCCCGCGTTGAACGGCCGTCGAAACAGCGGACGCATGATCCGGGTTTACCAGGGCACGACCGACCCCAAAGAGGTTCGCTTCCAATGACCCAATGGACCCGGCTCGGCACCGCCATCGTCATGACAATCTGGGGTCTCGCGAACCCGCTTCACGCCCAGCCCGTCCGTGGCGGCCAAACCGCGCCCGCCGCGCAGGCGCGCGTGAAAACCCTGAGCCTGGAAGCGGGCACTGGCCGGATCGTGACACTGATGGGACCGGCCGCGAGCGTCTTCGCCGCCGACCCCAGAGTCGCCGAAGTGCGCCCGGCCTCGCCCGCCACGCTGTTCGTGCTCGGGGTCGCGCCCGGCCGCACAACGATCGTCGCGATTGGCGACGCGGGCGAGGCGGTCGGGCAGTTCGATGTCAACGTCATGCCCTCGAGCTACGCCGCCTCCCGCGCCCAAAGCGCCATCGCGGGACAGTTTCCCGGTCTGAACATCAAGGTCGCGGCGCGGCCCAACGGGCTGACGGTCACTGGCACCGTGACCTCGGCGGCGGCGGTGGAACAGGTCCTGCGCACCGCCCGGGAATACGCGGGCACCGGGCAGTCCGTCGAAAGCCGCCTTTCCGTGACAGGCGGACAGCAGGTGAACCTGCGCGTCCGCATCGCGGAAATGAACCGCAACGTCGTGCGCAACCTCGGCATCAACTGGTCCGCCCTGGGCAATATCGGAACCATCGGCAAATTCGCGGCGTTTCCAGCCCTTGGCCTGAACATCAACAACAACGCGCTCGCCGGCATTTCCCCCACCGGCAACCCGCTCAATCTGGGCGGCAACATCAACGGCGTCATCGACGCGCTGGCACAGGACAATTTGGCCCGCATGCTCGCGGAACCCAACCTGACGGCCATGAGTGGCGAGAGCGCGAGCTTTCTCGTGGGCGGCGAATTCCCGATCCCGGTGGCCCAACAGAACAACCAGGTCACGATCGAATTCAAGCAGTACGGTGTCAGCCTGTCCTTCGTTCCCACGGTTCTGTCCGGCGACCGCATCAATATGCGCGTGCGCCCGGAAGTCAGCATGCTGACCGCGCAGGGCGCGGTGCGGATCGGCGCGGGCAACAACTCCATCCAGATCCCCGCGCTTTCAGTCCGGCGCGCGGAGACCACCGTCGAACTGGGGTCCGGGCAAAGCTTCGCGATCGCCGGACTGCTCCAGGACAACGCCACCATGGGCGCCAACGCGCTGCCCGGTATCGGCGAAGTGCCGATCCTTGGCGCCTTGTTCCGCTCCGACGCGTTCCAGCGCAACGAAACCGAACTGGTGATCGTGATCACGCCCACCCTGGTCGCGCCGGCACCCACCGGCGCGGGGGTGAAACTGCCGACCGATGGCTGGAAACCGCCCACCGACGTCGAGCGGTTGCTGCTGCTGCGCCAAAGCGGGCGCACTTCCACCCCACCGGCGCGCGTTCCCGGCGACGCGGGCTTCGTGACGCAATGAGGCCGTTGCGGAACATGGCGGGCCTCGCCGCGTTGCTGGCGGTGGCGGCCTGCGATGGGATCGACCCCTACCGAAGGGAAGGGGCCTGGCACCCCGTCGATGTCAATTCGGCGAACCTGCGTGCCATGGGGGCACGCGCCCGCCCGGTGGACGGCGCGCTGGCCGCGGCCGCCCTGTCGAGGTTGCGCCACGACCGCGTACGGCCCCTGCTCGACAGCGGACTCGCGCGCGTCGTGCCGGTCGCCGGAGCCGCCCCGGCGCAACAGCCACCCGCCTCACGCGCGGGAACCGGCGAATGACGCCCCCGGACGGCACCGGCGCGGACCTGCCGCGCGCCGAAACGGCCTCGACCGGCATCGGCGCGCCGTCCGGCGTGGACGCCGCGCGCGTCGTGGCCTTCGTGCGCGACCAGGCGACCGAGACCGTCCTGCGCGACGGGCTGCTGGAAGTGCTCCCCAACGGGTTCGAGGTCCGGCGGGCCAGTATCCGCGCGGCGATCGCCGCCCTGCGCAAAATGCCGACCCCGCGCGTCCTGATCGTCGATGTCAGCGGCGAACCCGAGCCGTTGACCGCTCTGGGCGAATTGTCCGACGTGGTCGAACCCGACGTGCGCGTACTCGTCGTCGGCGATCGCGACGATCTGAACTTCTATCGTCAGGTGACCCGTGGCCTCGGGGTTCTGGAATATCTGTACCAGCCGCTGATGCGCGATATGGTGGCGCGCTATTTCAGCCCGCCGATCGGGACTGGCAATCTGGTGTTCGAGGGCGTGCAAGGCGGGCGCGTGGTCACGGTCACCGGGACCAGAGGCGGCGCCGGCGCCAGCACCGTGGCCGCCAATCTCGCCTGGCATTTCGGTGTCGAGGCCTTTCGCCATACCGTCCTACTGGACGCGAACCTGCACCGCGGCACCGCGGCCATGCTTCTGGGCGCCAAGACCGGACCCGGGTTGCGCACCGCGCTCGAAGCGCCGGACCGTATCGACGCGCTGTTCGTGGAACGCGCGGCGCAACCCGTGGACAAACGCCTGCATGTCCTCGCGGGCGAGGAAAAGCTGACGGAGACCGTCGCCTATGCCCCCGACGCGGCGGCGCGGCTGCTGGAGGCCTTGCGGCGGCGCTACAACTTCGTGGTCGTCGATGTTCCCGATTCGTCGCTGCCATTTCATCGCGATCTGCTGGCGATGGCGCATCAACGGGTGCTGGTGATGGATCCGACACTCGCATCCGTGCGCGACGCTTTGCGGCTGCTCGCGCTGCCCAACGGGCCGATGCAACCAAGGCGCGGCGTTCTGGTGTTGAACAAGGACGGGATGAAAGGGGGGCTGACCAAGGCGCAATTGGCGGAAGGGCTGAAGATGCGCCCCGATATCGTCATCTCCGATCTGCCGAAGGACGTTGGTCCGGCCGCGAGTCTCGGTGTCCCCGCGATGGCGGCGCGCGGCGGGTTCCGCACCGGCATGCTGCAATTGTCGCGCGAAGTCGCTTTCGTCCGGATGCTGGACAGCGCCGCCAAGGGTGGCGCCGCCGCCACCACGCGCGCCCAGAAGTTACGCCGGTTCCTGGGGCTTCGGCCATGACCCTCGTCCTCCCCACGTTCGGCCGCCGAATAACACGGGAGGAACCGGCCGCGCCGCCACGGGCCCCGGAGGCGCCCGTGCCCGTGCTCGTGGTGCCAGACCGGAACGCGCCGGCGGGAACTCCCACGGCGAGGCTCCGTACAACCTGTCTGGGCCGGCTCGATCCTTCGGCCATCGCCGGCCTCTCGCCGGGTCAGTTGGCCCAAGAGGTGGAGCGGGTGCTGTCGGAAATCGCGACGGAGCAGCGGTTTCAGTTGAACGCGCGGGAGCAGCGCCTCCTCGCCGGCGAACTCGTCAACGACATGTGCGGACTGGGCCCGCTGGAACCGCTGCTGGAAGACGACGGCATCACCGACATCATGGTGAACGGCCCCGACCGGGTGTTCGTCGAACGCGGCGGCAAGGTGGTGCTCTCCGACACACGATTCCGGGACGCGACGCATGTCGCCAACATCTCCCAGCGCATCGCGTCGTCGATCGGGCGGCGGATCGACGAGTCGAGCCCGATGGTCGATGCCCGCCTGAAGGACGGATCGCGCGTCAATATCGTGTTTCCGCCGCTCGCCCTGGACGGGCCTTATTTGTCGATCCGGAAATTCTCCCGACGCCAGATCGATTTCGCCCGCCTGATCGGCTTTGGGTCGCTGACCGCTCCGGTCGCGCGGGTGCTGGAGATCGCGGGACATTGCCGCCTGAACATCGTCATCTCCGGCGGCACGGGTTCCGGCAAGACGACCCTGATGAACGCGATGTCGCGCATGATCGACCATGGCGAGCGCGTCGTCACCATCGAGGACGCGGCGGAGTTGCAACTGCAACAACCCCATGTCGTCCGCCTGGAAACAAGGCCGCGCGGCCTGGAAGGCCACGGCGAGATCAACCAGCGCGATCTGATCCACAACGCGCTCCGCATGCGTCCGGACCGGATCATCGTCGGCGAGGTCCGGGGGCCCGAGGCCTTCGACATGCTGCAGGCCATGAACACGGGACACGATGGCAGCATGTCCACCATCCACGCCAACACGACACGCGACGCCGTCACGCGCATCGAAAACATGGTGCAGATGGGCAACATGGGCCTGCCCGCGCGATCCATCCGGGAGCAATTGACCGGCGCCATCGACCTGATCGTCCAGATCGCCCGCCACCGCGACGGCAAACGCCGGGTGATCCAGGTGACGGATGTTTGCGGCCTCGAAGGCGATACCGTCATTCTGAACGATATCTTCGCCTTTCAGATGAATGGCGAGACCATGAATGGCGGTCTGACGGGTCATTACCGCGTCAATCGCTCCCGCCCCAGCTTCCACCACCGCATCGCCTATTTCGGCCTGGAGCGCGCCTGGGCCGCCGCGCTCGAAGACGCGGACGCATGAGCCCGCTGTCGCTGCAACTGGCGATCGGCGCCGTCTGCGTATTGGCCGCGATGGCGCTTGGCGTTGGCGCGATCCTGGCTGAACAAAAAAACCACCGGTTGCTAAGGGAACGGCTGGTTTCCTACAGCGCGCCATATATGCGCACCGGCACGGCGGCTATGGGCAGCCGAGGACCGGCCGGACGCTCCGGCGCGATGGAACGGGCGATCGCCGCCGGGGCCCGTGTCTTCGGATACCATCCCGCGCAATCCGAATATTATCCAATGAAATGGTGGGCGGTCCTGGGTTTGACCCTCGCCGCGGCCCGGCTCGTGGCGGGCATGGCGGAAATCTTCCTTGGCGCGGCGGCCCTTATGGCGACTCCGGTGTTGTGGGCGATGCTCAGCCGCTCCGTCTTCGGGTGGAGCGAGCAGCGGCGGCGGGATGCTTTGTTCGCGCAATTTCCCGACGCCCTCGCCATGATCGTGCGCGCGCTGCGGGTTGGCATTCCGCTTGGCGAGGGCATCCGTACCGTCGCGCGGGAAGCAAGCGCGCCGACCCGGGCCGAATTCGCGTTGCTGCACGACCGGCTCTCCGTCGGCGGGACGCTGGAGGATGCCTTGCGGGACATGGCGCGGCGGAACGAAATCCCGGAATACCGGTTTTTCGCGACGACGCTCGCGCTGCAAAGTCAGACCGGTGGCGGTTTGACGGAAGCGCTGGACGGGCTGGCCGAGACCATGCGCCGGCGTTTGGCGCTGAAGGCGCGCGGCCATGCGCTGGCGGCGGAGGCGAAGACGTCGATTATCATCCTCGCGTCCTTGCCGTTCGTCGCGGGCGGCGCGCTCGCGGTGTTGAACCCGGATTACGTCGGCCGGTTGTTCGTCGAACCGGAATGCCAAAAGGTGCTGTTGGCGGCCTGCATGCTGTTGGGCGGCGGGTTGCTGGTCATGCGCGGCATGATCCGGCAGGCGTTGTCGTGATCGCTCAGTACGTGATGCTCGCGGCCGGGGCCTGCGCCCTCGCGGTGTGCCTCGCGTGGTGGCTGTGGCGGGAAGCGGTCCAGGCAGCGCGCCTGTCGGCGCGGCTTCGCGCGATCCGCCACGCGATTCGGCCCGAGGAAGCGGAGGCGCGCGCGGACGCCGGACTGCCAGGCCCGGTCGAAAGCGTCGCCGCGCTGGGCGAGGCGGTGGCGCGCAGCGGTATCGTCTCCAGCCGGACATTGGAGGAGTTGCGCCAGACTCTGCGGGTCTCCGGTTTCCGGGGCGCGCGCGGTCTGGGTTTGTTTGTCGGCGCGAAACTGCTGCTGACCGCGGGGCTGCCGGGCGCGGTGTTGCTGGTGACCGCGGTACTGGGCGTCGAATTGCTCAACGCGACCGCTGTGCTCGCCGCCGCCGGCGGTGTTGGGTTGTTGCTTCCGGATCAGTTCGTGCGGTCGCGGCGGAAGCGTTATTTGCACGCCTTGGAAACCGGCATGCCCGACGCGTTGGACATGATGGTGATCTGCGGCCAGGCGGGGCTCAGCATGGAGGCCAGCATCGAGCGCGTCGGCCGTGAGATCGAGCAGGCCCATCCCGCGGTGTCCGAGGAATTGATCCGCACCGCGCACGAAATGCAGGTAAACGCGGATATCCGAGAGGCTCTGACGAATTTCGGGGATCGCACCGGCCTGGACAGCACGCGGCGGCTGGCCGGGGTGCTGATCCAGTCCATGCAATATGGCACCCCGCTCGCGCGGGCGCTGCGGGCGCTGTCGGCCGAGCAGCGTCAGGAGATGCTGGCGAAGTACGAGGCCAAGGCGGGCCGGCTGCCGGTTCTGCTGACGCTGCCGATGATCGTTTTCATTCTGCCCTGTGTGTTTCTCGTCGTGACCGGTCCGGCGTTCGTCGATGTCTACCGGACGATGGGACATTGACAATCGCATGCCAATCCGAAGGAGCACCCGAGCATGACAAACCGGAAGCGGATCGCGAAAGCTTCGATATTGGCTCTGCTGACGCTGGCGGGGTGTTCTGGCGACGGGCCGGAGCGGCGCGCCGCCGGGACGCCGGGTCTTTCCGTCGCGGACGCCGCGCTCGCGGGGGGGATGCCGGAGACCGCGTTGAGTGTGACCGAGGCGATCCTGAAAGCCAATCCGCGCGATGCCGGCGCCCTGGCGCGGCGGGCCGAGGCGCTGGCGCGCATGAACGATCCGGAGGGCGCGATGGCGGCCTGGCGGCAGGTGTTGGCGGTGGATTCCAGGTCGCCGGCGGCGCTGCTGGGGATGGGGCGGTTCGCGCTGTCGCGCGGCGACGCGGTGGCGGCGGAACAGGCATTTTCGAAATTGCTGAGCGTGGCGCCGGAGGACCAGGCGGCGATGAACAATCTCGGTGTGGCGCTGGACATGTTGGGCAGACATGCGGAGGCCCAGGAGGTTTATGGGAAACTGTTGCGTTTGTCGCGGGATCACCGGGCGGCGCGGGTTAATCTGGGCTTGTCGCTGTCGCTGAGCGGCAAGGCGGGGGAGTCGGTCGCCATGTTGCGCGGCGCGGCGTCTCAACCCGGCGCGACGCCAAGGGTGCGGCAGGATCTGGCGTTGGCGTTGGTGCTGTCGGGGAACACCCAGGAGGCGGAGAAGCTGTTGCGCACCGATCTTTCGGCGCCCGACGCGGCGGCGGCGGTCGCGGGGTATCGGGCGCTCGCGCCCATGAAGCCGTGAAGGGGCGCCGAGTCATGAAGCGGAGACCATCGGGCGCGCTCGGCGGCAAACGCGCCAGTGTCGCGTTGCTTGGCGCGGCGGCGATTTCAATGCTGACCGCGATGGCCGCCGTCGGCGTCGACCTTGGCGCCGCCTATCAGGCGAAGGCCGTCAATCAGCGGATCGCGGACAGCGCGGCCTATGCCGGCGCTTTGGGGTATAACGCCACGGGCTCGACGGGCACGATGACCGCCGCGGCCAGCAGTCTGGCGGTGCTGAATGGTCTGTCCGCCAGCGCCGCCACCGCGAGTCTGACGGCATCGCCCAGTGGCAACGGCAACAGCGCGGTCAAGGTGACGGTGACAACCCAGGCGCCGCTGCATATGGCCAGAATCTTCGTCAACGACCCCGGCCTCGCCGTCAGCGCGACCGCGTATGCGGAGGTAAAACCCGCCGCCGCGGGGTGTGTTTACGCGCTGAAGGCGGGGAGCACGGGGATTGTTCTCAGCGGTGGGACGGTGTTGACAGCGTCGAGTTGCACCGTCGCGTCCAACGCCACGGTCGCCGTGCCCTGCGGAACGACGATTGTCACGAAGACCCTGAACTATAACGCCGTGGCCGCGCCCTCTCAGCCGTGCGGGGGCATTCAGCCGCCGGCCGGCACGGCGTCGGTGAGCATTGTGAAAACAGCGACGGCGGATCCTTTCGCCGCCGATTCCGGGATCGCCGCGGCCTTCTCCCATCTGACGGCGGTGGCGAGTTTGACCGGCCCGGCGGGTCCGGTGGTTGCTTCGGGCACAACGCTGACGTTTGGTTACAGCGTCAGTCCCACGCAATCGCAGCTCACGACAATCGGATGCGCCGGGTCTTTCGCGTCGCCCGTCTGGACGGTGACGTGTCCGTCCGGTGGCACTTACGCGTTCGGCGGCATTTCTCTGGCGGGCGGTATCACGTTGAATTTCGCGGTCTCGGGATCGGCGTCGAATACCTATAATTTCAGCGGCGCGATCAATAACAGCGGTGCCGCGGCCAATTTCGGCCCGGGCACGTACAATGTCGCGGGCGGTATTATTTCCGGGGGCGGTTCGGCGACGGCGTTCGGCGCGGGCACGTTCCGGGTCGGCCCCGGCACCGTGAAATGTTCGAAGGTCTTTTACAGTATCTGCAATCTGGGCGCGTCGATGACGTTCGGCGCGGGCGCGTTCACGCTCGCGGGCGGGATTTACAATACCGGAGGCGCGACCCTCAGCCTTGGCGCGGGGAGCACGTCGAACAGTTTTAACATCGGGGCGGGCAGTTCGGGGTCCGCGATTGAAACGGCGGGGGGCAGCGTCACGACGCTTGGCGGGATGGCGAGCGGAACGTTTCAGGCCGTTGGCGGGATATCCACGGCCGGAGGCAGCACCTTCGCGATGGGCGCGGCGCCGGCCCATGATCTGAACGGGGCATTTTCGCTCGCGGGCAGCGCGACATTGGGGGCAGGGATTTATACGATCGCCGGCAATGTCGGACTCGGCACCGCCGGGGGCGGCGGCACGGTCAGCGGCGCGGGCGTGGGCATCGTGACTTCCGGCACCTTCAGCGTCGCGGCGGGATACAGCAATGTGACGCTGACGGCGCCGACGTCCGGCACGTTCCAGAACCTGGTTGTCGCGAGCAGTGGGACTGGTGGCGCGAGTTTCGCCGAGGGAGCGTCGGGTACCTCGCTGTCGGGCGTGTTCTACGTGCCCAACGGTCCGGTGTCGCTCAGCGGCGCGGGCAATGTCGGGTCCGGCACCGGACAGTGCCTGACGCTCGTGGGCACGACGATTACCTTGGCTGGAGGTGCCGCGCTGGCCACGGCCTGCGCGGGGCGGGGCGGCGGCACCGGCGGCGGAACCGTGGCGCTGGTGCAATGACAGCGCCCGCGATCCGGCACACCATCGGGCATCTGATCCGGCGGCGGGAGGGCACCGCCGCGCTGGAAATGGCTCTGATTTCGCCCATGCTGTTGCTGTTGTTGACCGGGCTGGTGGATTACAGCCGGGTGTATCGGGAGGAAATGCAACTTTCCGCCACGGTGTCCGCCGCTGTGCAATACACCATGATCAATGCCAGCCAGGTTAACGGCACCAACGGCGCGAGCCTCGCCGCGTCGTTGACCGGTATCGTCGCCAATGGCACCGCCGTTGGTTGGGCGTCGGCGTCCGCGACCGTGAACGGTGGTCCCACCAGCGCGGCCAACAACAGCGGCACCACGGCGGGCGGCACCGCGGCGGATGCCAACAATTGCTGGTGCCCGGCCGTGGCCGGCTCCAGATGGACCTGGGGTGCCGCTACCGCATGCGGCACCGTATGCACAGGCGGCGAGCTGGCGGGGAAATTCGTGACGATCGTGGGGACAAGAACGTTCGATGCCGTGTTCAGCCATTATGGGTTCCTTTCCAGCCGCGTGCTGCGGCAGGCCGCCATCGTCCGGGTCCAATGAGCCGTCATGGTGCCGCACGGTGCCCACGAGACCTGTCCGGCGACCGGCGGGCCACGACGACGGTCGAGTTCGCGCTCTGCTCCCTGGCCATGGTGTCCCTCGTCGTGGGCTTCCTGGAATTCGGGCGCCTCGCCTGGACGTTCGAGGTCCTGCAGGAGGCGGCGATGGAAGGCGCGCGCTGCATGGGGCTGCGCGCCCCATCCTGCGCGTCTGGCGGAACGTATAACGCGGCCAATACGACGAGCTACGTCGTGGCCCGCGCCAAGGCCAGAGGCGTGACCATCGCGGCATCGACGGTGACGCTGACGACGGCCGCGACCTGCGGCGGCGCCAGCGGGTTCTCCCGTGTCGCGATTTCCTTTCGTTTCGCGCCCGTCGTACCCGGGCCGGTCACGCCGCTGGCGGATGGATTTACGGTCAATACATCGGTGTGCTTCCCGACAAGCGCCTGATGCGCCTCACCGCATAAAGCCAGCTTCGATTGCGATCGCACCCAGCACCGGATGCTTGTGCGTGGCGACCGTCCCTACTGCGCGCCGCGCGCGAACAAGACGGCCCCCGCCGAGGATTTCCAGCGAGCACCGATCATCGACAAGCCGCCAGGTGAGTGCCGGGACAACGGCTCAAGGACCAGACCAGGACCCCCCGGTCAGTTCGTGCGTCCCAACAGACCCCTGGCGATCACCTGGGCCTGAATCTCCGCGGCGCCCTCGAAGATCGACAGGATGCGGGCGTCGCAAAGCACGCGGCTGATGGGAAATTCCACCGCGTAGCCGTTACCGCCATGGATCTGCAACGCGCAGTCGGCGTTGGAGAACGCGACCCGCGCCGCCAGCAGCTTCGCCATGCCCGCTTCGATATCGCAACGTTGTCCCGTGTCCTTCCGCCGCGCCGCGTGGTAGGTCAATTGCCGAGCGAACATCGTTTCGGTGGCCATCCAGGCGAGTTTGTTGCCAACGCGGGGGAAACGCACGATCGACTTGCCGAATTGTTGCCGGTCCCGCGCGTAGCTGAGTCCAAGCTCGAACGCGTTCTGCGCCACGCCCAGTGCCCGCGCGCCGGTCTGAATGCGCGCGCTTTCGAAGGTCTCCATCAACTGCCGGAAGCCCTGCCCCTCGACGCCGCCAAGCAGGCAGTCGGCCGGGACCTCGAAATTCTCAAAGCCCAGTTCGTATTCCTTCATGCCGCGGTAGCCCAGGACGCGGATTTCGGTGCCGGTCATGCCGGGGGCCGGAAAGGGATTGTCGTCGGTGCCACGCGGCTTGGGCGCCAGCAGCATCGACAGGCCGCGGTGGCCGGGAACGTCCGGGTTGGTACGGACCAGCAACGTCATCAGGTCGGAGCGCGCGGCGTGGGTGATCCAGGTCTTCGCCCCGGTCACGCGATAAACATCGCCATCCCGGATCGCGCGTGTCCGCAGGTTCGCCAGGTCCGATCCGGTGTTGGGTTCGGTGAACACCGCGGTCGCCAGCACCGAGCCATTGGCGATCGGCGCCAGCCAGCGCTGCTTCTGGTCCGCCGTGCCCGCCGACCCGATCAGTTCGGCCGCGATTTCCGCGCGCGTGCCCAGCGAGCCAACGCCGATGTATCCGCCGCTTAGGGCCTCGGACACGACGCACATCGCGACCTTGCCAAGGCCGAGGCCGCCCGATTCCTCCGGCACCGTCATGCCAAACACGCCCATCTCGCCGAGTTGCCGCACCACCGGCATTGGAATCAATTCGTCGTTCTGGTGCCAGGTCTGGGCGTGCGGCGCGATTTCGGCCGCGGCGTAGCGCAGGAACTGGTCGCGGATCGCCTGATGCGTCTCATCCAGTCCGACCGTGCCGAACTGGCCATCCAGCGCGCCGGTAACGATGGCCTCGCGTGCCGCGTCCAGCGCGGCGCGATCGGCCAGTTCCGCCAGCACGGGCGCGGACAGGAACCCCAAAGTCACAGAGGCCGGCACGCCCTGATCCCCTGGTCGAGCCATTTCGGTCTGGCTGATCGGGATGCCACCGCCAAGCTGCGCCAGGAACTCCGCGAAACCGAGGCGCAGGATGGCGCCTTCCACCGCCGACAAGGAGCCGGCGTCATGCAGACCGCGCGCCCAGTGCAGCGCCTGGCGCAGGGCCTCGACGTAGGTGGCCTGCCAGGCGAACCCGTGCGCGGCCAGTTGATGCGCTTCCAGCAGCGCGGGATCGGGCTTGCCGGCGTCGCCGACCATGCCGGCGACCGCGCTTCGGCAGGCCGCCAGGAACTGTTCGGCCAGCGTCAGACCGGACGCGCAGAGGCCCAGCAGCTTTTCGTTGGACTCCATGTTCAGGCTCTCCTTGGCGCGTCGGGACCGGCGACCACGCCGGCATCGTGTAGTTTGCCATATTGGGCGGCGGACAGGCCGAGCAACTCGGTCAGCACCGCCTCGGTATGTTCGCCCAGACGGGGCGCCGGTGCGGGGGGGCGCTGGCCCAGGTCGAAGCGGAGCGGGACGGTGTTGGCCAATAGCTTGCCGACACCGTGTTGCTCGACCTCGGCGAACATCGGGTTGGCGGGGGAGACGCGCGGGTCCTCGGCGACCATCTGGCCGAAATCCTGGTAGGGTCCCCAGAGCACGCCCTTGCCGTCGAAGGCGGCGCGCACCTCGGGCAGAGTTCGGGCGGCGAACCAGGGCTCCAGGACCGCGCAAATGGTGGCGCGGGCGGCGAAGCGGCCGCCTTCGGTGTCCATGTCCACGTCCATCAGCGGGCCAACCATCGCCAGTTTTTCGGTCAGGCCGGTGCAGGTGCCGATCGCGCGAAACTGCCGGTTGGAGATGGCGCACAGCATGATCCGGCGCCCGTCTTTCAGCAGGAAGTCGCGGCCGAAGGCGCCATACAGGTCGTTGCCCATGGGCGGGCGGACCGATCCGTTCACCCGCACGTCGGCGACGTAGCCCAGGTTGGAGACGGTGGCGAAGGCGACGTCGGAGAGGGCCAGGGTGATCTCCTGCCCCTGGCCGGTGCGGCGGCGGTTGCGGTCGGCGGCGAGAAACCCGGTCGCCAGATAGAGCCCGGCGGCGACATCCCAGGCGGGCAGGACGTGGTTGATCGGCTCCTCGGTCCGGCCGTTGGCGATGGGGAAGCCGGCCGCGCTGTTCACCGTGTAGTCGATGGCCTGGCTGCCGTCGGAACTGCCGGTCAGCCGCAGCATGATCAGATCGGCGCGCTTTTTCGCCAGCGTCGCGTAATCCATCCAGCCGGACCCCGGCAGGTTGGTCAGCAGCGTGCCGTTGTTGTCGCCCGGCGCGCAGATCAACGCCTGGGCCAGTTCCTGTCCCTCCGGCTTGTTCAGCGCCAGACAGACGGAGCGTTTGGCCTTGTTCAGGCTGGCCCAATAGAGGCTGCTGCCGTCCGGGGCGAGCGGCCAGCGGGCGATATCGATATTGCCGCCCAGCGGATCGATCCGGATCACGTCGGCGCCAAGCTGCGCCAGCGTCATCCCGCCCAATGGCGCGGCGATGTAGGCCGAAACCTCGACAATGCGGACGTCGCTGAGTGGTCCTGTCACGCGGGTGCACCCTCTTTCCTGCTTTCCTGACCGGGCGAGGCATAGGCCATGCACGGGCGGGCTGGAAGATGCGGCGCCATTCGGATCGCCCCATTTTCCGCACGACCGCGAGGCATTGCCTTTGATCGAGATCGACTCGGCCGCTCTACCGGCCGGTACTATTTTCAACTCAACAGTATCGTCATCGGAGTCCCCGCGCATGACCACCCAGCCCCAGTTCGACGCCATCGTCATCGGCGCCGGCATGTCCGGCATGTATCAGTTGCTCAAACTGCGGGAACTCGGCCTGAAGGTCCGGGTGCTGGAGGCCGGCACGGGCGTCGGCGGCACCTGGTACTGGAACCGGTATCCGGGAGCCCGCTTCGATTCGGAAAGCTATTCTTATGCGTTCTCGTTCTCGAAGGAACTGCTGGACGAATGGGACCGGTCGGAACATTTCGCGGGACAGCCGGAGACGCTACGCTATCTGAACCATGTCGCCGATAAGTTCGACCCGCGGAAGGACATTCAGTTCCGGGCACGCGTGAAATCGGCGCATTTCCAGGACGCCGGCAATCGCTGGGACGTGACGCCAGGGCTCCGAACTCATGTTACCGAGGATGGACAACGCAACCTTTGGTTGATTCGAGGTGGCATGTCTGGATTCGGAGTCCCCTGCCATGTCCGTGGCCCATGCCCGGCCGTCTGAAAAGTTCCGCCTCTCAATTCTTTTGGAGCACCTCTCCACGATCGACGATCCGCGCGATGTCCGCCGGATCATGCATCCTTTGGCCGAGGTCTTGTTCCTTGTCGTTTGCGGCACGATCGCGGATTGCGACGATTACGACGACATCGCCGCCTGGGGCGAAGCGCATCTGGAATTCCCGCGCCGTCACCTGCCCTTCGCCAACGGCGTGCCCGGCGGACGCTGGCTGATCATATTAATGAACCGGATCGATCCGGCCTTGTTCCAGGCCGCGTTCGCCAGCTGGGCGCGCGAGACCTGGCCAGACCGCCCGGATTTCGTCGCCATCGACGGCAAGACGTCCCGGCGCAGCCACGACAGAGCGACGGGTGGGGCACCGCTCCATATAGTCTCCGCCTTCGCCACCACATCGCGCCTCGTGCTCGGTCAGGAGGCGGTGGCGGGCAAATCCAACGCGTTGACCGCCATTCCGGTTCTTCTGGCACGGCTGGCGGAAGGCGGCGGTCCGCGCGGCGCG
>CANJJS010000080.1 GCA_947474705.1 Acetobacteraceae bacterium | reverse complement strand
CGCTGCCGTGTGATCTGTCCGCGTGATTTCGATCGCCGCAACCATTCACCCCTCCCATGCCGCGATATCGCGGCATGAGGCATCGAATCGAAGAACAGGGGCGATTCCTAGCCCCCTACGAGTCAAGGGATGTGTCAGGTGGT
The DNA here is from genome assembly GCA_947474705.1 of Acetobacteraceae bacterium. GTDB lineage: Bacteria > Pseudomonadota > Alphaproteobacteria > Acetobacterales > Acetobacteraceae > Rhodopila. Next base: position 22,162 of record CANJJS010000080.1, on the reverse strand, counting down.
ATTATAGCCGTGGAAGCTGAAGCGTACTCTGCCTTGTCCGTTCCATGCCAGCACGCCTTGTTCGCCCAGCGCGCGGACAATGTCCCCCGCGCGTGGCGAGGGCACGCAGACGCTGGCGCCATGGCGGGCGGGATCGGCGGGCGTGAGGACCGGGATTCGCAGTGCCTGAAGCCGCGCCAGCATATCTGTCGTCAGACCCTGAACATGTGCCTGGACCGCGCGCATATCGAAAGTTGAGAGATAATCCAGCGCCTCCGCCAGGACATAGACCGGCGCGTGCGCGGGGTTGCCGCGGGTGAAGCGCAGCGCGTCCGCGCGCAGCGGCGGGATGGTGTCGTAGCCTCGGGCGCCGGGTTCGAAGGAGTACCAGCCGGCGCTGACCGGCGCCCAGTTGGGCTGACGGGCACGGTTCCAAAAGGCGATGGCGACGCCGGTGATGCCGAGCATCCACTTGTAACAAGCGGAAAAGGCGAAATCGGCGATCCCGGCCTCGATGGGCAAATAGCCCGAGGCCTGGGTGAAATCGACGATCAGCAGCGCGCCCACGCGATCGGCAAGTTTTCGGAGCGCCACGAGGTCGAAACGTTCGCCGGTCAGATACGAAACATAACTGACGCCAATAACCCGCGTGCGCGCATCCACCAGGCCGTCGAACCGGTCCACGCCGGTGCCGCGCGCCTGGCGCAAAGCCACGCGTTTCAGAAATGGTCCGGCGACGGACGGATATTCGTTGGCATCGACAACGATATTGTCGCCGGGTTGAAATACGAGACTTTCGGCGACGATCGAAACGCCTTCCGCGACATTGCTCACGAAACCGATCGAACCGGGGTCCGTGTTCCAAAGGCGCGCGATTCCCGCCCTCGCCCGTTCGATCTGGGCTTCCTGCGCGTCGCGCCCCTTTAGCCCGCTGCTTTTGTCGCGGAGGTAGCGCAGCAGGGCGGCCTCGTGACGGCGCAGGCAGGCGGTTTCGCCGCCCGCGCAAACATGCGCCACGCCTTCCGGGATCGCGAAATCCGCCAGAGGGAAAAGAGGACCATCGAACAGCGGCGCTTCAGTCATCCTGGTGCAACGGCGTGCCCGCGGTCCGCCCGCCATCGATCAGAATCGTCTGCCCCGAGGTAAACGCGCCCGACGGCGAGGCCAGCCACACCGCCGCCCCGGCGATTTCGTTCGGCTCGCCGATCCGCCCCAAAGGCGCGGTGCGCACGGTGTTCTTGTAACGCACCGGATCTTCCCACAGCGCGCGGGCGAAATCCGTGCGCACCAGGCCCGGCGCGATCGCGTTGGCGCGAATATTCGCATGCCCCCACTCGACCGCGATATTCCGCGCCAGCGCCATGTCGGCGGCCTTGGAGATACTGTAAAGCCCCAGCGTCCCGCTGCTCAGCGTCCCCGCGATCGACGAAATGATCGTGAACGACCCGCCCCCGCGCGCCGCCAGATGCGGGCACACCATGTTCGACAGCCAGAAATTCGACCGCACATTGGTGCCCATGACACGCTCGTAAACCTCGTCCGACGCGCCCGCCGAGGGCCCGACATAAAGATTCACCCCCGCGTTGGCGACGACGATATCGATCCCCCCGAGTTGCGCCACCGTCTGGTCGACCAGGTTTTGCAACTGTGCCTTATGCCCGACATTGCACGGAATCACGATCGCCTTACCGCCCTTGTCGCGAATTTCCTGAGCGACCGTTTCGCAAACATCCGCTTTGCGGCTGGACACAACGACGCTGGCGCCGTGTTCCGCCATCGCCTTGACGATGGCGAGACCGATGCCCTTGGTGGAACCGGTGACAATGGCGACCTTCCCGGTCAGATCGAACAGAGGCGACATGGTTCCCTCGCGATTTTGGTGTTTTGGCGTGGGGTGACTATGCTCCCGGTCAGGGAAACGTCAACGGGCGGAATCGATGCAAACCAGACGCACCACGGTCTATAACAAAGCCGAACTCACCAGACTTCTCGACCCGGCGAGCATCGCCGTCGTCGGCGCCTCGACCCGCGCGGGCTCGTTCGGCGAACGCGTGCTGCACAACCTCCGCCATTACGGCGGCCGATTCTATCCGGTGAACGCCCGCTATCAGACCATTGGCGACATGAAATGTTACGCCAACGTCCGGGACCTTCCGGAAGTCGTGGATTGCGCCGTCATCACCGCGGCGCGCGAGGCCGTGGAAGAGATCGTCCTCGACTGCGTGAAAATGGGCATCGGCGGCGCCATTATCTTCGCCTCCGGCTACACCGAAACCGGGCGCGAGGAACGAATCGCGCAGCAGGAACGCCTCGCCGCGATCGCGCGGGAATCGGGAATTAAAATCGTCGGCCCGAACTGCATCGGGGTCGTCAACGCCTCGCTCGATTCGCGCATCACCTTCATGGACATCACGCCCATCCCCAAACCCACCAAACACGCGGTCGGAGTCATCTCCCAGTCCGGCGCTTTGGGCATGGCGCTCGCGCAGGCCGTTGTGCGCGGCGTCTCCGTTTCGCACGTCCTCACATCCGGAAACTCCTGCGATGTGGACATGGCCGACTACGTCAACTACCTCGTCGAAGATTCCACCTGCGCCTCGATCGCCTGCGTGTTCGAAGGCATGTCGACTCCCGACCGGCTCCTCCTCGCCGCCGAAAACGCCTGGAAAGCCAACAAACCCCTCACCATCTTCAAAATGGCCACCGGCGAGCAAGGCGCGCAGGCCGCCATGTCGCACACCGGATCGCTCGCCGGGTCGCACGAAACCTACCGCGCCGCCTTCCGCAAATACGGCGCCGTCGTCGTCGACGATTACGAGGCGCTGATGGAAACCGCCGCCTTCTTCGCCAAGGCCCCGCCCCCGAAAGCCCGCGGCGCGGCGGTCGTCGCGGCCTCCGGCGGCGCCGCCATCATGGCCGCCGACCGCGCCGAACAAAACGGCGTGCCCATGCCGCAACCCGGCGACGACACAAGAGTCATCCTCGAATCGCGCATTCCGGAATTCGGCTCGTCGAGAAATCCCTGCGACGTCACCGCGCAGGTTCTGTCCGACCCCGAATCTCTTGGCATTTGCGCCGGTGCGCTGCTGAACGATCCCCAGTACGGCGTCCTCGTCTCGCCCATGACCTACGGCTCCGTTCCCTCGGCGAAACGGCCGCTGGTCTACAACGACCTCGCCATCCAGCACGGCAAAATGGCCTGCGTCGTCTGGCAAACCGAATGGCAGGACGGACCCGGCGTCGTCGAAGCCCAACAGGCGGAGCGCGTGTCGCTGTTCCGCTCCATGAACGCCTGCTTCACCGCCCTCGCCGCCTGGCATTGGCGCGACGACAAACGCAAGGCCGGCGAACAAAAAGTCGCGCCCACCGCGCCCGCCATTGTCGATAAAGCCAAACAACTGATCCGCGCCGCCACCGGCGCCACGGTGACGGAACGCGAGGCCAAAGAAGTCCTCGCCCTTTACGACGTCCCCGTCGTCGGCGAACGCCTGACCCAGTCCGCGGACGACGCCGCCGCGGCCGCCGCGGCACTTGGTTTCCCGGTCGTGATGAAAGTCGAATCGCCCGACATTCCGCACAAAACCGAAGCCGGCGTCATCCGCCTCAATCTCCGCACCGCGGACGAGGTGAAAGCCGCCTACACCGCCGTCATGGCCAACGCCGCGAAAGTCGAACCGCCCGCGCGCATCAACGGCGTTCTCGTCCAGCCCATGGTCCCGCAAGGCGTCGAACTGGTCATCGGCGCGCGTAACGATCCACTCTTCGGCCCCCTGATCGTCGTCGGCCTGGGCGGCGTATTGATCGAGGTCCTGAAAGACAGCGCCCTCTCCCCCGCCCCCGTCACGCCCCACGAGGCCATGGGCATGCTCAACAGCCTGAAAGGCGTCAAACTCCTGGAAGGCTTCCGCGGCATGGACGCCGTGAACATGGACAAACTGGCCGATATCGTCAGCAAAGTCTCCCGTTTCGTGGCCGACTGCCGCGACCTGGTGGCCGAACTGGACATCAACCCCCTGATCTGCGCCGGCGACCGCATCACCGCGGTCGACGCGCTGATCGTTCCGATCCGCGACTAAATCATCCCACCGGCGCGGAGGCCCCGCCTCCGCGCCCCTCCGCCTCTTCGTCATGGCCCGGCTCGACCGGGCCACCGGGCGCGGCACGACCGCGAATCGTTCTTTCCCCGGCCCAAACCCCATCGTCCCGCGTCCACCCTTACCGGCCTACACGCCACGCGCCGCCAGTGCGGACCAAAGCGCCCCACACGGCGAACCAGCACGCCGCCCGAACCCGAAAACCCGGCGAACCCCACGCCCCGGCCGCGCCGGATCGTCCCTCTCGACACAAAGAACGTACCGATTTTTTTTCGCGCCTCCCGCCAGCGCTCCGCCCCGGGCCGGCTCATCTTGCTCCGGCCCGTGGCTCCGCTTTCACTCGCCGCTTGCTCAAGAACTCGGGCACAGCGAAAACCGAAGTGGCCGGAGCGTTCAGACGGGGCGTTGCCAAAGCGGCCCGCCGAGCGCACGCTGCGCGCGCCGGCGAGCCAGGACCCGCCGCGCAGCACGCGGTCCGCGGCACCGTCGCCCGGCCACACGGCCCCGTCGGCCGGTGCGCCCTCGTAACTGTCGTGCCAGGCGTCCGCGCACCATTCCTCGACATTGCCAAGCGTATCGAACAACCCCCAGGGATTCGGGTCCTTCCCCTTCACCGGATGCGTGCCCGCCGTCTTGTGGTCGTATTGTTTCTCCCCCCAACCGCTGGAAGCCACGCCATTCTCCAGTTCGAAGTCCACACCGCTGTTGCCGCCATACCAGGCGATCTTGTCCAGAACCGGCGAGTTGTTCACCCCCAAAATCTCCATCGGCCCGGCATATGTCGCGGTTTTCGTGCCGGCACGGCAGGCATATTCCCATTGCGCCTCCGACGGCAAAACCAGGTCCAGCCCCGGCGCGGCCGTATTGACCGCCGTCAGAAACCGCTCCACATCCCGAAACGAAACAGTCTCCACGGGACGCGTGGGGGATTTGAACCGGCTGGGATTGTCCCCCATCGCCGCTTCCCACAACGCCTGGGTACACGGCGTATCGGCCATCCAGAACCCGTTTCGAAATATCACCTTGTGCCGCGGCCCTTCATTGCCGCGACGCCCAGGCTCCCGCTTCGGCGAGCCCATCCAAAACTGCCCCGGCCGACACCACCGCATAAGCTGCGCCACCTTCGCCCCGTCCCGGCCCGTCAACGTGAACTCCGCCCAGACACCGAACGCGTCCCGCCCGGCGGCGGAGGCCCAGGGGGGACGGCGGACCGCGACAAAAAGCCCCGGCGGCGGAACGGTCGAATCATCCGTCGCCGCCTGGGCCAGCATCGCCGCCGTGACCCCCTTCGCCCGCGACAAATCCGCCCCGCCCAGATCGCACCCTTCCCAATTCGCCCCGGTGAAATCGAACCCCGCGAGGTCCTGCCCCTTCAACGCCGAACCCCGGATCGCCGCCCCCCGGAACGCCACCGCCGGGTCCAGCTCGGCGAGCCCCACCAGTTCCACGAAGGACAGGTTTCTCGCGTGCGCGATTTCGACAATGCGGCGCAAATGGTCGCGGGTCAGGCCATGCGGCGCGGGCCGGGGACGGCGGCTCATGCGCCCTCCCCGCCGCTGTCCCGGTTCGCCTTGGGCGTCACCCGCCGCCGCGCCACGATCAACCGCCCCTTGCGATCCTTCGGAAACGCGCCATCGGCGAAAATCGCGTCCAGCACGGTGTTTTGCGCGTCGGTCGTTTCTCCGCCGTCCCGCGCGGTCACCACGAACGCGTCCCGCTTCACCCGCACCGAGAACCCGATCGTCCCGGCGGCGTCGTCCTTCACCGGTTCCATCGTCACATTCGGCTCATCGTCCAGCGGCGTATCGTGAATCCGCCCCTGGCCGTCCGTCTTCCCAAACACCTGCACCACGCCCGGGGAAACCGTGTCGCCCACCTTCGGCGTCTTCTTCGTCCCAAATATGGAGTTCTGCACCGGCTGCCAGTCGGAGGATTCGACCGCGAAATAAGCGTCCTTCACCCCGATCGCGACCTTCTTGCCCGCGTATTCGACATCCTCGTCCGGCCGAATCCCCAGCGTCACCGGCACGATCAGGTTCCCCCGGTAATTGTCCTGCGTGGGCTGATGCACCTGCAAGACAACGATTTCCGCCAGGTCGCCGAAGTCGGCGGATCCGATGTTGCTCAGGCGCGGTGTTTCCGGTTCGACAATTGCATGCCCGTCCGCGAGCCGCCAGGCGTCGTACATGGCCTTACGTGCCGGCTGAAACCCCTCGACCACCGGCTTCAGCGCCGGCGAGAGCTTCGGGTCTTGCGGGTCCCCGTAAAACACATTCAACATTTTCACGATGTGCGGGGGGCGGACGGGATTCTCCACCCGCCGCCAGGTCCGCACCGCGGATTCGGTCGCATCCACTTTCAACCCGAACGCGGCGTTGGTCCAACGCCGCCATGTCTCTGGCTCGGTCACGGTCACGCGCTGTCCTTTCTGCAATGCCTCGTCGATCAATTGGGCGAGGCGGCGGCGTGCTTCCAGATGCTCTGGGGCCTGAGACAGGGTCATGACGAATCTCGCGATCGGTGGGACGAACCAAACGATCCTCAATATGGGACGGATTTCGCGCGGAACAAAGGAGACCGCGCACATGGAATACGGAATGCCCCCGCTTACGCCCGAGGAATACCTTGCTAACCTGGAACTTCTACAGCACCTGTTCAACCAAATCCCCTGGGTTCCGATCTTATGGGTACTGGCGCCCATCGCTTCAAAATACGCGAAACATTTCAAACCCATCCTGGACCTGGCCCATGCCGCCGCCGCCCTGCTGGGCGGTCATGCCTGACCACGCGAACACCCCCGGTCTGGGCCAGCCCCCCGGCTCGCCCAGACCGGGCGGCTCTCCCCCAAAGCCGCGCCGCCCGTGCCAACCCATCCCACCGCGTCTTCAACACGGAGCTTGCACGGAGCCAGCACCGAGCCAGCACGGAGATCCGCGCCACACCGAACGCCCGGCCAAAATCCCCGGCGTCCCAACGCGAAGAACCTCCGTGCCCGCTCCGTGCAACCTCCGTGGCCCTCCGTGTTAAAGAATCGGACATCTTCCCCAACGCGAGCCCATCCAGAAAGCCGCCCGCCGGCACGCGGCACATCTAAGAACAAATACCTAAACCCCATCCCCGATCGCCGCGATCGCGAACCCCCCAAACTCCCGCCCCTACAAAACCCCCACGCGAAACCGACAGCCCCCCACCGTTTCCCTTTGACGCGGCCAATCCACAACGAATAAATACCTACACCCGAGACAACAAAGACCCAACCATGCCCGACGCCCATCCCATCCCCGGTTCCACCGCCAAACACATCCTGGCGCTCGCCACCAAAGCCCTCTGCGACCGGCCCGGCGAGTCCCCGGACCAGGCCGCCGCGCACACACGCGCCATGGTCCACACCGCCATGGGCTTCGAACCGAGGGACGGACTCGAATACCTCCTGGCCACCCTGGTTTACGGCCATTACACGCTGATACTGGACTCGATGCGCCAGGTCCTGCACGCGCCAGAGGGCACCGACACCGCCCGCGCCAAATCCGGCATCGCGGCACTGGAACGATCGTTGCTGGCGATGGTCCGCGAACTCCGCCTCGCCCGCCGCCGCCCCCAGGCCGAGGACGCGCCAGCCCCCCAACCCGCCGAACCGCCCGCCGAAAAACCGGCAAAGGCGCCGGCCGGCACCTTCCGCGACACACTGCTCGGCGGCGCGGCCCGAACCGGGCCCGCCGCCACTGTTCACCCTTTCTCGACGTCCCAGAACACCACGGATGGACCGGGCAAAATCCCGCGCAACGAATCCCTCCAGGCGGATGTCTGGCGAAACCGTCCCAGCGGGATAAACGGCAGCGTTTCGAACGCCCGGATCTGATAGGCGCGCTCCAGCCGGGTCTGCTCCGCCGGATCGGCCGAGCCCAGCCAGGTGCCGTAAATATCCTCGATCACGGCGTCGGAGGGCCAGCCGAACCAGCCGTCCTTGCCGTTGCCGCGCATGAAGCCCGTCAGTAACAAATCCCGGTATTCGGTGACCGCGACGACCGAGGGGAATATCGACCAGCCGCCTTTGTCCAGCGGTTCCTTGCTGCCGCGGCGGACCTGCACCGTCGGCCAGTCCATGGACTGATCGTCGACGGCGAACCCGGCCTCGGCCAACTGGTGCGCGACGACGGCGCCCATCGGATTGAAGAAAATATGGTCGGTGGCGTGCAGCAATACCAGTTTCTCGCCATTATATCCGGATTTTTCGACAAGCGCCCGGACTTCCTCCTTCGTCCGCCGCCGCGGCATCCCGGCCTCGTCCACGTCTTTCTTGCCGGTGGCGAGAAACCCCACCCCCGGCACCCCGTTCGCCGGGTCCGCGCCCATGACGGCGTTGACGACTTCGGTCTGATCGATCGCGGCCAGCATCGCCTGGCGCACCGCCTGGAGGTTGGTCGGCCCGATCGTATGGTTCGGCCGCAGAAACATGATCTGCCCGGCCGCGTCCAGCACACCGGTTTTCACGCCGGGTGCTTTGCGCAACAAGGGCAGCAAATCCGGCAGTGGAATTTCGATCCAGTCGACCTCGCCGGTCATCAGCGCGTTGCCCGCCGTGCCCGCGTCGGGGATCGTTTTCCATACGACACGATCGATCTTCACCCGATGCCCGCCCGCCATGTAACTCGCGGGTTCGTCGCGCGGGACATACCGGTCGAACCGCGCGAAGGCGGCGTGACTGGCCAGCACATACTCGTTCGCCAGCCAGCGGAAGGGACCCGACCCGATCGCCTCCGGGATTTGCTTGAACGGATCGGTGCGCGCGATCCGCTCCGGCATGATCGGCACGGGCTGCACGACCTTGGAGAGCAGCGCGCGCAAATGCGGAAACGGCTTCGAAAACCGCCAGGTCAGGGTGCGGTCGTCGGTGGCCTCCAGCGCCTCCATCCGCGCCGCCAAAGCGAGCCCGACGGTATCGCGGACCATCCACCGCCGGATCGAGGCCACGCAGTCCCGCGCCAAAACCGGCTCGCCATCGTGGAACAGCATGTCCGGCCGCAACCGCATGGTCCAGCGCCGGCCTTCGTCGGCCATCTCGTCCGCTTCGACCATCAGCGGGCGAGGAACCCCCGCCGCGTCGCGGCCGTACAACGTCTCGAAGACCATAAAGCCCAGGTTTCTAGACACCTGGGAGGAACTCCAGACGGGATCGATGCTGCCGAGCGTGGCCTGCGGCACCAGCGTGATGGTCTTCGTCCCCGCCGCGAGCGCGGGCATCGCGAGCCCCGCCGCCGCGCCCGCGAAAAGGCCGCGTCTTGCGATCATGATCTTATTGCTCCCTGTCCCGCCAGGTCCCGGCCCCGCGCGAGGCCCCCTCTTTACCCCGGATCGGCGCCAACTTGAAGACGGCCCGAACGGTCCCCGCGGGCATCCCGCCCTTGAAACCGGCCGGGCCCGCCATATATACGGGGGCATAGTCGCCTCCAGAACGCCCGAGGACAGGAACGGCGCTCGAAATATTCAAAACCCCGGCCGGCCAGGCACCGCGAAGCTGCCGCGTACAGCGTCGGTGTTCAGGGGACCCAGATAAAGCAACCCATGGCTACCCGCTCTCCGTCATACTTCGAATACACCACTTTGGACGCGCGCTTTTTATATCGAAATTGGAATGAGAAAAAACCGGTGACATCGCGGATATCCAACTTTCCGCATCCAAATAAAAGCGGCGAAAACCCATGGCGGCGGCCGGATCATGACCGCGACCATGGCGCCACCCGGTTCGCACCGCCCATGAGGTCCCCATTCGCCTCCCCTCCCCGGCCATGATACAGGCGCCCGGCCATGGAAGGACCCCGCATGCCCGCCCCCATTGAAACCACCGGCCGCCTCGACCGCGGCGACGGCGTCGAACTCGCCTGGATCGCCACACCGGGGGCTGGCCCGGCCGTTGTGTTCCTGCCCGGCTTCCGCTCCGACATGACCGGCGACAAGGCCACCGCGCTGGCCGCCTTCTGCGCCGAGACCGGCCAGGCCATGCTCCGCTTCGACTATTCCGGCCACGGCGCCAGCGGCGGTGTCTTCGAGGACGGCACCATCGGCCAATGGTCCGCCGATGCGCTGACCGCCATCGACCGCCTGACAGAGGGAAAACTGATCCTCGTGGGATCGTCGATGGGCGGCTGGATCGCCCTCCTCACTGCTCTGAAACGCCCCGAGCGCATCGCCGGCCTGATCGGCATCGCCGCCGCGCCCGACTTCACCCAGCGCCTGATGTGGGACTCCATGACCTTCGAGGAACGCGCCCGCATCCTGCGCGAAGGCGTGCTCCACATCCCCAGCCAGTATGGCGCGCCCACACCCGTCACGCTGAAACTGATCGAGGACGGGCGTTCCCACTTGTTACTGGAAGGTCCGATCCTGCTGGACTGCCCGGTGCGTTTGTTACATGGCCAGGACGATCCCGACGTGCCCTGGGAACTCGCCTTGCGCACGGCGCAGAAAATGACGTCGAAGGACCTCGAAATCGTGCTGATCAAGGACGGCGACCATCGGCTGTCGCGGCCGAAGGACCTCGGTGTGTTACGCCGGACCCTGGCCGGTCTCCTCGCGCCAGATGGCGGCGAGTCCGGCGCGAAAATTGGGGTATAACCAGCGCAGGCCGAGCGCGGCCTGGGTTTTCGCGCTCGCCACCTTCCGGTTCTCAGCCCAGAAACTCCGCGCCATCGGACTCATGCCCGCTTCCATGTCGGCGAAGGCGACGGCCGGAGGCGGCCTCACACCCATGATCCGCGCCGCCTCCTCCACCACCGCGGCGCTTTCCGAGGGCTCGTCGTCCGCCAAATTGAACACCCGCAGGCCCGGTCCCACACCGGATCGCATCGCGGCGGCCACGGCACGTCCGATATCGTCCCGATGAATCCGCCCAAACGCATGGCCCGGCTTGATGGTCCGGCGTGCCGTGCCACTTCGAAGATCGTCGAAGGCGGAGCGTCCCGGCCCGTAAATCCCGGCCAGCCGGAAAATATCCACGGCGCGTCCCATGCCGCACCGCCCCCAGGCCCGTTCCGCCTCCAGCCGCACCCGCCCTCGCGCCTGGGTTGGCATGGGACGCGTGTCCTCGTCGACCCAGCCGCCATCGCGATTGCCGTAAACAACGGTGCTCGACAAATACCCTATCCAACGCGCCGTTTCCGACGCCTCGATCTCGTCGGCGTAGCGCGCCAGGACGGGATCGCCGTCGGGGCCTGGGGCGGCGGTGATCAGGATGTGGGTCGCGGTCGCGATCGCCGACCCCGCGTCCTCGAACGCCACCATGCCCGGTCCCGGCGCCCCCCGGGTGGTCGCCATCACCGCGAACCCCGCCGCGGCCTCCGCCACCGCGCGGCCGCTATAGCCCAAACCGAAAATAAGAAGCCGGTTCACGCCCCGCCCCGCCGCCGCGACAACGCCGCCCCGAACCGCGCGAGCGCCGCGTCAATCGCGATCCCCGCCATCGACAACATCGCCAGCGCCGCGAACATTCTCGGAATTTCCAGCCGGTACCCCGCTTCCATGATCCGATACGCCAACCCCGAGGCGAACCCGCCGGAGCCCGCGACGAACTCCGCCACGACCGCGCCGACCAGCGCCAACCCGCCGGAGATCCGTAAACCGGACAGAAAAAACGGCAACGCCGCGGGCAGAAGCAGCAGCGTCAATGTCCGTGTCCGCCCACCGCCATACAGCCGGAACAAATCGAGCAATTCCGGCGGCGCCGAGGCCAAACCGGACGCCGTGTTCGCGAACACCGGGAAAAACGCCACGATCGCCGCGCAAACCACCAGCGACGCGAAGGGATCGCCCACCCACACCACGATCAGCGGCGCGATCGCCACGATCGGTGTCACCTGCAAGACGATCGCCCAAGGTTGGATCGCCGCCCGCGCCAGGCGCGACAGCGACATCGCGATCGCCATCCCCGCGCCCAGCACCGCCGAGGAGACCAGCGCCGCGAAGGTCACCGTCAGCGTGGACGCCAACGATAGCAACAACCCCAGCGGGTCCTTCGCGAAGGCCCCGGCAACCGCGACCGGCCCCGGAACGATATAGACGGGCACATCGAAGGCACGCGTCGCCCCTTCCCACGCCGCCAGCGCGAGCAGGCCGAACACCCCCGGCGCGAGGCGATAAAGCGGTTCTGTCATGCGAATGACGGCCGGCGCCGGGATAGCCCCGGCGCCGTGCCTTTGTCCTCAGAGCCCTTCGAACAACGCCGTGGTGATGTAACGTTCCGCGAAGGACGGAATGATCGTCACGATCCGCTTGCCCGCCATTTCCGGACGCTTCGCCAGCTTCAACGTCGCCGCCAGCGCCGCGCCGGAGGAAATACCGGCCGGGATGCCTTCGGTTTTCGCCAGACGGCGAGCGTTGGAAAAGGCTTCCTCGTTTTCGACCGTGATGATCTCGTCGATCGCCTTCACTTCCAGCACGTCGGGCACGAAGCCCGCGCCAATGCCCTGGATCGGCTGCGGCGCGGGCTTGCCGCCGGACAGCACGGGGCTCGCCGCCGGTTCCACCGCCACCATCTTCAACGACGGCCGCCGCGGTTTCAGCGCCTGCGCCAGACCGGTCAACGTGCCGCCGGTGCCGATGCCGGAGACAATCGCGTCCACTTCGCCGCGCGTGTCGTACCAGATTTCCTCGGCCGTCGTCTGGCGATGGATCGCCGGGTTCGCCGGGTTTTCGAACTGGCCCGCGATGATGGAACCGGGGTTCGCGTCGCGCAGTTCGACGGCCTTGGCGATGGCGCCGCGGACACCCTGTTCGCGCGGGGTCAGCACCAGTTCGGCCCCGAGATAAGCCAGCATCTTCCGCCGTTCGATCGACATCGATTCCGGCATCGTCAGAATCAGCTTGTACCCGCGCGCGGCGGCCACGAAGGCGAGGCCGATGCCGGTGTTGCCCGAGGTCGGCTCGATGATCGTCCCGCCCGGTTTCAGGCGGCCGTCGGCCTCGGCCGCCAGGATCATGTTCAGACCGATACGGTCCTTCACGCTGGCCAGCGGATTGAAGAATTCCAGCTTCAGGCAGATGTCGGCGGTAATGCCGTCCTCGGCGCAAATTTTGGGAATGCGCACCAGCGGCGTGTTGCCAATGGTTTCCATGATATTGTCGTAAATCCGTCCGCGGATGGGACGGTCGAGCACGATCGGTTTCAGCGCCGACGCCATGGGAATTCCTCCTGGTTACAGTGACACGGGATATCAGTCAGGCCCGATTTTCGGGCCCGCCGCAAGGTACATCCTTGGTTTCGGTAGCGTTATCTCCCGATCCGCCGCGCCAGGCAAGTTTGTCGCCCATGGCGCGGAGTTTCGAAAATTCCCTTCTCCGCGTCAAGCGCCATTCCATTTCACCGGCCCCCGGAACGGCCGCATGTCCGGGTATCCGCTGACCGCCCATGCCCCATCGACCAGCAACGAGGCACCGGAGACATAGGACGCGTCGGCCGACGCCAGGAACAGCGCGGGCGCGGCGATCTCCTCGGGTTGCGCCGGCCGGCCCATCGGAATCCGCGCCTCGAAGGCGGCGAGCGCGTCCGGATTGTCGAAATGGCGACGGGTCAGCGGTGTTTGCACGAGGCCCGGCAGGATCGCGTTGACGCGGATGCCGTATTCGGAAAACTCCAGCGCGCCGTTGCGGCTCAACAACTCCACGCCCGCCTTGGCGGCGACATAGGCGGAGCCCGCGTGCATCGGCACATGCGCGTTCAACGAGGCGATGTTGACGATCGCGCCGCCTTTGCCCCGCCGTATCATTTGCCGCGCCTGATGCTTCATGCCCAAAAACACGCTTTTCAGACAGAGATCGACCGTGAAATCCCAGTCGCCCTCGGCGAGATCGACGATATAGCCGGGCCGCGACCCGCCCGCGACGTTGAACGCCAGATCGACGGCGCCAAAACGCTCCGCCGCGGCCGCGACGAGGGCTTCGAGATCGGCCTCCTTGGTCACATCGCAGGGAAAACCCAGAAACCCCTGGCACGCCAGCGCATCGAGCCCCTCCCGGTTCAGATCGCCCGCCACCACGGACGCGCCCTCCGCGATCAACCGCCGAACAATCGCCAGCCCGATCCCGGAGGCCCCGCCGGTCACCACCGCCACCTTGCCGCCAAACCGGCCCGCCGCTTCCATCCCCGCCTCGTTCGTCACGATCCCCCCCTCCCCTTTTCCCGCCCATGAGGCCCGTGCCACCATTCCCCCGACACATCGAAGGATCCAAGCGATGGAAACCAACCTGCCCGAGGTCAAAGCCGAGGTCGAGGCGGCGTTCGCGCGTTACGAAAAAGCCCTGATGGCGAACGATGTCGCGACGCTACAGAGCCTGTTCTGGAACAGTCCGCTCACCGTTCGTTACGGAATCGCGGAAATCCTGCATGGCTGGCGGGAAATCGGCGCCTTCCGCTCCGCGCGCTCGCCGGCGGGCCTCGCGCGGATCATTTCGGCGACGATCGTCACGACGTTCGGCCAGGACTTCGCGACCGCCTCGACCTCCTTTCACCGCGACACCCTGCCCGGCAAAATCGGGCGCCAGCAACAATCCTGGGTGCGCTTCCCCGAGGGCTGGCGGATCGTCGCCGCCCATGTCAGCGTCATCGAGGAACCGTCCCCCGGCACCGGCCAAACCCCGGGATAAACCGCGGACACGGTTGTTCTCCGCGCCGCGATCCATATCGATTGAGAAATGGATGCGGCGCGGAAAGACCCCGCGTCCGCGGCGCCACGGCGGGCCTACAACCGCGGAACGAAAATTCGAGGTCTGGCGCAACCTCTCCTCGTCATCCCCCGATCGAGTCCTACGGTGGCCGTACATTCGCGGAATGAAAATCTTCTGTCTGGTACGCACTCTCCTCGTCATGGCCCGACTTGTTCGGGCCACCGGGAGTGCCAGAAAAGCGGCTTCGTGCCGCTACCGGTCCCCCGATCGAGTCGGGGGATGACGAGGGGGGGGGCAGTGCCGGACTTTGAACTTTCATTCCGCGAATGTACGGCCACCGTAGGATCGAGTCGGGGGACGACGATTGGGGAACGACGACGATTGGGGAACGACGACGGCCAAAATGAGAATGTCCGCCCACGGAGACGCTCTTGACGAGCCAATCGCGCGATGTAATATATTCGTGACATTTTATTATTTCTGGAACAGCCGTTCATGTTCATTCGCGCCCTCGCCACCGCCGCCATCTCCCTCATCTGCCTGGCCCCGCCCTCCTGGGCCGACACCGTCTATGGCGTGAAATCCCAGTCCCCCGGCGGCACATTGCTCTCGCAAGCCCCCGCCGTGCTGTTTTCCTTTTCCGATAATGGCGGACCCGCCTTCGCGTCGATCGGCGCCATCGGCCTGAACGGCGGCGGCATCGATGTCGACGGCCTCGCTTTGTCGCGTAACCATGGCCTGCTCGGCTTCGAACTTTCCGGAACCGATCCAAACCGAAGCTCCCGGCTGATTTCCATCGATACCGCCACCGCCGCCGCCACCGCGATCGGCGGCGTCATGACCGGACGGGAAATGCGCGGCGCGATGTTCGATCGCCAGGATCGCCTCTGGGCCGTCGACTCGGCGCACGGCGAACTGCTCCGCATCGACCCCACGAACGGCGCGGTCATCAGCGCCACCACGATCGCGACGAACGGGCTGGCGCGCGATATCTCGCCGGGCACCGACCTCGCCCAAACGATGGACGGCACCGTCATCCTCAGCATCTATCGCTTCGAGCAGCCCGACGCCGCCGCGCCCAGCCTGTTCACGCTCGATCTGGACACCGCCATCGCCACCCTGGCGGCGGTGGACCCGCTGCCCGACCCTCTGTTCGCGAACATACCCATCTATATCGGTGGCCTCGCGGCGGGAGGTCCGGATAACCCCGGCGCCCTGTTCGCCATCGATGCCGACGGCCAGGAAGATATCTTCCGGTACGATTCGCCGGGCTACACCCGTACCTTGCTCATTCAGAACATTATCCCGTCCTTTAACGCCGGCGGCAGCGATCTCGCGTCCTTCGCCCCGCTTCCGGTCCCCGAGCCCGCCTCCCATGCGCTTCTGACCCTGGGCCTCGCCGGATTGTTCGCCGCGCGGCGGCGGCTGAAGGCCCGGTAATCCCGACGGGGCTTCGGGCTTCCCCGGCGCCCCCCCCCTGCCCGCGCCTGCCTCCGGCGAAGCCCTACGGTGGCCGTGCATCCGCGGAATGAAAGTTCGATGTTCGGCCATGGAAAGATATTGAACTGCCGTGACCGTTGGCTGGCGCCGCCGCCCCCTCCTCGTCATCCCCGACTCAATCGGGGACCGGGAGCGGCACGAAACTGCTTTTCTGGCACTTCCGGTTCCCCGATCGAGTCGGGGAATGACAAAGTGAGGTCCGTGCGCAAAGTCGTTCCGCGAATGTACGGCCACCGTGGGGCGAAGCCCAGGGATCGCTGGGCGCGAAGGGTTTGTTCGCGGAATGGGGGGCTTTCCCAATCGCGCGAGCGGGCCCAAGCGTGACAGGGAAACGCGAAACTCCGGCCCTCTTCGCACCGGAGTCGAAACAGATGTTCGGCGGGCCACGGCCCAAACGCTCGCGCGAACATCGCCTCACCAAAAGTAAAACGCATCCGCGAGATCGACGCCGCACTCCCGGCCGGAAATAGTTTCCGGTATCGCGCGCCACCGCCGCCGGTTCTTCGAAAAAATACCATTTTATTTAACGGTTTGTTTAGGAACGTTGGATACCTTCCGCCACGCGTCACGATAAGAAAGGACACGACAATGGCCGACGATCTGACGGAAGCATTGGCCTTCGGACGAATAGATCGAGATACTCGCGAAACCTTGCGCGCGATCTGGCCCATGATCGAAGACGGTATGACACCGATCCTCGACCGCATGTACGAACACATCATGAGCCGTCCCTCGCTGAAGGCTCTGTTCGCCACGCCGGAAATCGTCGCCGGTGCGCGTAAGCGGCAGCTCGAGCACTGGCGGCGCCTGTTCGGCGGCGCGTTCGACGCGGACTACGTGGCCTCCGTCGGGCGTATCGCGCGGACCCATGCGCGGATCGGCCTGGAACCGAACTTCTATATCGCGACCTATCTGATGGCGCTCGAGGGCATCCACGAGCTCAGCGTCGAAAAGCTGGGACGCGGCATCGCGACCGCCGGCTCCCGCGCGAAGTTGACACGCGCGATCGGCGCCGTCGATCGCGCGATCTTCTTCGATCTCAGCCTCGTGGTCAGCGGCTATCTGTCCGAAAACGCCGACGAATTCCGCCGCCGCCTCGACGGACTGGCGGACCAGTTCGGCTCCGTCATCAACACCTTCACCCTGGGCGTCGCCACCTCCGCGCGCGGCCTGAACGCCAATGCCGGGGAGATGCTGACGGCGGCGAACACGGCGACCACGGAAGCGGCGGGGCTGACCGCGGGCGCCGAGCAATCGTCGATGAACATCCAGGCGGTCGCGGCGGCGGCGGAGGAAATCACCGCCTCGATCGGCGAGATCTCGCGCCAGACGCAGCAGGCCGCCGATACGACGGGTGTCGCGGTGATGACGGTCGCGCGCGCGACGGAGATCGTCGGTTCGCTGAACGTCACGGCGGCGCGTATCGGCGATGTCGTCGGCCTGATCCAGAACATCGCGGGACAGACCAACCTGTTGGCCCTGAACGCGACCATCGAGGCGGCGCGGGCGGGCGACGCGGGCAAGGGCTTCGCCGTCGTCGCGGGCGAGGTGAAGGCGCTGTCGGCGCAAACCGCGCGCGCCACCGACGATATCCGCGAACAGGTCAACGCGGTGCGCGCCGTGGTGTCGGAGATCGCCGGCACCATGACGGACATCGCCGAAGCGGTGGAACGGATCCGCGAAACCACCACCTCCATCGCCGGCGCGGTCGAGGAACAAGGCGTGGCCACACAGGAAATCGCCCGCTCCGTCGGTGCCGCGGCGGCCGGCGCGGCCGATATCACCGGCGGCGCGCGGAATTTGGAGACCGTCGCGGCGCATACCGCCGGGACCGCGCGCGACGTGGCCACCGCGTCTTCCGATCTGACGGAACAAACGGAACGGCTCAGCGAGCAGGCGACGCTGTTCATGGAGCGTATTCGCACCGCCGACCGCCGCCGCGACCCGCGCATCGACCTCGATGCCGCGGCGTCTTTGACCGTGGATGGGACCGCTCACACAGGGAAAGTGACGAACATCTCCGCCGGTGGCGCGGCCATCGAACTGTCCTCGTCCCTCGCCACGCGGGCGGCGGAGGCGGTGCTGCGGATCAAGGCGGCGCCGGTGGACTCGCGCATGCGGATCGTCAACGTCGTGGGAAACGAGGTCCATTTGGCGTTCCTCGTCCGCGAGGAGGGCGAGGCGGCGGAGCGCTGGTTCGCCCGGCACGAAACACCAGCCGCGCGGGCGGCCTGAAAGACGGACGGCGGATGGACGGCGATGCCCGCCCTCCGCCGGGACATTGGGCGACACGGTATACCAAACGGCGGAAAGGTTGACTCAGTGCCTCTCCCCGTCATGGCCCGGCTTGTTCGGGCCATGACGGGGAGAGCACGCGGCATCGTTCAACACGATCGGATACCGCTTCGCCGCGGGTTTTACTTCGTCTCGAAGCACCGCGCCAGGTCCGGCCATGGCGAGACCCGGCACGGGACGCGGGAAATGTCGCGCGTTTTCTTAAAACCCGTGCGTTGTGGCGGGTGTCCAGTTCGCGGCGCGGCGGGCCATCCGGGCCTCGACGGCTTCCTGGTCGTGATTGGGAAAGGTCGAGGATGGCGGGAAGGCGTCGCGGTCATCCAAAGTATTGACGTTGGTCACCATGCGCGCGCCGTCCGGTGTGTCGCACATGGCGCCAATGTAAACGCCGCAGGCTTTGCACAGCAAATAATCGGCGGTTTTCGTTTCGAATCTGTATCTCTCGACCTGGGCGCCGTCGCGCGCGGCGATGTCCACCTGCCCCAAGGGATCGGAGACGGTGCGGGTGGCGTGCGCGCGGCAGAAGGCGCACTGGCAGGAGCGTGTGGGATTGTCCATGGGCGGCCGCGTCAGGCGCAACCGCAACGTCAGATTGCCGCAATGGCAGCCGCCCAGGTGGAGCATGTCAGGAGGCCATGTGCAGTTTGGCTTCGGTACGGGCCTGCAGGTCCTCGAACGAGAGGCCAGGCGCCATCTGGCGGACGACGAAACCGATATCGGCGACGTCGATGACGGCCAGGTTGGTGTAGACCCGTTTGACGCAGCTTTGCGCCGTCAGCGGGTAGGTGCATTTCGTCACCAGCTTGGGCGAGCCGTCCTTGGTGGTGTGATCCATGATCACCCAAAGCCGCTTCGCCCCCGCCGCGAGGTCCATGGCGCCGCCGACCGCGGGCGCCGTGTCGTTCTCGGACGTGGCCCAGTTGGCGATGTCGCCGTTATCCGCGACCTGAAACGCGCCCAGCACGCAAAGATCGAGATGCCCGCCTCGGATCATCGAGAAGCTGTCGGCGTGGTGACAGATCGATCCGCCCGCGCGCAGCGTGATGTATTGCTTGCCCGCGTTGATCAGCCAGGGTTCGACTTTGTCTTTCTCCGGCGCGGGGCCCATGCCCAGGATGCCGTTTTCGCTGTGGAAGATGACTTCGCGGTCGAGGGGGACATGGTCCGCGATCATGGTGGGAATGCCGATGCCGAGGTTGACGAACCACCCCTCGGGGATGTCGTCGGCGGCGATCTTCGCCATTTGCGGGCGGGAGTATGCTTTGAAGGTCGTGGCGGCTTCGGACATGGTGCGTATCTCCGTGTCGGATTTTTGACTCTTGTTTCGTGCTCCCCCTTCTCCCGCCGTCATGGGCCGGCTCGACCGGGCCGGGGCATGACGAGGAAAGGGGCGTCGTTCAAAAACTCCCGGGGTCGCCGTAGGGCACGTGCAGGACGCGATCCACGAAAATCCCTGGTGTGTGGATATGATCGGGGTCGATGTCGCCGAGTTCCCGGATATGCTGGGTCTGGACGATGCTGAGGTCCGACGCCATCGCGACCACGGGATTGAAATTCCGGCCCGCGAGTTTGTATGTCAGGTTGCCCCAGCGATCCGCCTCCCAGGCTTCCACGAGGCCGACATCGCCCTTCAGCGCGTTTTCGAGGATGTAGGTGCGGCCATCGATCTCGCGATGTTCCTTGCCGACGGCCATTTTGGTGCCGACGCCGGTGGCGGTGAAAAATTGCGGAATGCCCGCGCCCGCCGCGCGCATGCGTTCGGCGATGGTGCCCTGGGGGACGATCTCGAGTTCGATCTTGCCGGCGCGATACAGGGTTTCGAACACCACGGGATCGGAGGAGCGGGGGAACGAGCAGATGATTTTGCGGACGCGGCCCAGTTCCATGAGGCGGGCGAGGCCGACATGGCCGGAGCCGGCGTTGTTGGCGGCAACGGTGAGGTCCTTGGCGCCTTGTTCGATCAGGCCCTCGATAAGCTGGTTCGGCTGCCCGACGGAGCCGAAGCCCGCGAGCAGGACGGTGGAACCATCCTTGATGCCCGCCATGGCGTCGGCCATGGACTGGACGATCTTGTTGATCATTGGGGTGCGTTTCCTCTCGGCACGGTCTGTCGTGTCATGGTAACGTCCCGGGACGGGCGTGCCAATCCATTCCCCTAAGGGCCATTCCCCCAGGGACAACTCCCCCAGGAGGCATTCCCCCAGGCGCCATTTCGGCGCCTCTTCCGTTCCGGCGAAAATCGCCCATGATTTTAACGGCTTGTTTATCTTTCCGGTGCATTATGCCGATCATGCTTTCCCCCCTCTCTCTCGCGGGCCTTGCCTTGGGCGGTGTCGCCCGCCCCGCGGCGCCCCGTCCGGCCGCGCCACAACCGGTAAGCCCAGGCGAGCCGCCGGCGCGGGCGGCGAGGGCCTCGGCGGGTCATCAGGCACCGTCGCAACGGACGGCGCCCCCCCACTCCGCCGCGCCGAACGCCCCGCCGGAGGGGCCGCCCAACCGCAACCTGCCCAGAGGATCGCTGCTCGATCTGTCGGTCTGAATCCGCCGCGAAAGCCGGACGTTGTGACCAGCGTTGCCATCGAGACGGGCCCAGCCCTATTGTCTGTTGTCACCAATAGGCTGGGAGGTATTCATGAGTGGGCTGCTTGGCCGAGTGGTGTTGCTCGGATACCGGGTCGGGGTCGGTGCCATCGCGCTTTACGCGATCATTCAAGCACTTGAAAAAGCATATGGCCGCAAACTCACCTTCAAAGAGGAGGCGTGGTTTTTCCGCCACCCGAATCGCGCGCTGGCCGTAAAAAACACCGCGATAGCCGCCTATGCGATGACCGCCAAAATCTTCAACGAGAATGGAGATGACAACGAAAGCGATGCATTTCGTCATTGTTTCTGGTCAGCTACGCTCGCACGAGATATCGGCGTATCGGAAGCGCGGGAATTCACGTCGCTGCATGAGGATAGTCCCACCAACCCCGCGGCCAGAAAACTGATGGATCTCACCAACAACGCCAAAGGGCTAACGACGAAATTCGTGGCATCGGACGACAATTCGATAGCTATCGGCGTCCTGAAAATGCTTCGAGACGGTGAATTGATGGTCATCAAGCCGAACGGAAACAAGGGCAAAGCACCTTAATCGGCGGCCGCATTCGAACGTTTCCGAGTAATAGCGCGAATCGCCACTGGATTTGTCGGTGTAAGCCTCCGGCGGAGCGGCCTGCCCTTGAACCCGGTCCATGACGCGCGGCACAATGGCGTCGTCCATCGGGAGATATTCGCGTGATTCAGACACCATTCGCAATTTCGCGGCGCCGCTTCGGCGGCCTGGCCCTTGGCGGCGCGCTGGCCAGCATCGGACTTCACGCCGGAACCGCGCGCGCTCTCGATACCAGGTTCAAGGACCTCGACGGCGATCTGATCGCCGATCTCCCCGCCGATGCCAAGGAACAAACCGATCCCGGCACCCTGATCTTCGCCTATACCCCGGTGGAAGACCCCGAGGTCTACCGCAAAATCTGGGACGACTTCATCGCCCATATCTCCAAGGTCACCGGCAAGAAGGTCATCTTCTTCCCCGTCCAGTCCAACGCCGCGCAGATCGAGGCGATGCGCGCCGGCCGGCTCCACATCGCGGGCTT
>CANJJS010000079.1 GCA_947474705.1 Acetobacteraceae bacterium | reverse complement strand
TTGTTCGGCCGCGTCGGCATCGATCTGCTCGCCGGCCCGACCGAAACCCTCATCGTCGCCGACGACACCGCCGACGCCGAGATCTGCGCCACCGATCTGCTGGGCCAGGCCGAGCACGGCCCGACCTCGCCCGCCATCCTCCTGACCACCTCGAAAAAGATCGCCGAGGAGATCGAAGGCGAAATTCAACGGCAACTGACAAAGCTGGAAACGGCTCCGATCGCCGGTGCCGCCTGGCGCGATTATGGCCAAATCATTCTGTGCGACACCGACGAGGAATTGCTGTCCGAGGCCGATCGCATCGCCTCCGAACACGTGCAGGTCATGACCAAGGACCCCCGCTGGTTCCTGGAACGCATGACGAATTACGGCGCGCTGTTTTTGGGCAAGGAAACCAATGTTTCATACGGCGACAAGGTGATCGGCACCAATCACACGCTGCCGACGAAACGCGCGGCCCGGTATACCGGCGGCCTCTGGGTCGGGAAATTCCTGAAAACCGTGACCTATCAACAGGTGACGCCGGAAGCCACCGCCATGATCGGCGAATATTGTTCGCGTCTCTGCGCCATCGAGAATTTCGCCGGTCACAAGGAACAGGCCGACCTCCGCGTGCGCCGTTACGGCGGCAAAAACACCTGACAGGGAGACCGGATCGTGCACCCGAAACAAAAAGCCCCCGCGCTGACCTGCGACAGCCATTTTCATATTTTCGGGCCGTACGACCGGTTCCCGCTCGCCGCCACGCGCACCTACGACCCTCCGCCCGCTTTGGTCCCCGGCTATCTCGCGATGGCCGAGGAACTGGGGATCGAGCGGATGGTCGTGGTGCAGGCCAGCGTCTCCGGCACCGATAACGCGGTGACACTCGACGCGGTCAGACAGTTCGGCCAGCACCGGGCCCGCGCCGTGTGTGTCATCGACGACAGCTTCGACGATGCGGCGTTGAAACAAATGCACGACGCCGGCACCCGCGGCATCCGCTTCAATGTCTCCACCGGCAACGGCACGCCGATCGAACAACTCGAACCCATCGCCCGCCGCATCGCCCCGCTGGGCTGGCATATCCAGGTTTATATCGAGGGCGAAACCTTGCTCGACCTTGGCGCCACCCTCGCCAAACTTCCCGTGCCGATCGTGATCGATCATTGCGGCGGCGTGAAAGCCGGGCTGGGCCTGGAACATCCGCAGTTTCAGGCGCTGCTGCGCCTGCTCGACTCCGGCAACGCGTTCATCAAAACCTGCTCCTACCGCGTGTCCTCCACTGGCCAGCCCTGGTCCGATCCCGCGCCGAACGTGAAGGCCCTGGTTGCGCGGTTTCCGGACCATTGCGTCTGGGGCACGGACTGGCCGCATCCGCAGATGCGCCCCTGCCCGGACGCCGGTCTGCTGCTGGACCAGTTTTTCGAGTGGGTCCCCGACGCCGCCGTCCGCCAGCGCGTTTTCGTGGACAATGCCGCGAAAATCTACGGTTTCTGACGCGGCCATGCGCCCGCGCGTCTATCTCGCCGGCCCCGACGTGTTCTTCCCGGAACCGGAAAAATGGGCCGCGCGAAAGCAAGAGATTTGCGCGCGGCACGGCCTGACCGGCGTCTCGCCGCTGGACGAATACCCAAACGAACCGCCGGAATGGGCGGCGCTTCCGTTATGGCGCAAACTCTCCGCCCGCAACGAAGCCCATATCCGGAGCTGTCAGGCCCTGATCGCCAACCTGACACCGTTCCGCGGACCCAGTGCCGATGTCGGCACGGTTTTCGAAGTTGGCTTCGCCCGCGCACTGGGTTTGCCGTTGTTCGGCTACGCCCATGCCAGCCAGGGCTTTCTCGAACGGACCCTCGCCTTTCTCGGCGCCGAGGCCAAATCGGGTCCCAATGGATCGTGGCTGGATGGCGACGGGTTTTTGGTGGAAGACTTCGGCCGTTTCGATAATTTAATGATAGAAGGCGGCATCGCGGGCGCCGGAGGGACGTTAGACCAGGACGGAACGCCCGCATGGAACGACCTGGCACTATTCGAACGGGCCGCCGTTAACGCGGCCGCGCGATTGCGGACATCCCCATCCGCCGGGTGACATGCCCGTCCCCTGTCATCCCCGCCGCGCCCACCCCATGCCCCAATGCCTTACCATCGCCCGTCCGGGCCGTTCCACCCAGATATAGGCCAGCCAGGCCACCGGAACGATCGACAGGGAACCGGCGCACGCCAGAGCCAGCGCCGCGACGGGGCCGGTCCCGTCTGGCAACAAGGACCGGACCATCTGAACCTCGAACCGCCGAATCGGATCGTGAATCAGATAAATCGAAAACGAAACAAGCCCGAGAAAATACAGCACCCTGCCGGACAACACGCGCGCGACCTTGCCGTCGTTCACGGCCACCGCCGCGACCACGAAAGGAAACAACAAAGCGGCGAACAGGTCGATCCTCGCCACCAGGCTCGCCGCGGCGCAGACCATCAGCAAGCCCGCCTCCCAATCGTTCGGGCGGCGTCCGCAGCGCATCCGCCACTCGTACAGGATGAACGCCGCCATTCCCATGATGAATTCCGCGAAGCACCGTATCAGGTGCCCTTCGACCTCGCTGCCGCCCAGACGGAGCCGCGGCATGCGCGTCGCGAATTCGCACAGCCAGCCGACGGCGATCGCCAGCGTCGCCACGGCAATCCAACGCCGCGCGCCGAACATCAGCCAGAACATAAGCGGAAACAGGAAATACGCGGCGAATTCCGTGCTGACCGACCAGGACGGCCCGTTCATGTTCTCGCCAATGCCGAGCCCGTGAAGCATCAGCAGATTCGCCACGAGGTCGAAACAGAACCGCGTGTCGTCGAAGAAGATATTTTCGCCCAGCCACGCGCGGCTGGCCAGGCCGGCGGCCGCCACCATGGTCACGACGAACACATTCAACGGCACGATGCGCGCGATTCGCTTCACGATGAAGGCCGGAAACGCGCCCATCCCATTCGCCCGGAAGTCCGGCGAATAGGTCAAACACATAATGAAGCCGCTGAGCACGAAAAAGAAATCGACAGCCATGTACCCATGCGGCACCAGAGACGGGATCCAGGATGGCGTGAGAGTTTGCGCGGATGTCGAAAAATGCTGAAGCACCACGGCCAGAGCGGCGATCCCGCGCAACGACGTCAGCGGCTTGATTTCATCCATGCCGGTCCGGGTTCCTTCTTATCGGGACGATAAGCGCCGCCGTTCCATCGCCCGCGCGCAGATCGCCGAAAACTGCGCCGCGACCCGCGACCACGAAAACCGCGCCTCGGTCAAACGCCGCGCCGCGTCCGCGATCCGCCGCCGCAACGCCGCGTCGTCCAACAGCGCCAGGATCGCGCGCGAGAATTCCCCGGCATTGTCCGCCCGCAGAAAATTCTCCCCGTCCGCGACATCCAGACCCTCGATCCCCAGCGTCGTGGAGACCACGGGCCGGCCCATCGCCATCGCCTCGAACGCCTTGATCCGCGTGCCGCTGCCGACGAACAGCGGGATCACATAAACATGGGAACGCGCGACATAGGGTCTGATGTCGTCGACGAACCCCGTCAGCTTCACGTTCAACCCGCGCGCCGCGATCTTGTCCGCCAGCGCCGCCGGCGGGTTCCGCCCGATGATGACCGCCTCGATCTTCGGCCGCGCGGCCACCAGAGCGGGCCAGACCTCGTCCAGCAGAAAATGGATGCCTTCCACGTTCGCGGCCCAACTCATTGTCGCCGTGAATACCAGCGTGCCGCCATCGGGGCCGGGATCGGGCGCGGCGTCCGGTGGGCTGGCGGCGAAGAACTCCAGATCGACGCCGGTGTCGATCTCCTCCACGACCGGCGGGCTGAAACGCTTCGTCAGGACCTCCGCGTCGCGCTTCGACACCGCGACGACGGAGTCGTAGCGGCGCAATGTCTCGCTCTCGAACCGATTCATCTTGCGGCTCTGGCCGGCCCAGACCAGCCGCCAGAATCCCTTGGCGCGGGCGGCGTGCCGCTCGAAAATCTCCGCTTCCACGTTGTGCGTGAACATAACCGACGCCGCCTCGATCCGCCTGGGCATCAGCACATCGGCGTGCGGAAAATCCACCACCACCGCGTCCGGCTTTTCCGCCAGGGCGCGCGCGACGCAGGCGCGGCCGGCCGCGGACCGGTCCGTCGCCACCGCGACCGGCACGGCACTGGCCAGCGCCAGAACCCGCCTCAGATTCGAGGGCGGCGTTTCCGGCCAGGACAGAAAACGGTCGCAGGCGGACTCGACGTCCGCCCTGTACCGGCCCGCATCGGCGGGCATGGGCGAGGCCAGCGTCACCTCGAACGCCCCGCCCTTCAGGCCCTTCAGGATATTGCCGGTACGGATTTTGCCGCCCTGGTCCATCGGAAACAGGAAGCGCGGACTGACGAACAGCAGCCGCGGGCGCCCCGCCGGAGACGTCACCAGCAAAGACCTTCGTAAGTCACCCCAGGCACCGCCCGCAGCGCGTCCATGCCCGCGAGGTCGACCACGATCTGGTCCTTCAGCGCCGCCAGCAACGCCGGCCGGTCCTCCGGCGCGATATGCCCGACCACGGCGATCCCGCCCGGCGACAACGCCGCCTCCGGCGCGGCCACCATCAGCCGTTCCAGATGCGGAATTTCCTTCTCGATATAGCTCCGGTTCGCCCCCATGAGATGCGCGACACGGACGAACCGGTCATGGATTTTCAGGTCGTATCCGCGTCCCAGAAGCCGTTCCGCCAGCAGCACGAAAGGCGATTCCCGCAGATCGTCGGTGCCCTGCTTGAAGGCCAGACCGAACAGCGCGATGGGCCGGCGGCCGTGACGGACGATCGCCTCGAACGCGCGGTCGACGATCGCCTGGTTGCCCGGCAGCAATTGTTTCAGAAACGGCGCGGACAGGTTTTTCTCGTCGGCCAGCGCCAGGAAACTGCGGACATCCTTGGGCAGGCAGGACCCGCCGAAGGCGAAACCCGGACGCAGATAGGCGGGGGAGATGTTGAGAACCCTGTCCTCGCACAACAGCCGGAACGCTTCGCGGGCATCGACCCCGTGCGCCGCCAGGATCGCGCCCGCCTCGTTCGCGAAGGCCAGCTTCACCGCTTGATAAACGTTGGAGATATGCTTGACGCTTTCCGCCACCCGGTAGGGCGCGACATGCACCGGCGCGGCGATCGGCGCGTAAATCTCGCGCAGTATCCCTGCGTCGTCGCCCGCCGCCGCGCCGATCAGCGTGAAAGGCGGCGCGCGGAAGTCGCGGACCGAGGAGCCCTCCCGCAAAAACTCCGGATTGCTGTAGTAAAATAACCGATCCCCGAGCGCCCGTCCGGCTTCGCGGCACAGCAGCGGAATGACCCGATCCTCCGCCGTCCCCGGCGGCACCGTCGAGCGCATCACAACGGCATGCGGCCCGTCCTTGTCCCGGATCGCCCGCCCGATCGCCGCGATCACGGAATCCACGGCGCCCAGCGCCACCGACCCATCGGCGGCGGAGGGTGTCCCGACCGAAATGAACGACACATCCGTCCGATTGACCGCGTCCGCCACGTCGTCCGTCGCGGTCAGCTTCCCCTGTGCCACGGCGCCCGCGATCAATGTGTCGATCGCTTCCTCCACGATCGGCGACCGGCCCGCCGCGAGCATCGCGATCTTTTCGGCGGAGACATCGACGCCGATGACCTCATGCCCCAGTTCGACCAGGCAGCCGCAGGACACGACACCGACGTAACCGATCCCAAATACCGAAATGCGCATGAATTATCCGCCCTCATTCTTTTGGAAGCCGCCTGGACCTACGCCGATATGGCCCGCCATCCATTACCAATTCGTTAGCACGGCGGATTTTTCACGTGGTTTTCGATCAACCCGGCGAATCGGCCCAGTATCGCGGCGGACTGAAAGGACGGACGTCGCGCGTGCGCCTGAGCACGTTCGGACAATGTCGCATAGTACGAGGCATCGTCCCACATCGCCCGGAGAGTCGCGACCCAGTCAGAGAGCGGGGCGTCGTAATCCAGACACACACCGCCGGGCCCGACCGCTTCTGGCAGACCGCCGCGGTTGCTGGCCAGAACCGGGATGCCATTCACCTGCGCCTCGCTCGCGACTCGGCCCCAGGCCTCCGGTCCACGGCTGGGGGCCAACAGGATCCTGGCGGTCCCGTAAATCCGCTGGGCCGTGTTCGCCGGGCCACGCAAGACGATGTTCGGCGTGGCGCGCGCGGCGGCGCGCAGTTCCGGGCCGGTCATGCCAGACCATCCCGGCAGATCGCCGGTGACATTATCGAGAATCGAAAAGGGAATATCGGGACACGCGCGGGCCAGTTCGATCGCCCGCTCGCCCCCCTTCGAGTTCTGCAAACCGGCGAATGTCACATCCCGCCGTATATGTTTCGCGACCCGATAGTCGCGAGGATCGACAATGGGCGGCACGACCTCGAACTGTAGCCCGCTCGCCGATCCGTTATGCGCTGCGGCGAAGCGCGAAACGGTCATCCACAGCGTGGACTCGCGGATCGCGTCCGTCTCCGGGTCGACCGGTTCGTTCGCGGCGTGCACATAATAGGCGGTCGGGAGTTTTCGCTCCAGGCAACGCGCGACGGTTCTGATCCAGGATTGCACGATCACCGCGTCGGGCGAGAACCTATCGAGAACATCGTCCAGCGATCGGTCGACGTCCCAGCACCGGTAAACCGGGTAACCCGCGAAGTCGTCGCGGACCGGACGGTACAGGTCCCCAACCTTCAGGCGGAGGCTGGCCCATTTTCCGGTCAATCCCTGGGACATCAACCCGGACAGCACCGCCGGCCGATGTCCCAACGCGCGCAGGCCGATACACAATTGGTCGGTATTGCGCTCCGCGCCGCGCCTGACCTCTGGAAGATACGGAGAATGTCCGATGAACAAAATACGCACCTTCGTCCCCTCGTTAAACTCTGGTCGCGCGCCGCGCGGTACCCCGTTGTCCAGCGGCGCGAACCATGACGGAGTTGCGGATTGCGGATCGGTTCCTACCGCCCCTCCCCGAAGCGATGAGACCGGATCAGCCGTTCACCTTCGCCATCAATTCGGCGATCTTGTCGACTTCCGGCAACGCCGTGGCGGCCGGTTCCGATTCGACGTTGAACACCACCCGCTCGACGCCCAGATCCTGGTAACGCTTGATCAGATCGACATCCCGGCGCGGAAACCACACCGTGATCGCGATTGACGCGGGATCGCGCCCGGCGTCCGCGCACATCTTCCTGAACTCCGGGAACATGTCCGCGATTTCCGTGTAACCGCCGCGCGCCGCCTGCGGGATCCAGCCGTCGCCATAACGGATCGCCCGCCGCGCGGAGTAAGGGAACGCGCCGCCGACGATCACCGGCGGATGCGGTTTCGTCACCGGCTTGGGCCAGCTCATCATCGGATCGAAGTTCACGAACTCGCCGCGATATTCGGCTTTCGACTTCGTCCAGATTTCCTTCATCGCCTCGACATTCTCCCGCGCGCGTTTGTGCCGCGTTTTGAACTCGGTGCCGTGGTTTTCCATTTCGTCCTGGTTCCAGCCATTGCCGATTCCGAACAGGAACCGCCCGCCGGAGACATTGTCGATCGAGGCCACCAGCTTCGCCGTCTGGATCGGATCGCGCTGCTGCACCAGGCAAACGCCCGTCCCCACCATCAGCGTCTTCGTCGCCGCCGCCGCCGCCGTCAGTGTCACGAAGGGGTCCATGGCGTCGTAATACTTCTTCGGCAGATCGCCGCCCGCGGGGAAAGGCGTCTTCCGGCTGACCGGAATATGCGAATGTTCGGGCGCCCAGACCGATTCGAAGCCGCGCTGTTCCAGCGCCTGGCCGAGCTCGCCCGGTCCCATCGAGTAGTCGGTGAAGAACATCGAAACGCCGAATTTCATGGCAGGCTCCTTCTGGATTTCGCGGTGCTTATGGCACGGTTCGCGCTGCGGTCTCCAGAGGCGTCAGTTCCCGAACGTATCCCGCCACTGCTCGACGACTTCCGGAATGCCCTTGGCCAGCTCCGCCGTGGTCAGCGTGAGAAGTTTGACATCCTTTAGAGCCCGCCCGCCGCGCATCGGCGGCGCGTCGGCGCGCACCGGGATCATGCTCTGCTCGGCGCAGGATTTCGCGAAATCCAGCGACAGCAGCCACTCCAGAAACAGCCGCGCCGCGTTCGGATGCGGCGCCTGCGTCAACACCGCCGCCGGCCCGACGGTCAGCAGCGTCCCGTCCTCCGGATACACATAGGAAATCGGGTTGCCCTGCTCCGCCGTTTGCAGCGCGACGCTGGCGGCCGACGTGCCCACCAGACACTCGCTGGCGTTCAGCAGCGTGATCGGATCGCCCGCCGAACGGCCGATGCGCGGGTTGTTCTTCGCCAGCTTCTCGAAATACCCCCAGCCATGCAGCTTCCGCATCGCCACGGTCCATTGCCCGAAATAGCCGCTGAAGGCCGGATGGCCCGTCGCCACCCGCCCCTTCCATTTCGGGTTCAACAGATCCGTCGTCAACCGCGGCACATCCGCGCCAAGGACCTTGTCATTGCGATAAATCATGCCCTGTAGCGAGGCGATGACGGGATAATAATACTCGTCCTCGCCCAGCCCATGGAACGGCGGCGCCAAGGCGCCCGCGTTGACCGGCGCATACCGCGCCAGGGCGCCCCGCGCCTTCAACGCCGGGTAATGCGCGATGTCGGTGGAGCAGAACACATCGCATTGCGGCGTCTTGTTTTTCAGCTCCTGCATCAACCGCTCGTACGCCACCTGGCCGGTGGTGCGGATGACCGTGACCTTGATGCCCGGATAGCGCTGCCCGAACAGCCGGCCCATGCCTTCGGCGACCTCGCCCGTCATCTGCGCGGTGTACCAGGTCAGCGTGCCTTCTTTCCGCGCCGCCGCCTCCAGCGACGCCAGCTCGGCGCGCGCCCGCTCCGGCCAGAGCGTGGCCGCGCTCAACAATCCCAGACCCGCGCTGACGCGGCGGCGAGGTAAGGTCGCGGGCATGAGGAGTCCTCCGGGCTGTGTCCTTGTTGGGGGCGGACGATAGACCGCGCGGCGGCGCAGGGCCAGTTGGCGCTGTGACGGGAGGGGCTTCCATGGTAGAAACACCCATGGCCGCACTCGGAAAACAGCCCCCCGCGCGCATGACCCTCGCCGAGTTCTTCGCCTGGGAGCCCGGCGATCGCTCTGTCCGGTCCTGGCAACTCATCGACGGAGAGCCGGTGGCGATGAGCCCGGCGACGGAGGCGCATGGCGCGTTGCAAATCGAAATTGGCGCGCTGTTGCGCAATCATCTGCTCGCCCGAGGCGCGCCGTGTCGCGTCATCGGCGAGGCCGGTGTCGTCCCCCGGGTCCGTTCCGATCGTAACTATCGTATCCCCGACCTCGGCGTGACCTGTAGCCCACCGTCCGCGTCCCTGATGGTCGCGGAACCCCTCCTCCTCATCGAAATCCTCTCCCCCTCCAACGAAGTCGAGACCTGGGCCAACATCTGGGCTTACACCACCATCCCCAGCGTGACGGAAATCCTCGTCGTTTCCAGCACGAAAATCGAAGCCGAATTGTTACGCCGCCATCCTGACGGCGCCTGGCCCGAAACGCCGGAACGCATCGGTCCCGGCGCCATGCTCCGTCTGGACAGCATCGGCTTCGAAATCGCGCTCGACGCGCTCTATCGCACCACAATGCTCGCCGGGGGCGCCTGACCGGGCGCCCCCATCGTAACCATCAGGCCGCTTTCCGCTGACCCGCCGCCGCCCGCACCCGGGCCAGCATCTCCGCCGCGTTCCCGCTCAGGATCTTCCGCCGCTCGTCCTCGGAAATCCGCGCCTCCTCCAGCGCCTTCCGCGTCCAATCGACCCCGAACGCCGACCCATCCGTGCCGCACACGATCCGCTCGGCGCCATACAAACTCACGGCGGCCTCGATCGCTCGCGGTCCGAACGAGTTGCAATCGACATAAATCTTCGCCTTCCGGATACGCGAAGACGGCAACTCCTCCGCCGGCGTGTCGAGAATGGACCGGTGATCCATCCGCTCCACCTCGTACGGAATATTGCCGCCGAGATTATGCACCTGCACCGTGACATTCGGGTACGGCGCCAACACATCCGTCAGACACAACGTCACCATCACCGACGACAGGCTCGCCTGCATGTCGAGCGTTCCGTTCCGCCGCCGCGCGTTGTCGATGCCACCCGCGACCTTCGGAAACGCATCCCCTGGGCGCGGCCCGTGATGAATGAACAGCACCGCGCTGTGCCGGTTGGCCGCCTCCAACAACGGCGCCGCCGCCACGGCGTCGTCCTTCGTCAGGAAGAAATTGCCCGGAATCTGCGTGCCGATCATGCCTGGCAGCGCCATGACACGGTCCAGTTCCGCCGCCGCCGCGTTCAGATCGACCAAGGGCAACGCCGCGAAGGCGGCGAAACGGCCCGGATGCTCCTGGCAAATCGCCGACAACCGGTCGTTCACCCGGCGGCACAATGGGCCGGAAATCTCCAGCGGCTGCGATTCGATCCAGCAGAACGTCCCCAACAGCGACAACACGCTGATCTCGACGCCCTGCCGGTCCATGCGGTTGAGATGGAACGCCACATCGTCGAACGCGGTCGCGAGCGGCTCCTCGCCCATTCGCGATTTCAGGACTTCGGCGCCGTTCGCGTCGCGCGCGATCCGTGGTTCCCGGTCGCGGGCGCGCAACGCGTCGGCGACCTCGGCCGGCTTCCAATGGGCGTGCATATCGATCATGGCCTGCTCCTCCTGGTGTTTTCCGCCACCTTAGCCCCGCGGCGGCCAGCCGCAAGGGCGCGCGCCAGGCCAACCGATTGGCAGGCCCCAACAGCCCCGTTACCCTCGACCCAACCACGCGAGGCCACATCGCCCGCGCCTCGATAAACCCAGGCGGGAGCCTCCATGCCAGCCGAACCCACCACGCGCCCTTGGGCGGCCATCGCCGCCGCCACGGTTCTCACGCTGCCGCTCGGTTCGATCTACGCCTTCAGCGTCTTCCTGAAACCGATTGAAACGGAACTCGGTATCCCGCGTTCCGCGCTGTCCTTCGTCTTCGGTCTGGCCACCGTCGGCTTCACCGTGGGAATGAACCTGGCCCCGCTGTTCTACCGTCTGGCCTCGCCGCCGGTGCTGATCATGGCCAACGCCGTCCTCGCCGCTTTCGGGATCGCGCTCGCGGCATGGGCCGGCGGTCTGCCCATGCTGCTGCTCGGCTACAG
Source organism: Acetobacteraceae bacterium (assembly GCA_947474705.1). GTDB lineage: Bacteria > Pseudomonadota > Alphaproteobacteria > Acetobacterales > Acetobacteraceae > Rhodopila. Next base: position 11,445 of record CANJJS010000079.1, on the reverse strand, counting down.
CGTGGTCTTCGGCGTCTCTGGCGGCATCGTGTTCATCATGCTGCAACAGGCCGTGAACATCCTGGTGCGCACCCGTATCGGCCTCCTGAACGGCTACGTCCTCAGCCTCTGGCCGCTCGGCGCCATGATCGCCGCGCCCGTTTTCGGTTGGGCCATCGCCCGATACGGCTACCACGCCACGCTCCTCGGCCTCGCCGCCGCCATCCTCGCCTGCGGCGCCCTCGCCACCGGACTGATCGTCCACGCCGGCGCGACTCTGCCAGTCCCCGAACGCGGTGGCCGCGCCCAACCGGACCCGAACCGCCGCGCGATCATGATCCGCCTGTGCACGGTCTTCTTCCTCGCCGCCGCGGCCGGCCTGACCGTCCTCAGCCAGGCCGCCGGGATCGTCGCCGCGTACGGCGGAGGCACCGTCCTGGCCGTCTGGGCCGCCACCTTCATTACCGCCGTCATCGGCTGCGGCCGCCTGTCCGGCGGCTGGCTGGTGGACAAACTGCTGGTGCCCCACGTCTCCGCGGGCGCGCATCTGACCGCCTTCGCGGGCACGGTGGCGCTGACCCTCTGGCCCTCGCCCGAGGTCGCCATCTTCGCCCTCAGCCTCATCGGACTGGGCTACGGACTCGTGTCCGGCTCCACCGCCGGCGCGATCGCGGTTTACTGGCCGAAACCGATGTACGGACATATCGCGGGCCGGGTCTACATCGCCTGGTGCGTCGCGGCGGTGACCCTGCCGGTGCTGGCGGGCCATTTGTTCGACCTCACCGGCGGCTACCGCGCCACCGTCATGATCGCCGGTTGCGGCAATCTTCTCGGCTGCGCGATCGCCCTGGGCCTGCCCCGCCGCCGCATGGGCGCCGCCGCCGCGTGAGGCTTTCCTCGCGACATAACCCGCCCCATATGCCATCTTCCAACGGCATGACCCCCAGCGGCAGGACCATCAACGGACGACCCCCAGCGGACGACCCCCAGCGGACGACCCCCAGCGGACGACCCCCAGCGGACGACCCCCAGCGGACGACCCAAGGACCTTCGCCATGGCCGACATCGACGTCGAACCCATCCCAGCCCAGATCGAGGACGGACACGCCTTCTCCGACGCCGAACTGGAACGCCGGGGCCAACTCGCCCTCGCCGACCGGCGCCGGCGAGGGGAGTTCATGACCTACGATCTGAACGGTTGGGTCGTGCGGGAGTTCCCGGGGATGCGCATCGTTCGCCTTTGCCGGTCCGAGGATGTCCGGGTCGAGGACCATCCTTACCCCGCTTGATCCTCGGCCATGGGAACGCCATGTTCCCCGCCATGCACCTCGATTTCACCGACGACGAACTCCACCGCTACTCCCGCCACATCCTCCTGGCCGAGGTCGGCGGGATCGGTCAGGCCAAACTCAGAGACGCGCGAGTCCTCGTCATCGGCGCGGGCGGGCTCGGCTCGCCCTTGGTGCTTTACCTGGCGGCGGCGGGAGTCGGCACAATCGGCATCGTCGACGACGACGAGGTCGACCTGTCCAACCTCCAGCGCCAGATCGCCCACACCACGGCGCGGATTGGCGTCGCCAAAGCTTCCTCCGCCGCCGAGGCCGCCCGCGACATCAATCCCGGCGTCAACATCGAAACCCACCGCCTGCGGCTGAACGCGGACAACGCGTTGGACATCATCGGCCGTTACGACATCGTCTGCGACGGCACCGACAATTTCCGGACCCGCTTCATGGTGTCCGACGCCTGCGTGCTGGCGAAAAAGACCCTCGTCTCCGCCGCCGTCCTCCGCTTCGAGGGCCAGTTGTCCACCTTCAAACCCCACATGGGAGCCCCCTGCTACCGCTGCCTCTACCACGAGGCCCCGCCCGACGGAGTCGTCCCCACCTGCTCCGAAGCCGGCGTGCTCGGTGCCGTCACCGGTGTCATGGGCACGTTGCAGGCCACCGAAACCCTGAAGGAAATCATGGGCATCGGCGAGAGCATGGCCGGCCGGCTGCTCGTCTGGGACGCGCTCGACATGCGATTCCGCTCGATCAAACTGCGGCCCGACCCGAAATGCCGCGCCTGCGGTCCCGAGGCGACGCTGAAAGACCTGTCCGAACACACCGATACCTCCGGACCCGCCTGTGCCATCTGACACGCTTGGCATCCTGGTGATATCCGGTTCGCACGACCGCGCCCATTACGCATTCGTCATGGCTTGCGGCGCCGCCGCGCTGAGCCGGAATGTCGTGGTTTTCGCGACGAACCGCGGCTGTTTGGCGCTGGCGTCCGATTGGTCCGGGCTGGACGACGCCGCCCGCGACGCGCGCGTGCGGGCCGCCGGTGTCGTGGGCCTCGACGAATTGCGCGAGGCGGCCGAGGAACTGGGCGTGCGCCTGATCGCGTGCGAGGCGGGGTTGCGCGCGGAAGCCATCGATCCCGCCACGTTGCTCCCCGCGGTGGAAATCGCGGGCGTGGCGACTTTCCTGTCGGCGGTTGGGACTGGTCAGATCGTTACGCTTTAACGCGTCTTTGTTGTGAACGGTTGGCGCGGGCCGGTATGTCCGCGCCGGCCCGAACTTTATCTCCCCGCCCGTTCCGCTATCATCAGGCATGGAGGTAACCGCGATGTCCCAACAAACCGCCGGCGTCGCCTGGCCCGTCACCGACGGCACCCGGGTGCCCTATGAAATCTATACCAGCCAGACCGTTTTCGATCGCGAACAGGAACGTATTTTTCGCGGTCCGCTCTGGAACTACGTCGCTCTGGAAGCGGAGATCCCTGAACCTGGCGACTACAAGACCTCCTTTGTCGGCGATACGCCGGTCGTGGTCAGCCGCGCCCAGGAGGGAAGTCTTCATGTGTTTGTGAATCGTTGCGCGCATCGCGGGGCGACGGTGCGGCGGGAGGCTTCCGGCAATGCCAAGGAACATCGGTGCGTTTATCATCAATGGTGCTATGACGGCCGAGGCGATCTGACCAGCGTGCCCTATCGCCGCGCCACGACGGGGTTCGGCGGATATTCCCCCGATTTCGACATGACGGCGCATGGGCTGCGCAAGCTGAAGGTGGCGTCGCGAAATGGCATGATTTTCGCGACATTCGGCGGTAACGTTCCGTCGCTGGAAGAATACCTGGAAGCGCCGTTGCTCGCCGCGATCGACCGGCTGATGGCGCGTCCCGTGAAAATCCTTGGACATATGCGTCAGCGCATCAAGGGCAACTGGAAACTTTACGTCGAGAACACGCGCGATCCCTATCACGCCGCGCTGTTGCACGGGTTCCACGCGACCTTCGGCACCTATCGCAGCAACCAGCCGGGCTTCCGCGGACAGGACAAGGCCCGCGCCCACAGCGCAGGCGGCAAATACGGCGACGATTTCGCCAAACCCGCGACCGCCGAGGGCATCGGCCAGGACAATTTCATCGCCAGCTATTCGCTCAGCGATACCTCGCTGATGGAGGGCAGGCCGGACTTCGACGACAACATCAACCTGGCCATCACCAGTATTTTTCCGAGTGTCGTGGTGCAGCAGATCATGAACACGCTGGCCACGCGCCACATCCGGCCCAAGGCGCCGGACGATTTCGAGTTGTACTGGACCTATTTCGGGTACCAGGACGATGACGAGGCCACCACCGCCGCGCGGTTGAAACAGGCCAATCTGATCGGTCCCGCCGGCCTGATTTCCATGGAAGACGGAGAGGCCGTCGAACTGATCCAGCGCGCCATCGTCCGCGACGGCGACGACTGCGCCTTCCTGGAATTCGGCCCCGTCGATCCGGACCCGGAACAGGACCGCAAGGGCGAGGACGCCGTCCGCGCCTTCTGGCGCTATTATCAGGGGATCATGGCATGATCGTTTCACCCGAAACATATAACGCCATCCTGGCTCTTGAATATCGTTACGCCCGCCTGCTGGACGACGACCGGTTGGAGGAATGGCCGGATTTGTTCGTCGAGCGCGGCGTTTACAAGGTCATTCCGCGAGAGAACTGGCATCGCGAACCGAAGCTCGCGGTGATGTTCTGCGACAGCCGGGCGATGATGATGGATCGTATCCGCAGCCTTCGCACCGCGAATATTTATAATTTGCACTATCCCCGGCATATCGTGACCAATGTGGAAATTCTGGCGCACCGTGGCGCGGAATACGACACCGCCGCCGCCTTCACCGTGTATCAAACGGACCTGGAGGGTCAGACCCGCCTGTTCAGCGTCGGCCAGTATCTGGACACGATCGTGTTCGAAGAAGGCGGACCGAAATTCCGGGAGAAAATCGCGATCTGCGACACGTTCAACATTCCGAACCTGCTGGCGATCCCGCTATAGCAGGACGGTCACGCCGAGGCCCATGACGACGCCGCCATGCGCGGTGTTGGAACCCATGTGAGCCGCGGGCATGCTACCGATCAGCACCGTGAAAGTGCCCACGACGATCACGTCGGGCGGGCCGACGCAGACGCACATGTCGCCGACCCGTGCCGCGGGAAGATTCATGATCAGGGTGGTGATCCCGCCGGGCGGCAGTACTGGGCCACCGACATGCGGCACCGGGCCCGTGAACATCGGACAAACATGCATATCGGTGATACGAGCGGCGGGTGTTCCCATGTGCCCCACACTACCGGACCGTGCCCGGGAAAGCAAGGATATTCCGTATTATGAGACCGTTTCGCCGATCCATAACTCCGCGCGATGCGTCTTGCGCCGGGACACCGGTCTGGCGCTCTTTCGCTTCGATTGGCCCTCGGTCCGGTCGCGTCCCGGTTTGAAGCCCTCCGGTTTGGCGGCGCGCGGCGCAAGGCTGGACGGTGTATCGCGGCAACGTGAGCACCGGCCGTTTGTCGATTTTCCCGACCAATACGGCGCATTGACAAGGCTCCGTCCGGACGGGAAAGACTCTCGGGAGAATTCGCCCAACGTTGGCATCCCAGGCCGCGCGCGGCCGAAACACGATCCGGCGCGTTTTTTCAACGACTGACCCATCGCGAAGGAACGCCGCATGTCTCGCACCATCACCGGAACGATCGGCACGCTGGTGTCGCTGACCCTGGTGTCGGACGATCCCGCGACCATCGACGCGGCCGGCGTGCTGACGGCGGGCCTGAACGGTAACGCCAGCCGGGCATGGCAAATCCTCAATCTCGGCACGGTGACCAACGCGGCCGCGGTGTCGTCGGGCGTCCGATTGCTGGCGGGCGGGACGGTCGCGAACAGCGGCACCGCGAGCCTGATTTCCGGTGCCGGTTACGGCGTTCGCATCTCCGGAGGCGCGGCATCCGTCAGTAACGCCGGGCAAATCTCCGGCACCGGCGGGTATGGGGTTTACACATACGACGGCGGTTCGGTCACCAACCTGTCGACCGGCACGGTGTCCGGGGCGATCGCGATCTATGCCGGCGCGAGCGCGCTGACCGTGGATAACGCCGGGAGCATCGTGGGCGGAACCGCGGCGGGCAAAGCCGGGATCAGGGCGCGCGCCGGCGCGACGGTGACCAACCGGAGCACCGGGACCATCTCCGGCCGCTATGGCATTCGTGTCCAGGGCGCGGCGGCGACGATCGCCAACGCCGGTGGCGTTTCCGGCGGGGTTTCGGCGGGCGGCCGGGGTTTGTTACTGTCCGGCGGCGGCTCGGTCGTCAACCAAAGCGCCGCGCGCATCGATGGATATTATGGCATCGAGGCCACGGGCACGACGACCTCTCTCGTCAATTCGGGGATCGTCGCGTGAAGCAACAGCGCGAATGGCCGCGGCGTGCTGCTGGATAAAGGCGCGACAATCGCGAATAACAGCGGCGCCACGATATCCGGCGGTACCGGCGTCTTCAGCGTTTACGGGCCCTCGACCATTGTCAACGCGGGCGTCGTCGCCGGTGGGACCGCGAGCACGGGGCGCGGCGTGCGTCTGGAATCGGGCGGCGCCCTCACCAATCAATCCGGCGGCACCATCAGCGGCTACCTCGCCGTCCTGACCGGGACCGTCGCCGTCACGCTGATCAATGCCGGCACGATCGCCGGATCGTCCGGCGCGAGCGGCTATGGCGTTTACCTCCGCGCGGGCGGGCAGGTCACCAACCAGACCGGAGGCACGATCGCCGGGCGCTATGCCGTGTCCTCGCGCCTGACCGCCGCCACGGTCGACAACGCGGGTCTGATCTCCGGCGGGACCGGCACGGGCGAGCGGGCGGTCTATCTTGGCAAAGGCGGCACGCTGACGAACCAGGCCGGCGGCGCTTTGACCGGCAACCGGGGCGTTGTCGCCACCGGTGCCGCCGCCACGATCCGCAATGCGGGCACGATCGCCGGCTCGACCAGCGCTGTTTCGTTCGGGGCGGGCTTCGCGCATACGCTGATCGCGGATCCCGGCGCGGTGTTCTCCGGTGTCGTGAACGGCGGCAACACCATTGGCGCGACCGCCGCCAGCACTCTGGAACTCACCTCCGCCGTCAGCGCGGGAACCCTGGCGGGGCTTGGCTCGCAATTCGTCAATTTCGCGCGCTTCGCGGTCGATACCGGAGCCACCTGGGCGCTGACCGGCGCCAATACCCTGGCCAGCCAGACGACCCTGACCAACAACGGCACGCTCAATGTCGCCGGTGGCAGTCTGGCCTTCGACACGCTTCTGGGTTCTGGCCGGATCGCCGCCAGCGGAGGCGCCACCATCGCCGCCTCTGGCACCGTCGCCGCGACAGAGACCATCGCGCTGGGAACCGGGGCCAACCGCCTGGCCCTGACCCCCAGCGCCTTCGCGGGCACGATTTCCGGGTTCAATGCGGGGGAGACCATCGTGCTGACGGGCATCGCCGATGCCGTCTCCGCCAATATTTCCGGTGGCAACACGTTACTTGTGCATCGCGGCGCCAATCCGGACATTTCCTTGTTGCTCGATCCCGCGGCCAATTACGCGGGCGCGACGTTTTCCGTCGGCGATGGCGCCAGCGATTTCGTCACGACGGACCTGCCGTGCTTCGCCAAGGGGACGCGGATCGATACGCCGGAAGGGCCGGTGGCGGTGGAGGACCTGAAAGAGGGCGGACTGGTCTGTTTGCACGACGGCGGCACCGCGCCCATCGTCTGGATTGGGCGCCGCCGGGTGAACTGCGCCCGGCATCCCCGGCCCGAGCGGGTCTGGCCGGTCCGGGTCGCCGCCGGCGCCTTCGGGCCCGGTCTGCCGCGGCGGGATTTGTTTCTTTCTCCCAACCACGCGATCTTCGCGAACGATGTTCTCTTTCCCATCGCGTATTTGATCGATGGCGACGGTATCGCGCAGGTCAGCCGCGACGAGGTGGTTTATTTTCATCTGGAATTGCCCGCGCACGATGTGGTGCTGGCGGAGGGGCTGCCGGCGGAATCGTACCTCGACACCGGCGACCGGGCGCGGTTCGACAATGGCGGCGGCGCGATTGACCTGCATCCGGATTTCTCGGCGGCGATCTGGGAGGGCAGGGGGTATGCCCGCCTGGTCGTGACGGGACCGGAACTGGCCGCGGTGAAACGCCGGGTCCGCGACTGGGCTTTGGCGCGGCGGCATGGGGTAGTGGTTGGGGATCGGATGGCGCGCTCGGGATAGGTTTGGGGGGCGCGGCTGTGGACGATGGCGTCGCGCATCGCCAGCACGAAACTCGCGTTCAAGGGAATGTCGTAGTTCTGGATCGCAACGGAATATCCGCCACTTCCCGTGCCTCGTCGGCTGAGGAAGAAATCCACTCTTTCGCCGGTTGGCATTGGGGAGCCTGTGTTCGTTCTCTTGGAACATTGTACGGCGGGGACGTTGCGTCAAGGGCGGGGCCGTGCCCGGTGGTCCGGACAGGCCGGACCACACGGGTTTCGGGGGGCGTTTTTGTCGATAAGGCGGGCGTTATGGGATGTGCCGGTTCAGCCGAAGGCGGCGCTGAGGGCGCCCAGGGCGTTGAGGGCGGGGGGGAAGCCGGTGTAGGGGGCGGTTTGGATGATGGCTTCGATCACTTCCTCTTTCGTCAGGCCGACATTCAGGGCGGATTGACCGAATTTGCCCACTTGTTCCGGGAGGCGGAGGGCGGTGAAACCGGCGACGGCGACCAAAGCGCGCTGGCGGCGTTCCAGGCCGGGCCGGAACCAGATCTCGCCGTAGCCGTATTGGATCGCGGTGGGGTAGAGCGCGCCGGTGACCTTGTTGCCGGGGGCGGCGTAGCCCTGCGTGGCGCGGGCGCCGTGCAGCGTGGCCATCAGCTCGGCTCCGCGCCGCGTCAGTTCTTCCAGAATAACGTCTTCCGGCGGGTCGGCGGGGAACGGGATGCCGCGTTCGGTCAACATTTCCGCGAGCAGGGACAGGGTTTCCTCGGCGGCGGAGAAGCCGGCGTAGAGCGAGGCCTGGACCAGGATTTCCCGCAGCGCGGCGGCGTCGAGTCCGTGATTGAGGCTGGCGCCAAGGTAACGGCGGAGGGATTTGAGGCGGGGGCCGGTGGCCAGCGCGGCGACGGTGCACAGCAGGCGGTCGGCGCGGTTAAGGCCGGGCCGGTTCCAGACGCCACCGAACGCGGGCTCGGTCAGCAGGTTCGCGAGGCCGGGGGCCTGCGCTGTCGTGCCGAACAGGTCGTTCAGGGTGGCCTCGCCGGCCTGGCGGAGGGTTTGGCGGGTCATTTTCGGGCGCTCCTTTGAGTACGGTTGGGCCGTTGATCGCCGGTTTCCGGGCTGGAGTCCAACCTGGGCGGCTTGACGGATGGGCGGGGTTCGCTTCCGCTATGGGAAACAGGAGGAAGACGCATGACATCGCATTGGGTTGGCACGTGGACGGCGACACCGGCGCCGGCGGATGGGGTTTCGTTGAGCAGTCCGACGATCCGGATGTATCCGCGGATCAGTATTGGCGGCGATACGATCCGGGTCCGGCTGTCGAACGCGGCGGGGACGGGGGATTTGGTCATTGGGTCCACGCATGTCGCGTTGCGCGGCGCGGGGGCGGGGATCAGGCCGGGGACGGACCGGGTGGCGACGTTTAATGGTTCCGGGTCCGTGAAGATTCCGGCGGGGTCGTTCGCGATCAGCGATCCGGTGGCGCTGGAGGTGCGGCCGTTGGAGGATTTGGCCGTCAGTATTTATATTCCGAACGATATTCCCGCGAGTTTCGGGGTCACGGGGCGGTATTCCCGGCAGTTCAATTATCTGTCGCCGCCTGGGGATTTCACGGGGATGGAGATCATGCATGCCTCGCGCGTGGTCGACGACTGGTATTTTTTAAGCGGGATCGATGTGCTGGCGAGCAAGGATGTCGGCGGCATCGTGGCGCTGGGGGATTCGATCACGGATGGGAACATTTCGACTCACGACGCGTTTTGCCGGTGGCCGGACCAGTTGGCGCGGCGGATCGTGGCGCGGGGCGGGAAGATGTTCGGGGTGATGAATCAGGGGCTCGGCGGGAACCGGATTTGTCACGATATTCGGGGGGACAGCGGGGTCAGGCGGTTCGATCGGGACGTGCTGGCGCAGCCCGGAGTGACGCATGCGATTGTTGTATTGGGCGTCAACGATCTTCGCAACCGGCGCGGGTTGAAGGAAGAGGTCGTTTCGGCCGAGGATATGATCCAGGGGCTGAATCAGATGGCGTTACGGGCGCGTAACCGTGGCATCAAGTTGTTCGGAGGGACGCTGACGCCATACGAGAACGAAACGTTCATGCTGGGGGCGTGGCATCCGGAAGGGGAGGCGAAGCGTCTGTTGGTGAATGAGTGGATCCGGACATCTGGCGCGTTTCACGCGGTGATCGACTTCGACAAGGAGTTACGCGATCCGGATCATCCCGCGCGGATGCTGCCGATTTACGACAATGGGGACCATTTGCATCCCGGCGACATCGGATATTGCAAAATGGGGGATATCATCGACCTGTCGCTGTTCGACTGAGTTTTCGGTCTGAGTCCGCGAGGGCCGCTTTGGCCTCGGCGTGGGCTTTTTGGAAGGCGGCGAGGCTTTGGGCGAGCCTCGCGTCGTCTTCTGGGCTGGGTCCTGACGGGAAATCGGCGAGGGTCAGGACGTTTGTCCTGTTGGGCGCGGGCTCCGGCGCCGCGGGTGGTTGGGCTGGTTCGGCGGTGTGTTGGGGCTCGGTCCCGGCGGGCGGTTCGGTTTGGGTTGGGGCGGCCGGCTCCTCCAGCGGGCGTTTTCGGGCGGTGCGGGATTCGCGCAGCAGGCTGACGAAGACCCGGCTGAGGGCGGCGATGCCGGACAGCGCGCGAGGGTTCGCGGTTTCGTCCTTCAGAGCGGTGGCCATGGCGTTCATGAGGACCTGATACTGGCCCTCTATCAACGTCGCGATCATGTATTCCAGGCCATCCCGGGGTTCCAGTCCCAGCACGGTGTGCACCATCCGTTTGGTCCGGGCGGCGCCCTGCGCCGGGGTCTCGCCCGGACGGTCGTCGCAGAAGGCTTGCTTTGCCTGCGCGAAATAGGATTGGGCGGCGGAGGCGGGGATGGGGTGGCAGACGGCGGTCATTTTGGGGTTCCGGCGGTGGGATGTTGGGTTAATATTCCTGGTTTGGATTGGGCGCGTCAAAGGGAAAGTTTTTTGGGGGCGTTGGTCTGGGGGAGAAGGAAAGAAGTGTTCGACCGCGGATGCACGCGGATGCACGCAGATAAGGACGAGTGCCGCGGGGGTGGTGCTGTGGATTGGGGCGTTGGCCTTGGGGGGAAGGCGGTTGTTTCGGGGAAAGCGCGTTATCCGCGTGCATCTGTGTGCATCCGCGGTTGAATTTTCTTGTGAAACGGGGAGGCGGGATTGGGCGCGGGTCCTGTGGTCTCGGCGGTTCTGGAGATTACCGGGCTTTGGGGCGCGCTGGCGGGCGGAGGTTTGGCGTGGCGGTGGGAGCGGCCTCCCGTGCCCCTCGCTCGTCCACCGTGTTCTCCGTGCGAGGCCCTTTCTTTCTCTCAACCACCCCGGTGCCGGTTGGGAAAAAGAAAGGGCCTCGCACGGAGAACACCGAGGACGAGCGACGGACACGGGCGTTCTTTGGGTGGATGCGGCGTGCCCTGGGGCGTGGGCGCGGTTACTTCGGGCGGGCGGGCGCCGGGGCGGTGACGAACATGGCGGCGAGTTTCTCGCGGACCGAGGCGGCCGCCGGGTCGAGGTGCATGCCCGCGGCGGCCATGCCGTCCAGCACGCCCAGGGCGGCGCGGAACGAGGCCTCGGCGGCGGGTTCGTCGCCGGTTTGGGATTGCGCGGCGCCGATCTTGATGTGCGACACGGCCAGATCGCGCCGCCATCCCGCGTTGCCCGGGTCCGCCTTCGCCAGGCTTTCGGCGATCGCCATCGCCTCGCGGAACGCCGCCAGCGCCTCCGCCAGCTTGCCCTGGTCCGACAGGACATCGCCGATCTTGCTGTGGGAGACCGAGAGATCGCGCCGCCATCCCGCGTTGCCCGGGTCCGCCTTCGCCAGGCTTTCGGCGATCGCCATCGCCTCGCGGAACGCCGCCAGCGCCTCCGCCAGCTTGCCCTGGGCCACCAGGA
>CANJJS010000078.1 GCA_947474705.1 Acetobacteraceae bacterium | reverse complement strand
TATACCCGCTCTCTCAGGAAACCTGGAGTTTCTGTTTCCCGATGAAATGAAACGAGTCCGTGATGAGAGACTCCATTGCCGCTCGGTGCCGGTCCAGATCCGCGAAAAACCCGTCCAATGCCGCTTTGAAGTCCGCGAAACCGGGAAAATATTGGTTGTAAATCGTCATTTTCTTCATCAACCACCAGAACCGCTCGATCAGGTTCAGGTTCGGGGCATAGGCTGGCAAATACACTGGCTTTATCCGCGCACCGGGTCCCGCCAGCCACTCTTTCAGTTCCCTCGAGTGGTTGTAGCGGGCGTTATCCATTACGACCCCGATCGCCGTGGCGGTGGGGTGCATGGCCAGCAGGTCCTCGAACAAAAGGATCATCGCGGCGCTGGTGATTTTTTCCGCCTCGCGGTGCACTACCGTGCGGTCCGGCCATCGCAGCGCGCCGTTGATGTTCACGTTCACCCGGCCGTGATTGCTTTTCAGCTCTCGTGTTTGGCCCTTACGGATCCAGCCGTGGCTGGCGTGGCCCGTGTACGAAGGATGGGTGCCGTCCACGAAATACAGCGGCGTGTCATCGTTCGCCGCTTTCATCAGCGGGGCCAGGGTTTCCTCGACAAATGTTCGTTGCGCCTCCTCGTTGGCCTTCGCCGGCACACATTTCGGCAGCTTGTATACGAAACCCAGCCGTTTCAGCACCTTGGCCATGGCGTGCGGGGTATAGGTCACGGCGAAGGTTCGGGATACGAACGCGCAGACCGCCTTCGCTGTCATATAAAGGCGATCATCCAGTTCGGCGCCGAGGAGCGTGCACTGCTCCGGGGTCAGCGCCGGCGCGGCACCTTGGTACTTCAACTGCCCCAGGCCCGCGGTGCCGGACGTTTCTTACAGCTTGCGGTATTCGCGCGCGGTCTCGGCATCGATGAACAGAGCCTCGGCTACGCGCTCCGCCGCCCAGCCGTCATCCAACAGCAGAATCGCGTTCACCCGGCGATGAACCGTGCTGGGAGTCTGCCGGCGCATCGTCGCGAGGAGCCGCGCGCGTTCTTCGGGGGAGAGAATCCGTCCGCTCATGGAGGAAGCGAATCGTACTTCGAGTCGGCTGCCAAGGGCCTTGCACGGATTTTCTCGGAGTCGGGGTATACCAGGGTCAATCGGCTCGCGGGTGGCGACGGTTTGGTCGGGTATGCGCTGGATGCGTTGCGGGAGGCGTTTTTCGGCGAGGAGGCCGGGCGTTTGATCCTGGTTGAATACGAGGCCTTGACCCGCGCGCCGGCCGATACGCTGCGTCACATTTACACGATGTTGAACGAACCGCATTTCGATCACGATTTCGAAAATGTCGATTATCAGGCGGACGATTTCGATCTCGCCCTTGGCGCGCGCGGGTTGCACACGGTGCGCCGGCGCGTCGAATGGCTGGAACGCCGCACCATTCTGCCGCCGGCGTTATTCGAACGTTTTGGTGGAGATATGTTCTGGCGCGATCCGGAGGCGAATGTGCGGAACGTGCCCATTGTCCAGTTCGTGGGCGCGCCGGTCTGACCGCCTGGCTCGTATATCCGGGGTTGGAGCGCATCTTCGGCGAATTGTTCTCCCGACGCCCCCCATTACCCCGCCAACGCGATATCCAGCCACCCCCGGGCATCGAACCGCGCCGTATCCCGCCCCCGCAGCAACACCGTCGTCGTATCCGACTCCACGATCGCCGGCCCAACCACAATCTGATCCGCCGCCAACGCCGAGAAGTCGAAAACAGGCACGTCCACCCAGTCCCCCAGATGCACAAGCCGCCGTCCTTTCGCCGCCGCCTGGGCTTGCGCCCGACCCGCCGCCGCGACGGGCGAGGGTGGCAAACGCCCGATGACCGACACGCTCGCGTTCACCAGCACAACATCCTGACCTGGCGAGGAATAGGTATAAAGACGCTCGTGCGCGCGATGGAACGCGTCCTCGATGGCGGCGGTGCTTCGAAGAACGCCGTCCAGCGGGACCGCGATTTCGAACACCTGCTCGCCGTATCGCATGTCGGCGGCGTGGCGGATCGCGATTTCGCCGTCGAACCAGGCCAGACGGGCGCGGCCCTCTTGTTCCATCTCCGCGAAAGCGGCGTCCAGCGCGGCGATGTCGGGCACGCCGGACTGGCTCTGGCCGCGGGTGAGTTCGACCCGCAAATCCGTGTTCAGCATTCCCCAGGCGGAGAGGACGGACGCGGCCACGGGCACCACAACGCGGGACATCCCGAGTTCCGCCGCGACGGCGGTGACGTGCAGACCCGCGGCGCCGCCGAAAGCCAGCAGGACGTGCCCGCGCGGATCGACGCCCCGGCGGACGGTGGCGACCCGCACACCATCGGCCATACGGCTGTTGACCAAGCGATGCATGCCCGCGGCGGCCTCGGCCGCTGTCAGGCCGAGACGATCGCCGAGGCGTTGGACGGCGGCCTCAGCCGCGGCGCCGTCGAGCTGGCGTTGGCCACCCAGAAAATTGCCCGGATCGAGATAGCCCAACACAAGGTTGGCGTCGGTGACGGCGGGTTCGGTGCCGCCCTGACCGTAGCAGGCGGGCCCAGGCACGGCGCCCGCGCTCTCCGGTCCGACCGCCATCAGCCCCGCGGCGTCGATTTTTCCGAGCGATCCGCCGCCCGCGCCCAAAGTCACGATATCCAGACTGGGCAGCGCGATCCGCGCATCCGCGACCGTCTTCCCATCGGACAAAGACGGCTGCCCGTCGCGCACCAGGGCGATGTCGGTGGATGTCCCGCCCATGTCGAACGCGATCAGGTCCTTGGCGACCCCGTCCCGCGCCAGCGCGACCGCGGCGGCAACCCCGCCCGCGGGCCCGGACAAAGCCGTCCCGGCGGCCAAACGCGTGGCCTCCGCGACCGTCGCGACCCCGCCATGGGAGAGGATGACCAGAAGTTCGCCCATGTATCCGGCCTCGGTCAGGCGCGCGCGGAGGCGGTTCAAATAGGCACCGATGACGGGCCCGACGGCCGCGTTGGCGACGGTGGTCGAGAAACGTTCGAATTCCTTGATCCGCGGCAGCACGTCGGAAGAGGCGGTGACGTAGACATCCGGCAGCCGCGCGCGGACGGCGGCGGCGGCTTCTCGCTCGTGCGCCGGGTTGCGCCAGGAATGCAGGAAACAAATGGCCACGGCGCGCACGTTCGCGCGCGCGAGGTCCTCGATGGCGGCGTCGAGGGAGGCGGTGTCCAGCGGGATCGCGATCGAGCCGTCGGGCCGGATGCGCTCGCGCACGGCCAGGCGCAGGCTGCGCGGGACCAGCGGCTTCGGCGGGCTCATGCGGAGGTTGTAACGTTCCGGTTTCAGGCCCTCGCGCATTTCGACGACGTCGCGATGCCCCGCGGTCGTCAACATGCCGGTCGCGGCGGTTTTGCCTTCCAGCAGCGCGTTGGTGGCGGCGGTGGTGCCGTGCACGATTCGCGTGGTTTTCGCCAGCAGCGCCGCCGGGGTTTCCCCCACGGTCGCGGCGGCTTTGGCGATGCCGTCGAGCACGCCCATGGACTGATCCATGGGCGTGGTGGCGGCTTTCGCGACGATCGGCCTTCCGTCTTCGGCGGAAACGACAATGTCGGTGAACGTGCCGCCGACATCGATGCCAATCGTGTAACTCACGCCGCGACCTTTACCAGTTTTTGCAGACAACGGATGACTTTCGGCTTCGGCTGGTTTGGGTAGGAACGCGACCACGATGTCTGCGCGACCTCGCCCACATAAATATCGCCGTGGGAATCGACCGCGATGCCATGCGGCGAAATGAACTGACCGGGCCCGCCGCCGCGCGCCGGGTCGGCCTGCACGCGCGCGAGCAGATTGCCTCTCAGATCGAGGATGCTGAGCCGTGGGCCGATATTCGGCATGTCGATGTTGACAGGCAGATGCGGACCGATCTCGCCAATAAAGCACAGCGGGCACTTCCCGCCGGTCATGAACAGGCCGGAAGGTCGGTGCAGATTGTTCCACTGTGTCTCGAACTTGCCGTTGCCGTCGAAGACCTGGACGCGGTGGTTTTCACGGTCGGCGACATAGACCCAGCCGTCGGCGTCGCAGGTGATGTTATGGGCGATGTTGAACTCGCCGGGCAGCGTGCCCGGCTGGCCCCAGGAGAACAGGAGTTTTCCGTCGGGCGAATATTTATGCACGCGCGAATTGCCGTAGCCGTCGGAGACATAAAGGTCGCCTTGCGGGGACAGCGCGGTGTGGGTGCAGCGGTTGAAGGGCGTGCCGCTCATATACGGCGCGGGTTTGCCGGGGACGCCGATTTCCAGCAGGACTTTGCCGTCCAGGGTACACTGGCGCACCGTGTGGTCGCCGTCGTCGGTCAGAAAAATGGTATCGTCCGGTCCCATATGAACGCCATGGGCGCGATTGAAAATATCCTCGCCCCAGGCCTTAAGAAAATTGCCGTCGCGGTCGAGCACGATCATCGGGTGCTCGCCGCGATTAAAACAATAGACACGGTCGTGGCGGTCCACGCCGACGGCGGCGACGTCGCCAAACGACCAGCCGTCCGGGAGTTTGGCCCAGTTTTCCTGGGGTTGATAAATGTGGTCTCCGGAACCCATGCGTATCGTCATTGTTTCGCTCCCGTTGATTTTGTGAGGCCCGCGGCGGCATCGGCCACACGCGCGGCGGGGTTGCGTTCGGCCGGGTCGCCCCAGCCGCCGCCGCCCCCCGACAGGACATGGATGACGCTGCCCGTGGGAACCGGCACGCCGATTTCCTTGTTTTTCAGTTTTCTTGGGTTTTGACCGGGCGCCAGCAGCGTGTAATCGTGCGGCGCGCCGTCGTGGCCACCCAACATGCCGCGGGCGCCGTGGACGGTGCCCTCGCCCGCGGTGTTGGCGATCGCGGGTCCGTCCGTTTCGATGCGCAGGCGCATGTCGCCGCCGTGGCCGCCGCGGTACTTCCCGTCGCCCGCCGAATCCGGCCGGTACTCGTGGGTTTCGAACACCAGCGGGAACCGGCTTTCCGCGACCTCGATGGAGCCGAACTTGATGCCGCCGGCGGAATGCCATTCCCCGATCGTGGAATACCCGTCCCCGGCCACCGACCCGCCCCCGCCGGGCCGCGCCTGGAACATATGCCAGATGAAACGCCGTCCCGTCCGCGGGTCGGCGCCACTCATCGCGATCCGCAGCCGCCGTCCCCAGCCGCCCATGGCGCGATCCGGGCAGGCCTGAGACAAAGCCACGACAATCGCCTCGATGATTTCATTCGAGCAATGGCTGGTACACATCGTCACCGGCGCGCCCTCGCGCGCCCAGACGATGGTGCCTTCTTTCAGGATCACCGTCAGCGGCCGGAAGGCGCCATCGTTCTTGACGATGTCCGGATCGAGCAAAAACGCGAAGGCAATCGCCACCGCCGATTGGGTGTTGGCGTGCGAGGAATTAATGAAACCGGTCACCTGCGGATCGGACCCGCTGAGATCGACGGTCACATCGCTCCCGGATTTTTCCACGCGCGCGCGGATCGCGATGTTCGTCTTGCCAAACCCGTCGTCGTCGAGCACCGCCTCCCCCACGTAGACGCCGTCTTTCCAGGTCGAAACGATCGAACGGGCGTGGCGTTCGGCGGCGTCGAGCATCGCCTCCATCGCCGCCTCCAGCGTTTCGCGGCCGAATTCGTTGGCGACCGCGGTCAGGCGGCGGTGTCCCAGTTTCGCGGCACCGATCTGCGCCGCCAGGTCGCCACGGAAATCGCGGGGATGGCGGACATTCAAGGCCAGCATTTCCAGCAGGTCTTCGCGCAACACGCCATTTTCGGTCAGCCGCATCGGCGGAATACGCAAACCTTCCTGCCAGATTTCCGTCGCCGCCGGGTTATAAGCGCCGTGCGTCGCCCCGCCGATGTCCGAGTGATGCGCGCGCACCACGGACCAGAACAGCAGCGTTCCTTCCGAAAAGATCGGCACGAAAATCGTCAGATCCGGAAGATGCGACCCGCCGCGATACGGGTCGTTCAGCAAATAAACCTCGTCGGGTCCCGGATCTGGAAACCGCGCGGACAACGCCTTCGCGGCCCATGACATGGCGCCGACATGCACCGGAATATGATCCGCCTGCGCGATCAACCGGCAGTGCCGGTCGATCAACGCGATCGAGAAATCGCGCGACGAATTGAGGATCTGGGAATACGCGGTGCGCAACATCGCCTCGCCCATCTCTTCGGCGATGGCGTTCAGCCGGTTCTGCAACACGGCGACTGTGATCGGATCGGTCATTCCACGATGCTGCCGCATCCCATCGAAACGGGAAAGACCCTGGGCGGCGCCCATTCAGGCGCCGCCCTTCGACCCCCGCTTTTATTCCGCCGCCAGCTTCTTCGCCGGTTTGGGCCAGCGCGCCGCGACGATCGGAAGAACGTCTTCGATCAGACGTTTGGTTTGCGCGTACATGTCCGCGTCACCCGTGGCGACGGGACGGAGGATGAACTTGCACGCACCGACATCGACGTATTCGGCGATACGATTGGCGATCGTTTCGGCATCGCCCATCGCGAAATAATCGCGCCCGTCGCGTCCGGTCCGGGTCTTGTACTCCTCCAGCACCTTCGAAATCCCGGGATCGTCCAGTGTCCCAAAGCGATACCCCAGCGCCGCGCCATAATGATCTTCGTCGATATGCCGGCCCGCGGCGGCGGTGGCGGCCTTAATGCCGGCGATCACCTGGCCGACGGTTTCCGGCGTTTCGGCGCCCGACTGCCATCCCGTGCCGTATTTGGCGGTGCGGCGGATGGCGGCCTCGGACGACCCGCCGATCCACATGGGCAGATCGGATTGAACCGGACCCGGCGCGATCTGGGCACCGGTGAGTTTGAAATGGCGGCCGTCGAAGTCGAATTTCTCTCCCGACCAGAGGCGTTGAATGATTTCCAGCGCTTCGTCCGTGGTGCGGCCCCGTGTTTTGGGATCGAGATGCATGGCCGTCCACTCCGGTCCGCGCGGGCTGCCGATCCCAAAACCGGGTAGAAGGCGCCCCTGCGACAGCACGTCGATCGTGGCGCATTGTTTCGCCAACAGCACGGGATCGCGCATCGCGACGGAGACGACGTTCACGCCGAATTTGATGCGTTTCGTACGCCCCGCGATCGCGGCCAGGGCGGTCATGCACTCAAGGATGGGCGAGCGGCTGATCATCCGGTCGGTTTGCCAGATGGAATCGATGCCGCCCGCTTCGCACAAATCGACCCATTTCCAGAATCCGTCGGCGGTATCGAACGGATATTCCATGATGCCGACTCCGACGGCGACGGTGCGGGCCATGCGTCAGCCCTCCGCCGCGGGTGAGGCTTTGCCGTCGGGCGGCCAGATCATGACACCGTCCTCGACGGGAATGCGCAGGTTGCGCAACAGCATGGAGAACATGGTCCAGTTGCCCATCGCGACCACGAATTCGACCTGATGCGCGGGATTGGGGATCGCCTTGACGATGTCGGCCCAGGTGGCGTCGGAGATGGAACCGCCGGCGAGGGTCTCGTCGGTGGCGGCCAGGACCGCCTTGTCGGCGAATGTCAGGTTCGCGGCGTTCTTCCAGTCGCGCACCGCCAACACGTCCTCGGGCGGAATGCCGCAGGTGACCGTGGCGACGCGCCAGTGCTGCGTCCACTCGTAGGCCGATCCGGTGACCCAGCCGATACGCATGATGACCAGTTCGCGCAGCCTGGCATCGAGCTGGTTCTTTTCCAGCAACTGCCCAAGCAGCGTCAGCACGGGTTTGGCCAGCTCGGGGTTGGCGGCCAGGACTCGCACGGCGGAACGCGTCATGCGCGGGCCGGCCATGCCCCATTCCTCGCCGAGTTGGTTGGCGCGGTCCTGGGGTACCAGCGGAACACGGGACGTCATGGGTCGGTCTCCTCGATCTTTTCGGATTGATCGTCTCTCGCCTGACGGCTGGCCGCAAGAGCGGTGGGGGCTGGCGCATCGGGGGCGGAGTGTCGGACCATCCGGACATGACCTTCCGCGATCCCTTCGCCATCGCCCTGGGCGGCCTTTTGCTGATCTGGCCCGCTCTCGCCAACGGGTATCCTTTGCTGTTCGTCGATACCGGCGCGTTCCTGGATCAGGCACTGCGGCCGTTCATGCTGTGGGACAAGCCATGGGTCTACGGGCCCGCGCTGGTGGCGGTGTCGTTGAAATGGAGCTTATGGCCCGCCGCGCTGGCGCAGGGCTGGCTGGTTTCCTGGACAATTTGGCGGGTTGGTCTGGTGTTCTGGCCGCCAATGCCGGCCGCCCATGTGGCCATTTGTTTCGTGCTGGCGCTCGGGTCCGCGGCACCGTGGTTCGCGGCCCTGACAATGCCCGATATTTTCGCGCCCTTGACGGTCCTGAGCCTGTTTGTGCTGGCCTTCGCGCCGGACGGGCGGCGCTGGCCGGTCGTGGTCCTGGCGTCTTTCGCGATCGCCGCGCATCTGGCGCATCTGGCGGTGGCCCTTGCCTGTGTGGCGCTGGTGGTCCTGCTGAAACCGCGCGCGGCCGCGCGAACGGCGTTGCCGCTGGTCCTGGCGGCGAGCGTGCTGATGGCCACGAACGTCATAGGCCATGGCCGCTTCGGTCTGTCCCCCTTCGGCTCCGTCTTCGCCTTGGCGCGGCTGACCGCCGACGGACCCGCGCGCACCTGGCTGGAACAGGTCTGCCCGGACCCGGACCTCGCGATGTGTGCCTGGATCGGGCGTTTGCCGGCGGACTCGGATATTTTCCTGTGGAGCCCGGATGGACCGGTCTGGACCCATCCAGGCGGCCCCATCGCGCTGGCCCCCGAGGCGTCCCGCATCGTCGCCGCGACACTTCGGTCCCAACCCTGGCCCGTCGCGCGCGACGCCCTGCGCAACACCGTCGCCCAGTTTTTCTGGGTGCGCCTGGGCGTCACCACGGGCGCGCGGTTCCTCGACGAGGCGATCGGAACACGATTGCGGACCTGGTACCCACCGGAGGAACTGGAACGCTTCATGTCCAGCCGGCAACGCGACGGGCGTATGGGCGATCCGTACGGACGCTTGCGAGACGCGCATACGATCGGTCTGGTGGCCGGGGCGTTCGCGATGCTGGTTCTGGGCGCGCGTGCCTGGCGGCGCGATCCCGTGTTTTTCGCCCTGGTCGCGTCGATCGCCGCCGGATTGGCCGCCAATGCCTTCGCGACCGGCGCGCTGTCCGGGCCGGCCGACCGGTACCAATCCCGAATTGTTTGGTTGGTTCTGCTGCCCCCCTCGCTGGCGGTGGCGAGGAAGACGTGGCATCTTTTAAACGCCCGCTCGGACGGGAAAAATAACAGGGAGGCCGCGAAATGCGCCGCAGAACCATCCTTACCGGCGCGGCGCTGGCCGCCGGAGGCCTGAGCGCGCCCGCGATCGGACGCGCCCCGTCGAACACCTTGCGCTTTGTACCCTATGTGAACCTGACCAGTATCGATCCCGTCTGGACCGTGACCGGCGCGACCCTGTCATACGGTTATATGGTCTACGACATGCTCTACGGCATCGACGACGGGTTCGAACCGCGGCCGCAAATGTGCGCGGGTCACGAGATTTCCGCCGACAACCTGACCTGGACCTTCACCCTCCGCGACGGCCTGCTGTTCCACGACAACGAAAAAGTCCGCGCGTCCGACTGCGTCCCCTCCATCGCGCGATGGGCCTCCCGCGACCCCTTCGGCCAGATGCTCGCGGCGGCGACCGAGGAAATGAAAGTCCTCGACGACAAACGTTTCCAGATTCGCCTCAAAAAACCCTTTCCCCAAATGCTCTTCGCCCTGGGCGGCCGCGCCTGCTTCATGATGCCGGAACGCGTCGCCAAAACCCCGGGCACCGAGCAACTGAAAGACCCCGTCGGTTCCGGCCCCTTTCGCTTCCTGCCGAAGGAATGGATCTCCGGCGCCAGCGCCGCGTGGGAGAAATTCGACAAATACGCGCCGCGCCAGGAAAAAGCCTCGAACCTCGCGGGCGGAAAAAACGTCAATGTCGAGCGCGTCGAGTGGATGGTGCAACCCGATCAGGCCACCGGCGTGGCCGCGCTCCGCACAGGCGAGGTCGATTGGCTGGAAATGCCCATCATCGACCTGCTACCCGCCATGAAAGCCGCCGGCGGCATCACCCTGGAAGCCGCGAACCCCTGGGGACAGATGTGCGTACTGGTCTTCAACCATCTGCACTCGCCCTTCGACAATCCGAAACTCCGCCGCGCGCTGCTGCCCGCCATCGACCAAAAAGCCTTCATGCAGGCCTATGTCGGCGATCAGTCCCAGTTCGCGCATTCGCCCGAGGGCTACTTCGCCAACGCCACCCCCATGGCCAACATGGCGGGGATGGAGGTTCTGACGGGCCCGCGCGACGTGGCGCTGGCGAAACGGCTGATCGCGGAGTCCGGTTATAAGAACGAACGCATTCTGATGATGTCGCCCACGGATTTCGCGTTGCAGGGCGCGTTGGGCCAGGTCGCCCGCGGCCTGCTGACCGACCTTGGCCTGAACATCGATTTCGTCGAAATGGATTTCGGGTCGGAGGTCGTGCGCCGCCAAAACCCCGCGCCGCCCGACAAAGGCGGCTGGAACTGCGCGCCACAGACCTGGACCGTGCTGAACTCATCCAATCCCGGAAACTCCCAGGCCGTGCGTGCCAGCGGCCGCTCTGGCACCTTCGGATGGGCCACCGACGAAACTCTGGAACGGCTGCGCCAGGACTGGTTCGATGCCCCCGACCGCGCCACCCAGCTCGCCGCCGCCGAAGCGGTCCAACGCCGCGCCCTCGACGTCCTGCCCCAGGTCCCCTTGGGACGCGTCTACCCGCCCGCCGCTTACCGGGACAATATCAAGGGGATCGTGAAGGCGCCCTACCCCGTGTTCTGGGGCCTGCGCAAAACCTGAACGCGCGCGGCTGGCGACCCAGCGACACCCAAGATAGCATCGCATCCACACAACAACGGGAAACGAGACCATGGCCACCTATCCCCTGCCCAACGGCGACCTGAAAAGCCTCGGCTTCGCCAGCAAACCGCTGGACCACCTGGACGCGCTGATCCGGTCCCATATCGACGAGGGACGCTACCCCGGCGCGCAGATCGCGCTGGCCCGTCACGGCAAACTCGCGTTGTTCCGCACCTACGGAAACGCCCGCACCGAAGGCGGCATTGTCCCCGCCACGAACGAAACCCTGTTCCTTCTGTTCAGCCAGACAAAAGTTCTGACGTCTTCCTGCGTCTGGACGTTGGTTGAGGAAGGCAAGCTGTCCTTCATGGACAAGGTCTCTCTGTTCCTTCCGGAGTTCGCGGCCCGCGGAAAGGCCGACATCACTTTGCAACAAGTGATGACCCACACTGGCGGTTTCCCCAGCGGTGACGTAACCCAGGCGACCTGGACCGACCATAAGAAAATGCGCGCGGAAGTTTGCGACTTCTCGCTCGACTGGACCCCCGGTTCGAAACTCCAGTACCACCCCCGCGCCGCGCATTTGGTCCAGGCCATGGTGATCGAGGCCGTGACCGGCATGGACTACCGCGACGCCATCCGCACCCGTGTCCTCGAACCCCTTGGCCTCGACAACGATATTTTCGTTGGCGTGCCCGAAGCGAAACAAAACCGCTGCGCCGACACCTACGCCCCCGGCCCCCGGGACAATTCCGCCGCCTTCCGCGCGGCGGGCCTGCCCAGTGGCGGTGGCTTCGCGACCGCGCGCGGCATGGCGGCGTTTTATCAGATGTTGGGACATGGCGGGAAACTCGGCGACGTCAGGCAGTTCTCGCCGCGGCTAATTTCCTATGTCTCGCGAGGCCACACCGGCGAAATGGGCGACTCCCAGATGGGCGGCATCCCGATGCACCGCGGCCTCGGCCCACATCAACGCGGCGAGAGTGCCCATATCCGCGGTCTTGGCACCATCGGCGCCCCCACCGTCTTCGGCCACGGCGGCGCCGATACCTCATACTCCTGGGCCGATCCGACGTCGGGCGTGTCGTTCACATATCTGACGAATTACATGCAGCCGGACCCCTGGCATTCCTCCCGCCTGGACCGGGTCGCCAACCTGGTTCATGCCTCGATCGACTGAACCACCCAACCGTCGCGCGGATAGGGAAGGGGGCGCAATTTGTCCCCTTTCCACAACACCCGCCCATCCAGCGCCGCCCCCCAGGCCGACCCGACCGCCAGAACCCGCAGCCCGTCGGTCGCATAAGCCTCCGACGCGACATGATGGTGGCCGTGCACGATCGTCCGGACCCCCATCGCGCGGGCCAGATCTTCCAGCACCGCGTTCCCCGCCGGATGGCTTCCCGGCGCCTCGTGCGTGACCAAAATATCGGCTTTTTGTTCCGACAGCGCCGCCACATCCTCCAGCCAGATCGCCGCCGTCGACAGCGAATGCGTCAACGCCGCCCGCTGATTCAACCCATAGGCCGGCCCCAGCTCCGCCATGTCGTCCGCGAGTTGATGCCGGTGCGTCAGCCGCGGCGCCTTTGGCGGCGCCCATACCCGCGGCCGGAACGTCCCGCCCAATCCCGCGATCCTGACCCCCTCCACCTTCAGCACCCGCCCATGCAGCGCCCCCCGCGACGTCACGGGATTCCGCTCCGGCGAGGCGAGGTTCGCCCACATCTCCGGCCCCCCGTCATTGTCGTGATTCCCATGGATCCAATGCACCGCGATCCCACGCGCCAGCAACGGCGCCGCCAGCACGTCCAACGGCTGGTCGCACTGAATATCGCCAAGCAAAATGGCGGCTTTGGGCGGCGTGGGGAGCGAGGCGAGTCCGGCTTCGACGTGGTGCCAGTGCTGGTGAATGTCGCCGATGAAAACGAGGGGCATGCGGTTCCGGGGCAGAGTGCGATCTGCTATCATGCCGCCATGAAAATCTTTCGCAAGTGCGGTCGATCGCCGTGAACCCCGCCCTGAACGCCTACGCCGACCTCCTCCGAAAATGGAACCAGACCATCAACCTGGTCAGCGCCGCCGACCTCGATGTCCTGTGGCCGCGCCATATCGAGGACAGTTTGCAACTCGGTGCGCTCGCGACACCCACACCGTCTCGCGCCATCGACCTCGGGTCCGGCGCCGGCTTCCCCGGCCTGATCCTCGCCATCGCCTTCGGCATCGAGGTCGACCTGATCGAACAAGACCAGCGCAAAGCCGCCTTTCTGCGCGAAGCCGCGATGGTCACCAAAGCCCCCGTCCGCGTCCACGCCACGAAGATCGAGCGCGCCAACGTCCCGCCCGCGCCGCTCGTCGTCAGCCGCGCCCTCGCGCCCTTGCCGCATCTGTTCCGTTTCGCGCATCCCTTCATCGCGGAAGGCGGTTACTGCTTGTTCCCGAAATCCGCCGCCGTCGACATCGAACTCGCCGCCGCCGCGAAGCGCTGGACCATGGATGTCGCCCGTTTCCCTAGCAAAACCGACCCCGCCGGGGTCATCCTGCGCGTTGAAAACCTCCGGCCCAAGGCCTGATTTGGCGTTGGCGCGCGGTGTTTGTAGACTGCGCCCGCCGAGATCGACGAGGGGTTCCAGGAACGATGAACGACAACGCGACGCCTGATCCGCAGGCTCTGCTCGATGGCCTGCAAAGCCAGGCGACCCGCCATGAAACGCCTTGCGGCGAGGGACGCATGGTCTGGCACGAATGGGACATATCCGGAGGCAAACTGCCCGTGGCCGTGCTGTTCCACGGCGGCGCCGGGTCCTGGCGCCATTGGGTGCGCACCATCCCCGTGCTGATGGAAACCTACCGCGTGCTCGCCCCCGACCTGCCCGGCCTTGGCGAATCCGACTTTCCGCCCGACGGCGAGGACGCCAATGCGATCGCCACCATCGTCGCCGACGGCATCGGCGCGATTATCGGCGCCAAAACCACCTACGACGTCGTCGGCTTTTCCTTCGGCGGCACCATGGCCTCCTGTGTCGGCGCGCTGCGAGGCGATGTTGTCCGCTCCGTGACGATCATCGGGTCCGCCGGTGTCGGCGGTCAGGCGAATCTCGGCTCCGCGGTGAAGCTGGAAAAAGTCCGCCACCTCGAAGGCAAGGAACGTTGGGAGACGCACCGCATCAACCTGAACCGGCTGATGATCGCGGACCCAGCGAAGATCGACGATCTTTCGATTGTCATTCAGGACTGGAACACCATCCGTTCCCGCCTGAGAACACCCGCGATCTCGCGCAGCGGCGCCATTATCAAGGCCATCGATGCCCTGACCGTGCCGCTGAACGGCATGTGGGGCGAACTCGACGCCCCCGCCAATCCGAAAGGCCCGGAACGCGTCGCCGCCCTGAAAGAACGCAAGCCCACCGCCGATATTCGCGTCGTTCCGAAGACGGGACATTGGGCCGCTTACGAATCCCCCGAATGGGTCAATCCCGTGTTGCTGGAAATGCTGGCGCGCACGCGTCCGGCCGGAGCTTAATGATATGATCGATCCAGGCAAAATTTCCGCCGGGCCCGGCCCCATGTTGGGCAACGCCGGTCCTGGCATGCTCGCCGGTGTCCGCGTTATCGAAATCGCCGACGAGCGCGCCGAATATACCGGCCTGCTGATGGCCGGACTCGGTGCGGACGTCGTCAAAATCGAACCGCCCGGCGGCAACGCCACCCGCCGGATCGGACCCTTTTTGGACGACAAGCCCGGTCCCGATCGCTCGCTGTATTTCTGGCATTACAACCGCGCCAAGAAATCCGTCGAACTCGATCTCCAGGACAAGGCCGGACAGGTGCGCCTTTTGTCCCTGCTGGAAGGCGCCGACGTCCTGCTCGATTCGAGCTGCGGTGCCGTCAACACCGCCCTGGGACTCGACCGCGCCGCCCTGGAGAAGCGTTTTCCGAAACTGGTCATTTCCCGGATGACACCCTTCGGCGACGATGGGCCCTGGGCCGATTTTCACGGCTCCGACCTGATCCATCTGGCGCTTGGCGGCGTCATGATGAATTGCGGTTACGACGTCGATCCGAACCTGGAATACGACACCCCGCCGATCGCGCCGCAGGTCTGGCACGCCTACCACATCGCCGGCGAGCAACTCGCCACCGGCATCGTCGCCGCCCTGATCAACCGGCACCGGACGGGACTTGGACAGGACGTTTCGGTCGCGATTCACGAGGCCGTGTCGAAAAACCCCGAACTCGACATCATGAACTGGGTGATGCGGCGGGTGCCGCTGTGGCGGAACACAAGCCGTCACGCGACGGAAACGCCGAACCATTCGCCAAGCATCGTGCATACGAAGGACGGGCGCTGGTATATTTCGCACGGGATGGGGCCGCGCGATCTCGCGAACCTCGTGCCCATGCTGTCGAAATACAATATGCAGGCGGATTTGCAGCCGCCGGGACCCGATGTCGATCTGAAAGCGCGCGCCGTCCCCGGATCGACCGCGTCCGACGAAACACGCGCGCATATGCTCGACGTCGTGCAACGTTTCGTTCGCGCCTGGACTTATAAGGACATGCCGTGGCTGGACGCCCAGAACGCGGGCCTCTTGTGGGCGCCACTTCGAAAGCCGCACGAAAACGCGCTGGACGATCACTGGCTGGCGCGCCGCTCCTTCGCCGATGTGCACCATCCCGAGCACGGCCGTTCCTACCGCTACCCCACCAGCAAATGGCTGGCCACCGCGACAAGCTGGCAGGTCGGCCGCCGCGCCCCCATGGTCGGCGAGGACACCGCGAGCGTCCTCGCCGAACCCGCCCGTACGCCGTTTGTCCCCGCGCAGCCGAAGCCCTACGCGACCGAGACAAAATCCGCCCTGCACGGCAAACCCTTCCCGCTGCAAGGTGTGAAAATCCTGGACTTCGCGTGGTTCCTGGCCTCGGCGGGGGGCACCCGTTTCCTGGCCGCGATGGGCGCTGAAAGTTACAAGGTCGAGTGGAAGGACAACCCCGACACCCGCCTCGCCGCGATGGCCCCCATCGGCGGACGCGCGGCGCGCGACGCGGCGACCGGTCCACTGGCGGGCGTCAAAGATCTGAACATGGGCGGGCAGTTCAACAACAAAAACGCGGGCAAGCGCGGGATTTCGTTGAACATCCGCCATCCCAAGGGTTTGCAAATCGCGAAAGACCTCGTGCGTATCTGCGATGTCGTCGCCGAGGGGTTTTCGCCCGGCGTGCTCGACCGTCTCGGTCTGGGCTATGACGTGATGAAGAAAATCCGTCCGGATATCATCTATATCCAACAGGCCGGCATGGGTGCCCATGGCGTTTATGGGCGGATGCGCACGGTCGGACCGGTCGCCGCGGCTTTTGGCGGCCAGGCCGATATGTCGGGACTTCCGGAACCCGCCATGCCCGTGAGCTGGGGCTATTCCTATCTCGATTGGATGGGCGCCTACGGCTACGCGCTGGCGCTTCTGGGCGCGATTTACCACCGCGAAAAAACCGGCGAGGGCCAGTGGATCGACGCCTCCCAGTGCGAGTCCGGGATCTTTCTCACTGGCGCGACCGTGCTGGACTGGTCGGCGAACGGACGGGAATGGCGGCGTTACGGCAACCGCTCCCCTTACATGCCGGCGGCGCCGCATGGGGCGTATCGTTGCAAAGGCAAGGACCGCTGGATCGCGATCGCGTGCTTCACCGAGGCGCACTGGTCTGTCGTCGCGGGTCTGGCGGGAATTTCGGAAACCCGTTTCGCGACCCTGGACGACCGGATGAAGCATCAGGACGCGCTCGACGAGGCCATTGGCGCCTGGACCGCCAACCAGACCGCCGAGGACCTGATGATGCTCTTGCAGAAATCAGGCGTTCCCGCCGGTGTCTGCCAGAACTCCGAGGATCGAGTCGACAAGGACCCGCAACTCCGGCACCTGAAATGGCTGACGGAAGTCACGGGGACGAAAATCGGCACCTGGCCGATCTACGAATTGCCGATGAAGTTTTCGCGGACGCCTGCTTATATCGGCGGCCCCATCGACCGCGGGGCCCCCGGCTATGGCGAGGACAACGAGTGGCTTCTTACGACAATGCTCGGCTTTTCGAAGTCGGACGTGGAAAAGCTGGCGGAGGAAAACGTCATCTGATTGTTGGCGGTAACCATGCATGACGGCGGTGCCATGCTCTCGGGGCGTGGTGCCGCTGTCATGCCGCGGAGGTGTTGGGGATGGCGTACTACACGAAAGTTCTTCAGACCGGGGAAATAGTGAGATACGCTGGGAAATTGCATTGGATCGTTTATAAGCGGGCGATTTTGTCGGCGGTCGTTACGGGCGGCGCGGTTTTGGCGTTCCAGTGGAGGCCGGAGGGGCTCGATTCGGTGGCGATGGCGGTCGACCTCACGCTACTGACGGTCACGCTTTATCTCTGTTGCGCCGCGTGGATCCAAAGGGTCACAACGGAAATCGTTGTAACGGACAGGCGGATCATACACAAAGTCGGCTGGATGAGCCGCCGCACCCAGGAGATCAATATCACCAAGGTGGAGACCGTGGACGTCCAACAGGGAATCGTTGGCCGCATCCTGGACTTCGGGACAGTCGGCATAAAAGGAGTTGGCGGTAGCTGGGAGCCTCTGCAAAAGATCGATGCGCCACTGGCATTGCGGAACGCGATCGTCGTTGGCTGAAAGTCAGGCGGCGGCCGATATCTTCCGCCGCATTGCCTTGGCATAACCCACGAACATATCGAAAAATGTCCGCGGCGTATCCCGCCGCGCGAACGCCCAAACCGAAACCGGCACGTCTGGCTCATTGTCCAGCGAATGCCGCGCCGGGTCGAATTCCTCCCACGCATCGAAATTCGCCGACGCACAGGCCCGGTTCCCCCACCCCTCCGCCGCGGTGACCGTAAATCCCGCGTCCTCCAGCAACGCCCGCATCCCCACCGGCGTCCACCGCCAAAGGTCCAGCGGCTCCGGATGATATTTGATCAAAAACGGCGTCGTGACGACCAGCACGCCCCCGCGTCGCAGCATGCCGAAAATATTCGCCAGCGCCCGATCCGGACGCCGCAAATGCTCGAACACCTGTTCCGCGATCACCAGGTCGTAGGACCGCGCGGTCCGATCCCGGCAAATATCGAAGTCTGGATAATCGACGAACTCGTACGAACGAAACCCAGCGTTCAACCAGGACAGGCCGGAGATTTCCAGCGCGTCCAGGCCCGCGGGCTTCAGACTCGCCACGAAATCCGACGTCGCCCGGTTCATCGCGATACGGCACCAATGCTGTGGCGCGCCGGAAATAATCCCTTGGCTGTTGGGTGGGCTTCCGCGGCCCTCTTACAATCAGGCGACTGGTCCCGGTGGATGCAGCGCCTGTTTCAACACGCGCGCCATCATGTCGATCGCCTGATCCGCCGCCCGGATCAGCCGCCCCATTCCGACGAACCCATGGATTTGGTCGGAATAATGCAGATGGATCGTCCGCACGCCTTCCCGCTCCAGCCGTTGCGCGTATGCGATTCCCTCGTCCCGCAGCGGATCGTGCGCCGCCGTCAGCACCAGAGCGGGCGCTGTCCCGGCGACATTCGCCACCCGGCCCGGCGAGGCCCGCCAATCCGTCCGGTCGCCTTTGACGTAATGATCGATGAACCACTTCATCGTCGCCGAGGTCAGCGGCACGCCCGGTCCGATTGTCTGCGCCGACACCGTGCTCATGGTCATGTCGGTCGCCGGATAGATCAGCAACTGGAACACCAGTTTTGGAAGTGTCCCGTCCCGCGCCATCAGCGCCATCACCGCCGCGAGGTTGCCGCCAGCGGAATCCCCGGCCACCGCGATTTTCGACGCATCGACGAACAGCGAGGCCGCGCTGTCATGCACCCATTGCGTTACCGCCGCGCAATCGTTGACCGCCGCCGGGAACACATGTTCCGGCGCCATGCGGTAATCGACCGAGATCACCCGGCAGCGCGCGGCGTTGGCGTAGCGGCGGCACGGCACATCGTGAGAATTCAGATCGCCGACCACCCAGCCGCCGCCGTGGAAATAGACCAGCGCCGGCAGGGCCTCGTTTTCCGCCGCGCCCATGGGCCGGTAGAGGCGGACGGGGATGGCGCCCAGTGGGCCCGGGACCGAGGTGTCCCGGATTTCGGCGACGTCTTCGGGCGGGGGGGCCAGCAGCGCGCGGCCGGCGTTGAAGGCGGTGCGTGCATCGTCGGCGGACAGGGTTTCCATCGGCGGGCGGCCCGCTGCTCGGATCATGTCCAGGACGGCCTGGGTGTCGGGATCGTATGCCATTTGGGTGCTCTGTGTTTGGGTTTTTCCGTGGCGAACGGGGATGTGCCGATCTTTGGCGATCGGCCCAGACTGGCCGCCGCCGTGCCGCTCCCGGTGGCCCGGTCAGGCCGGGCCATGACGTGGGGAGGGGGCGGCGGTGCTTCAGGCGGTGAAGTCGAGGATGGCCTTGGCCACCTCGGCGGGCTTGTCCAGTTCCGCGAGATGGCCGGCGCCGGCGATCGTTTGGGTCGTCGTCTTGCCGGAGATGCCATCGGCGAAAGTCTTGGCATAGGAGCGCGGCATGATCTTGTCGTTCTCGCCCCACAACAACAGCACCGGCGCCTGGATCAGCCGCAACCGCTTTTCGATTTTCGTGTTGCCCAGGGGCCAGAAGATTCGGGCGGCGGCTTCGGAGGCGCGGACCTGTTCGATCGGCCATTCAATCGAGTTCGCCCCTTCCGGTGCCGTTTTCATCGCCTTGTAAATCTCCGGGTCTTCGCACAGAAGGCCTGGAACGTTGTCGGCGCGTTGGGCCCAGGGGTCGGCGGGCGGATCTTTTTCGTCGAAGAGGCCGAAGGGGGCGATGGCGGCGACGCGCCGGACCATGTGCGGCCACAGCGCCGCGATTTCCAGCGCCAGCGACGCGCCGACCGAACTCGCGGCCAGATCGGCGCCGGAGAGATCCGCCTTTTCCAGCGTTTCGCGCACCGCGATCATCCAGTCCAGGTGCGTATCGAGCACGGTGTGCCCGCGTTCCCCGCCCGGAAAGCCCGGCAGAGACGGGACGATCAGTGTCCGGCTTTTCGCCAGTTCCTCCAGGATCGGCATCCATCGCGGCAGCCCGCCGAACCCGGCGATGAAGCCGAGCTTCGGGCCGCTCCCCTTGCGCCACACGCGCGTGGTAAAACCGTTGATGTCGATGGTCGAGGTATCGGGATCGCTCATGTCCGGGTTTCCTTCATTCGGCCGCGACGGCGGGATTGAACGGGCTGATCTCGGCGCGTTCTTCCGCTCGCATGGGTTTGGGCCACCAGCGGTCGTCCCAGCCGGTGTGCAGATCTTTCAGTTTTGGCATGACCTTTTCCGCGAACAGCTTCGTGTTGTAGCGCGTCAGGTCCTTGCTCATGTTGCCGTATTGCAACAACAGCATCAGATGGCCGACGTTCAGATCGGTCGCCACTTCGCGCAATTGCTCCGCGACCTCGTCCGGCGAGCCGATGATCACGTAACCGTTATCGACGATCTTATCCATTTCGCGGGCGACGGAGGCGAAGCGTTCCCCGGTGGATTTCCCCCGCACATTGCTGTCGGCGGCTTTTTTGACCTGGCTTTCGATCCCCGCGCGCTGGCTGCCCTCGCTGGTATAGCCCGGCGGTGTCGCCCATTTCGGATCGACATGCAGGCAGCGGCCGTAGAAATATTCCGCCGCCTCGGCGTAAAGATCGAAGGCGTGCTGGCGGCTTTCCCCGACCCCGACGAATTGCAGGAACCCTGCGTGATAAGGGTTCCTCGGTTTGCCGAGCCGCTCCATTTCAGCCCAAAACCCGTCCATCGTCGCGCGTCCCGCCTTGTAACCGTAATAGGAGAGATAGCAGTAGACGTAATCCATCTCCGCGCACCAGCGCCAGGTTTCCACCGATCCGCCGCCAGGCACCCAGATCGGCGGATGCGGATTTTGCACCGGCCGCGGCCAGATATTGACGTAGCGCTGCTGATTGAACCGGCCATTGAAGGCGAACGTGTCCTTCTCGGTCCAGGCTCGGACCACCAGGTCGTGCGCCTCCATGTAACGCTGGCGCAACTGGCTCGGGTTCGTCCCATAGGCGTAACAGGTATCCATCGGCGTGCCGACCGGGAAGCCCGCGATCAGCCGGCCGCCGGAGATGCAGTCGATCATCGCGAATTCCTCGGCGACCCGCGTCGGCGGATTATACAGCGCCAGCGAATTGCCCATCACGCAGATCGCCGTGTCCGACGTCCGCCGCGCCAGCGACGAGGCGATCAGGTTTGGCGACGGCATCAGACCGTAGCCGTTGGAGTGATGTTCGTTCACGCAGACGGCATCGAACCCCACTTCCGCGGCGAACTCCAGCTCGTCCATGAAATCGTTATACATGAGATGCGCGCGCTCCGGATCGAACAGCGACGAATGGATATCGATCCAAACCGACGGGTTCGCTTCCCGGAAATTCTCGGGAAGTTCGGTATATGGCATCAAATGAAACCACATCAGCTTCATGCGGACGTCTCCGGTCGTACCGCGCTCGCTTCCGGTCGAAACGCGGGGCAAAATGAAACGCGGGCACAAGACCAATCCGGCCTGGTGTCCGCGTGGGCGGGCGGAAGCTACCGGCGAGTATTGCGGGCGCCCGAAGGGTATGTCAATCGAGGGGAAACCCCGCGTGACACCGCGAAATTGCCCCGCGCGACCGCGCGAAACAGGAGGGAATGGCCGAATGGACGATGCTTTGGGCTTGGGCCCCGTGGCCGATTTGGATGCCTCGCCAGCGGCCTGCCTCGCGCGCGCCCGCGCGCTGATCCCTCTTCTCGCGGCGGCCTCTCCCAGAGTGGAGGCCGGACGCGAATTGCCCTCCGACGTGCTCGACGCGCTGCACGCCGCCGGAATTTTCCGCCTGCTGCTGCCACGCTCCCTTGGCGGGTTCGAACTGAAGCCGGCCGAATACGTCCAGTGCATCGAAGCCCTGGCCATGGGCGACGCCAGCACCGCCTGGTGCGTGAACCAGGGCTCCGGCTGCTCCATGACCGCGGCCTATCTCGCGCCAGAGGTCGCGCACGACATCTGGGACAATGCGCGCGCCGTTTTGGCCTGGGGGAATGGGCCGGGGTCGAACTCCAAAGCCGTGCGGACGGACGGCGGCTGGCTGGTCTCGGGCTCCTGGAGCTTCGCATCCGGGTCTCGCCATGCGACCTGGCTGGGCGCGATGGCGCCCTGCATGAACCCGGACGGATCGCCGGTGCTGCGTCCCGATGGCCGGGTGTGGGAACGGACCATGCTGCTGCCGCGCCACCAGGCCAAGGTCGATCCCGACGTCTGGAACGTCATGGGCCTCAGCGGCACCGGCAGCGACACGTTCCATCTGACCGATTTGTTCATCGACGACGCCCATTCGGTGACCCGCGAGTCCGCCGACGAACGTCGGGAAGCGGGGACCCTCTACCGCTTCCAGGCCATGCAACTCTACGCCGGCGGTTTTTGTTCGGTGGCCCTGGGCGCGGCTCGCGCCCTGCACGCCGAGGTGGTGAAATTGGCGAAAGGCAAGGTGCAGTTGGGCGGCACCGAACAGCTCCGCGACAACCAGGGCGTCCAATACACGATCGGCTATTGGGACGCGGCCCTGAAGGCGGCGCGCGCGGGCCTGCTGAACACCATGGCGGAGGTTTGGGACGAGGTAGCCCAGACCGGCGAAATCACCATCGCCAACCGCATCGCGGTGCGCCAGGCCACGACCTACGTCATCCACGCCTCCCGCGACGCGGCGTATCATGTGTTCCACGAGGCGGGCTCGACCGCGATCCTGGCCAATCAGCCGTTCGAGCGGCGTTTGCGGGACGTGAGCGCGGTCGCGCAGCACCTCCAGGGCCGCCGGACGCACTTCGAGACCATCGGTTCCTACCTTCTGGGCGGGGAGATCAGCACCCGCTGGATCTAAGGCACCGACAGTTTCATGCGTTTTCAATGGGTTAAGAGTTTTTCGAAAAAAATCGGGTGTTCGGCGCGAAATCGCGTTGACACCCCCCGGGCCGGGGCCTAGAAGGCGCCTCCCGAGACGAACCAACTGGTTCTTCGCGGGCCGGGTTTTCCGGAGTTCTTTGACAACAGCATAAGAAATGGAAGGGATACGTTGGCGGCGCCCTCGTGTTTCGGTCTTTATT
>CANJJS010000077.1 GCA_947474705.1 Acetobacteraceae bacterium | reverse complement strand
TCTGTCGTCTTCTGGGTCAACATCCCCATCGGCGTCGCCTCCATCGCGATGATCGGAGTCTTTCTCGTCGAGCAAACCGAGACCAAATCCCGATCCATCGACTGGTTGGGCGCACTCCTGACCCTGATCGGCGCCTCCGCCCTGATCCTCGTTATGGTCCAGGGCAGCCGCCTCCCCGGCATCGCGACCGCCATCGTCTCCTCGATCGGCCTGATCGCCCTGATCCTGCTTTTCCTGCACGAACGCCGAACCCGCGAGCCCATGCTCCCCCTCGAACTCTGGCGCCATAACCGGATCATCGTCGTCGGCTCTCTCGGCAGTTGCGCCGCGGGCGCGATGATGATGGGCGTGTCCGCCTTCCTCCCCGCCTACGTCCAGGGCGCGATGGGCTACTCCGCGATCGGCGGAGGCATTGTGCTCGGCGCCATGTCCGTCAGTTGGGCGTTCGGCAGCTTCCTCGCGGCACGCATCATGATCCGCACGACCTACCGCTTCGTCGCCATATTGGGCGCGCTCGCCTTGGTCCTGGGCTGCGCCATCCTGATCGCGTCCCCCGTCAGCGCCGGCCCCATCCCCGCCGCCATCGGCTCCTTCATTCTGGGCATCGGCATGGGCTTCTGCATGGGCGTCTTCATCGTCTCCATCCAGGCCTCCGTCCCCTGGCGCCAACGCGGCGCCGCCACATCCTCCACCATGTTCCTGCGCTTCATGGGCCAGGTCATGGGCGTCAGCGGCTGCGGCGCCGTCCTGAACGCGACCATCCAACACATGGACCCCGGCGCGGCGCACGCCCTGGACCGCCTGCTCGATCCCGCCGGCCGAGCCGCCCTTCCCCCCGCCGAACTGACTCGCCTGACCGACATCATTTCCACCGGCCTACATAACGCATGGCTATTGGCCGGGATCTTCTCCTTGCTCGCGCTGCTCTGCGCCTGCCTGATGCCCGCCCGCCTCAGCCCCGTGACGCGGTCGTGACAACGGACGCCAACCGTTCGCTTTTTTCGTCATGACCCGGCTCGACCCGGTCACCGGACGCGGCACGGCGCCCCGTTCAAGCGCCGCCCCCAAAACCTCACCGCTCCCCCGTCAACTCCCGCCGCACGATCGCCGCCCCATCCGCCAGCGCCTTCAACTTCCCAAACGCCACCGCGCGCGGCAAATACTTCATCCCGCAATCCGGCGCCGGTATCAGGTTCTCCGGCGCCACATACTTCAACCCCGCCCGAATCCGTCCCGCCACGACCTCCGCCGTCTCCACCCGCGGATCCCCCAGATCCAGCACCCCCAGCATGATCTTCTTCCCCGCCAGATCCCTCAGCACCCCCAAATCCAGCCGAGGCTGCGCCGCCTCGATTGAAATCTGCCCCGCGATCGTATCCGCCAGTTGCGGCAAAAAACTGTAACCAGACGGCTTGTTCGCCACCACCGCCGCATACCCGAAACACAGATGCACCACGGTCGGCCCCTCAACCCCCTCCAATGCCCGGTTGATCGCCTTCAACCCATAACGCATGGCTTTCTCCGGCGAGGTCCGGACCCACGGCTCATCCAACTGCACCACATCCACGCCGCTCGCTTTAAGAGCCTTCAATTCCTCATTCACCGCGACGGCGTAATCCATCGCCAGTTCTTCCTCGTCCTTGTAAAAATCGTTGCGCGC
This sequence comes from Acetobacteraceae bacterium, assembly GCA_947474705.1. Lineage (GTDB taxonomy): Bacteria > Pseudomonadota > Alphaproteobacteria > Acetobacterales > Acetobacteraceae > Rhodopila. The sequence continues at coordinate 21,632 of CANJJS010000077.1, read as the reverse complement.
CTGCTGCGTCATCGTGAACGGACCCGGCAACGTGATCTTCGTCGCCCGCGTCGCGTTTCGCATGAGAAATTCCACGTCGCGCACCTCCACCGGCCCATGCCGCCGGATTTTCCCGACCACCCGAGGCACCGGCGTCGTCCGCCCGCCCGACGACGTCACCTCCCCCGGATGCTCCGCGTCGACCCCCTCCAGCGCCAGAGCGAACCGGTTGGAATAACTCTCCCGCCTGATCTCCCCGTCCGTGACGATATCGATTCCCGCGCGTTCCATCTCCCGGATCGCCAGAATCGTCCCATCGTCTTGTGCCTGCTCCAGAAATTCCTCCGCCACACGCCATATCCCATGCGCATGCACCCGCGGCACGCCGTGATGCTTCAACTCGTCGCCATCGACGAGCCAAACCGGCTGAGGATAGCTGCCGACAACCGTCGTGGGCAGCAAACGCGTCGGATATGCCATGATGCTTCCTCCCGGCCCGGAACGGCCATCCACGATTTCAATCACCCCTGGGCCGCCAAGCGCAACCCGCCGCGCTTGCCGATCGCCAGGCGCAAGGTTCTATTGCACCCGTAAGAAATCACCGCCCCGGAGAACAACCCCATGTGGCCCATCCGTTCCGCGCTCTTCGTCCCCGCGCACCGCCGCGACTGGGTCGCCAAGGCGATCCGCGTTTCCCCCGGCGCCGCCGTCCTCGACATCGAGGACTCCGTACCCCCGGAATTCAAATCCCAGGCCATGGGCTACCTGAAAAGCGAGATCGCCGAACTGGCCGCCGCGGGCGTCGGCGCCTTCGTCCGCGTCAACCCGCTGCACGCGGACACCGCCACCGAACTCGCCGCCGCCGTCACAGAGGGTCTGACCGCCATCGTCCTCCCCAAAGCCCGCACCGTCGAGGATATTCGCCGCCTGCACGACCTCCTCACCTACGCCGAAGGCCGCGCCAACCTCCCGCACGGCACCGTCGGAATTCTTCCCTTACCCGAAACCGCCGAGGGCATGCGCGACGCCTCCGCCCTCGCCGCCGCCAGCACCCGCGTCCGCGGCATCCACGGCGCCCTCAGCGGCCCGGTCTCCGGCGACTTCGCGCAGGCCTTCGGCTTCCGCGCGACGGCGGACGGCATCGAGCAACTTTATCTCGGGTCCAAACTCGTCCTCGACAGCCGCGCCGCTGGCGCCATGTACCCGATCGCCGGGATTTTCGGCACCCCAATGGACGACCTCGCCGCCACCGAGCGCCTCATCCGCCGCGCCCGCGACCTGGGCTATACCGGCGTCGCCGTCATGCACCCCTCCCATATCGCCATCGCCAACGCCGTCTTCCGCCCCACGCCGGAAGAAGTCTCCTATTTCGAAGGACTCCTGCAAGCCTTCGAGGACGCCGAAAAAGCCGGCCTGGGCGCCGTCAAATACCAGGGCGCGATGGTCGATTACGCGATGCTGCCCCTGGCCCGCGAAATCGTCGCCGAATCCCGCCGAAACATTTGACCGAGCAGCGCCTCCGGGTTCGTCCCGGAGGCGCCTGACGGAGCGCCGGAAAAAATCTCAGGCCGGCACCGACCCTTTCAACATGACGCGATAAAGATACCGCATTTCGTTCATATCGTAATCTCCGTTTGCCTTATGTAACAAACGCCGATTGTCCCAGATCACCAGATCGCCCGGCTCCCACTTGTGCCGGTACTGAAACCGCTCCGACGTCGCATGCTCCAACAACTCGTCCAGCAACGGCAACGCCTCCTTGTGATCCATCCCCACGATCCCCTCAATCCGGATCGGGTTGACATAGATCGACCGCCGCCCGGTTTCCGGATGCACCCGTGCGATCGGGTGCAGCACCGCGTTCGGCACCCGCTCCTTCGCCGCGTCCGGCAACCCCATCAATTTCCGCGTGCTGTGACTGTTTTGGTAAACATGGATCGCCATGCGCCCCTCCAGCCGCTGCTTCGTCGCGTCCGGTAGAGCCTCGTACGCCGCGGTCATGTTCGCGAACTGCGTGTCGCCGCCGCTGCTGGGCAAGGTCACCGCGTGCAAAACGGTCGCCTTCGGCGGCCTGACATCGTTCGAGTGATCCGTATGCCAGCCCGCCCCCGGAATATACCGCTTCCCGTCGGGATATTTGTCCTGGTTGGAAATATAATGAATCTCCGGACATTCCGGCAGCGCGAACGTCGTATTGTGCTGGACGAACACCTCCCCAAACACTCGCACCGCGTCCAGCATCTGGGCCGGTGCCAGTTTCCGCCCCCGAATCGCCAGCACGCCACGCTCCGAAAACGCCCGGTTGAGCCGCGCCCTCGTTTCCGCGTCCACCGGCGCGGAAAGATCGGCCCCGCGTACTTCGGCCCCCAGATGATCCGTCAAATTCTCAATCGAGACGCCCATGTCCGCTTCCTCCTCGGTTCCCTGACGGGATCGTAGACCGCCTTCGCCCGCCAGGTCACGCCGTGCCCGAAAAGCTGGTCCGCTCGCCGCCCCCGCGTGCTATCCCCGGCGCCGCGCCCGGCAATTCCGCCACCGCCCCAAAGGAACGTTCATGAAACTAAAACTTCATCACCTGAACCTCTGCTCCAAGGACGTACCCGCGATGGAAAATTTCTATCGCGACATTCTGGACCTGGAACCCGAGCCCACGCTGAACGCCGCCCGCGTCAAAGCGCAAGGCTATGCCGGCGACGTCGCGTTCATATCCGACGGCGACATCCAGTTCCATTTGGCCACGCAAGACCTGGAGGTCGGATTCCGCACCGGCCACGCCGTCAATCCGCTGCAACAGGGACATATCGCCTTCCGCACCGACGACATCGCCGCGGTCCGCGAACGGCTCAAGGAAAAAGGCGTCCCTTTTTCCGACTACGGGAAATGGGCAATGAAGGGCTGGGATCAGATTTTCTTTTACGATCCCGACGGCAACGTCATCGAAGTCCATCAGGTCGACGAGTAATCGGCGGGGCCGCACGCCTCACCAGCGGGCGGCCGCCGCGTCGTCTTCCGCGCGGGCCTCAACCCAGGCGCCCGCGCCATCGGGGAGTTCTTCGCGTTTCCAGAACGGCGCCTTGGTCTTCAACCAATCGATCAGAAACGCCGTCGAATCCAAGGCGGCCTGCCGGTGCGGCGCGGCGGTCGCCACCAGCACGATATTCTCGCCCGGCAGCATCCGCCCGACGCGATGGATGACAGTGCAGCCCAACAACGACCAGCGGCGCTCCGCTTCCTCGACGATCCGCCCGATCGCGCGCGCGGTCATCGCGGGGTAATGTTCCAACGTCAGCGCCTGGATCGGCCGGTCCGGCGCGTCATGCGCTTTGTCCTCCCGCACGATCCCAACGAAACACCCCAAACCGCCAATGTCGGTCCGCCCCGCGGTCAGCACCGCGATTTCCGCGCCAACATCGAAATCCCCCGTTTGAACCAAGATCTTCGCCATCTCAGCCACCCGTGACCGGCGGAAAGAACGCGACCTCGTCCCCTGGGCTTAACACCGTCGAGGGATCCGCGAACTCCTGATTGACCGCGCAGCGCACCGTTTTTCGATCCTTAAACGCCGCCGCATGCCGCTCGTCGAGGCCCGCGAGCCAGACCGCCAGCTCCGCGACCGTACGAACCTCCGGCGGCGGCGTCAGCGTTTCCTCAGACACGCCAACACGCTCGCGAAGCCACGCGAAATACAGAACAGTCAGAGGTTTTGTCACCGCGGCCATGCGCCGGTCACTTCGGCGTGGGGATCGTCTCGATCCGGCCGTCCGGGTGAATGACCGTGCTCGTGCCATTGCCATTCGGCACGATAATCCGCCTGTCGACCGGCGCCGGGGCTGGCACAGGCCGTGGGGTGACCGTCGCGGGCGCCGCGGCCCCCGGCGTGCCATAGGGCAATGGCGCCAGCAGCGGATTGGCCGCGCGATCCGGTGCGGCCCCACGCCCGCCTGGCGGGGAACCCGGGGGCGCCGCGCGTTCCATATCGCGCAAGGTCCTCGGCGGCGGCAGCGGTCCCGGCCAAATATCGCCCGGCTCCGTCGTCAAAGGCGAGACGGCGACGCCGTCGCCCATGACACGGCCCATGTTCACACCGGTTCCGACCGGAAGATTGGGATTGGTGCCCGTCGAAAACGGCGGATTCCACCACGTGTGACTGCCGCAGCCACCGAGCGTCGTCATCAGGCTCAACAGGGCGATACGCCGCATCGGTACAGGCTCCAAAAAAAACACCCGCGAAACTGGCGAGCGCGAGGCCGACTGTGCCCCGTTAGCGCCAACTTCTCAAGAACCTTCCCGCCCCCCAGGCGAAATCCGGGTCCGAATCCAGGTGGCGATGGTCTCAGGCCGGTTCAATGGCAACAACACACGCGAACCTACATCGGCGGTAGAATCGCTGGCTACCGCCACTACCCCAGGTTCCTGCTCCCACAAAGGCGGCTTGCCCAGAGAAGCACGCCACACCTCCAATTTTGGACCCGGATGCGACTTGAAACCTTCCACCAGCACCAGGTCAACCTTGCCCATGCGCGCCAAAAGCTCTTCCAGCGAAGGCTCGGCCCCCTCGATCTCGTGCAGCAGAGCCCACCGGCGGGAGGAAACGACAAGCACTTCGCGCGCGCCCGCCTCGCGATGACGATGGCTGTCCTTGCCAGGCCGGTCCATGTCGAAACCGTGATGGGCGTGCTTGATCGTCGATACCGTCAGTCCAAACCCACGCAGCAGCGGCAGCAGCGCGACCGTCAGCGTTGTCTTGCCGCTCCCCGACCAGCCGACGATGCCCAACACGTTCAACGGTGTGTTTCCGCTCGGCCGGCGATCATAATGGCGACCGCGGCATGGGCCCGTGCTCCCGCGCGGCGTCCCTCGGAGACGCCGAGGCATGGCGCACCCCCGCCGTCAGGTAGTCCCACCCCGTCACCAGCGTCAGCACCGCGGCCCCCCACAACAGCGCCTCCCCGATCGACGACACCGGCAGCCACGCGATGCCCAACAGCCGCGCCGAGGTATCCCCGGCCAGCAGGGTCCCCAACGCGCCCATCTGAAACCCGGTTTTCCATTTCGCGAGGCCCGTCACCGGCAACCCGATCCGGATACTCGCCAGATATTCCCGCAGACCGCTGACCAGGATCTCCCGCAGCATGATCACGATCGCGGGATACAGAGCCACCGCCGACAGCCGGTCCACGCCCACCAGCATCATCAAGGTCGCGGCCACCAGCAGTTTGTCGGCGATCGGATCCAGCATGCGGCCCAAATCGGATTGCTGCCGCCAGGCCCGTGCCAGTTTCCCGTCGAAATAATCGGTGATCGCGGCCGCGGCGAATACCACACAAGCCGCGAAATCCGCCGCCGGCAAACGGAACGCGACCAGACCGACCAGCAGCGGGATCGCCGCGATACGGGAAAGCGTCAACAGATTGGGCAGGTCGGTCAGCATGCGAGGCCGGACTTAACGCATTTAAGCCCGCGCGGAAATCGCCCACACCCGCTTCCATCCCGATCCCCGCGCATTACTGCCCGGAGGCATTCAGCCAGGGATCGGCGGTCCACAAAGCAGTCAGCTCGGCGCGCTCCTTTTCGACCTGGACGGTCCAGGCCGCACCATCGCTCCAGGCCGCCAACAGGCCCATCATTTCGGCCTGCGCGACGAACGCCGGATCGGCGGCGACCGCGCGCGCCGCGGCGATCAGCGGCTCCTGGATCTCGCGCGGCGTATCCGCGGGCACGGCCAGGCCTCGGCGAATCCAGGCCGCCAGCGGCACACCCGCCTCGCTCAACACCGGCATGTCCGGCAGAATGCCCGCGCGCTTCCGCGCCGCGATCCCCAGACCGACCAGTTTTTCGTCCCGTAACGCCCGGATCGTATCGGACAGACCCAAAGCGGCGGCCGTGACATTGCCACCGAGCAAGGCCTGCCGCGCGGCGGCGGCGGACGGGAAGGGGATAATGTTCAGGCGTGTTTGCGTGATGGCCTGAAGACGCAGCGCCGCCAAATGCGGCGGACTGCCCGGCGGCGGCGTACCCAATGGCAGCGCGCCAGCGTCCTGGCCGGCGCGCTGAACGATATCCCTTACCGATTCCAGCGGATCGGCGGCCGAAGCCACGAAGGCGATCGGCTCGCGTTCCACCGAGCCTAGCAGAATCAGGCGCGACGGCAGGTCCGGATCGCTCCGATCCACGGCGCGCGCGGGCAGAACCGGCGTCGCGATCCATCCGATGGTCGCGCCCGACGGCGGCGCGGCGGCCAGCACCAGCAACGCGGCGCGCCCGCCATCGCCCGGCACATTGCGGACGTGGATCTCGGGTCCCATCAACGCGTTTTCCAAATAGCGGGCAAACGACCGCGCGATATCGTCGCCGCTGGACCCCGCCGGGGCCGCCGTCACCAGGGTCGCGAAACGGCGGGCACGCGCGGGCCACGAACCAGCCGCCGCCGCGGCCAGACCGGCCAGCGAGGCCCGCCGGGCGATCAAGGCTGAGGCGCTGTGCCCGGCTCCGGCACTTCGACCGCCGCCGTATCGCGCCGCAGCCGGTTCTCTCCCAGAAACAGCAAAATCGGCGCGGCGATGAAGATCGAAGAGGAAGTCCCCACCACGATCCCAAACAACATAACCCAGGCGAAACCGGAAATCGACGCGCCGCCGAACAGGGCCAGCGGCAGGCTCGCCAGGAAAACCGTCATCGATGTGCCGAGTGTCCGGTTCAACGTTTCGTTGATCGAAAGATCGATCAGGTCGCGCAACGGCATGGTCTTGAAACGCCGCAGATTTTCCCGGACCCGGTCGTAGACCACCACCTTGTCGTTCGTCGAATAGCCGAGAATGGTCAGAATCGCGGCCACCATCACCAGATCGAATTCGATCCGGGTCACGACCAAAAACCCAACCGCCTTGGTGATGTCCAGGATCAGCGTCACCACCGCGCCGACCGCGAACTGCCACTCGAAACGAAACCAGATATAGGCCAGGATCATCAGCAGGCTGATTCCCAAAGCGAGCAGGCCGTGACGGAACAGTTCGGACGACACGCTGGCGCCCACCGCGTCGGTGCGAACGATTTTCGCGCCCTGGATGGATTTTTCCAAGGCAATCCGGACCTTCGTCACCGCGACCTGCGTCCCGGCCTCCGTCGGCTGGGCCGGCAACCGGATCCGAACCGTCGAGTCATCGCCAAACCGCTGCACACCATGATCCGGGACATTTTCCCCGGCCAGGGTCTGGCGGATTTTTTGAAAGTCGGCCGGCCCGTCGGTACGCACTTCCATCACGATTCCACCGGAGAAATCGATCCCCAGATGCAGACCCGGATAAAAAAACAGCACAATCGACGCGAACGACAGGACCGCCGACACCGCGAGGCCGGCGATACGCCCCTTCATGAACTTGAAATCGGTGTCGTCGGGCGCGAGCCGCATGATCGGTTTGATCAACATGTGCTGTTCCTCAGACCGGCAGCAGTTTGGGTCTGGTCGAGACGTACCACTGCGCCACCAGCAGACGCGTCAGCATCCAGGCCGTGAACATCGAGGTCGCGATGCCGATCGTGATGGTCACGGCGAAACCCTTCACCGGCCCCGATCCGAACGCGAACAACATCACGTGCGACAGGAATGTCGCCGCGTTGGAGTCGAAGATCGTCGCGTAGGCCCGCTGAAACCCGTGCTCCAGCGCCGCCAGCGGCGGCCGTCCGCGCTTCTGTTCCTCGCGAATTCGCTCGTTGATCAGGATGTTGGCGTCCACCGCCATGCCAAGCGTCAGCAGGATGCCCGCCATGCCAGGTAGCGTCAGCGTCGCCTCCAACAGCGACATCAACGCCAACATCATGATCAGGTTCAGGACCAGGCACAAATTCGCGAACCAGCCGAACAGGCCGTAGAAGAACGCCATGAAGGCGATCACGAACAAGAAGCCGGCCAGCAACGAAATCGCGCCCGCGCGAATACTGTCGGCGCCGAGTTCCGGCCCGATCGTCCGCTCTTCCACCACGGTTAAAGGCGCCGGCAAGGCACCCGCGCGCAGCAGCACCGCCAGTTCGTTGGCGCTTGTCACCGTGAACCCGCCGCTGATCTGCCCGGACCCGCCGGTGATCGCCTCGCGGATCGCCGGCGCGGAGATCACCTTGTCGTCCAGCACGATCGCGAAACGCTTGCCCACGTTGGCGCGCGTGATATCGGCGAAGCGCCGGCCGCCGTTGGAATTGAACTTGAAATTGACCACCCAGTCGCCGGTCTGGCCGTTGGTGCCAGCGCGCGCATCGGTCAGATCGCCGCCATCGACGTCCACGCGTTTGCGCACCGCGATCCGCCCGCCACCACCACCTTCCTGCATTTGCAGGAACTCGACGCCCGGCGGCGGCGGCGCGCCCGGCGACAATGTCGCGGTTTCCTCCACCATCCGGAAAGTCATGTGCGCGGTTTTCCCGAGCAACTGCTTGATCCGGTTCGGATCCTCGATCCCCGGGAGTTGAACAACCAGACGGTTGTCGCCCTGCCGCGTGATCTGCGGATCGACCACGCCGGTTTCGTCGATCCGGCGTCTGACGATCTCGATCGATTGCTGAACCGCCGAGACCGAGCGGGCCTGCAAGGCCGCCGGCGACAGGCTGAGCAGGATCGAGCCGTCGCCCTGTGGCAGCAGATCCAAATCGGCGGTGTTATTGGGGCCGTCGTGCGAGACCAGCGGGCGCAACGCGGCCAGCGCCGCGTCCATCTTCGCGGGGTCGCGCAACCGCAACAGCACCCGTTTCTGTTCCGGCTGCGCTTCCAGCGTTTGATAGAAAATCGCCCCCGGCCGCAGCGCCTGGCGAGTTGAATCGATCAGACTGTCCAGCCGTTCCTTGATCACGGCCTTCATGTCCACCTCCATCAGGAGGTAGCTGCCGCCCCGAAGGTCCAGCCCAAGATGCACGGTTGGCCAGGGAATGCCCGCGACCGGCGCCGGGATCACGTTGGGAAGGCTGAGCAACAGCCCGAGCAAACAGACGCCGAGGATGGCGGCGGCCTTCAGGCGGCTGAAATACATCATGATCTTGTGTCGCGGGCTCCCATTAACGCCCGCCCCTATGCGCCAGGGAGTTCGGGCTTGTCCAGGGGGAAGCCACCAGATCGACTGTGTTCACGGAAACGGTACCCGCGATCCCTGAAACGGCACCTCCAGATGCTCGATCGGCCGGCCGCTCCCAGCGGAGATCGCCTCCGCCACGAAACGGCGGTGGCAATGCCTGTGATCGCGTTCGAAACACAACAAACAGCACCGCCCCTCCAACGCCAAATCTTTTGCCTACCCCAAAGCCAGAATCGCGTCCGGCGTTTCCATGTGCGCGCGGAAAATCGGTTCCATCCGTTCCGGGTGGCCCGCCCGCACCGCATCCCGTCCCGGTTTTGGCGTCCCAAGGCGTTGGAGGTGGACGTAACGAATGCCCGCCTCCTCAAGCCCCGCCGCCAGTTGCCGCTTCGAAAAACCCGGTTTTCGCGAGGCCGCGACGGCGCGAACATCGATCAGCAGATCGACGTTCGCCTCTTTCAACGCCGCCAGCACATCGCCGATCGCGCAGCCCTCGTAGCCGATCGTCAGCAGTGCCGGCGGTTCGGACATCAGCTATGTGCCAGCCAGTCTTCGATCAGGCGGCGCGCGATGCTGTCCACCCGCGGCAACTGGAAGCCGTGCGTGTCGTGATTCCGCATCTCGTCCTTGGAGAACCACCGGGCGTCCTTCAGTTCCTCGGGGTCGATGGTGATCTCCTCGGTCAGCGCCTCCGCGTAGTAGCCGACCATGATATTGCCGGGGAACGGCCAGGGCTGGCTGGAATGGTAAAAAACATCGCCGCATTGGACACCCACTTCTTCCAGCACCTCGCGGCGCACCGCTTCCTCCAAGGTTTCGCCGGGTTCCAGGAACCCCGCGAGCGTCGAGTACATGGCCCCCCGCGGAAAACGGGTCGAATGGCCCAGAATGGCCCGGTCGCCCTTGTGCACCAGCATGATGACGGCCGAATCGGTGCGCGGGAAATGCTGCGCCTCGCAGGCCGTGCACTGCATCATGTGGCCGGAGGTCTTGACCTCGCAGACGCCGCCGCAGACGCCGCAGAAGCGGTGCCGCGCGCGCCAGTGCATCAGGCCACGGGCGTGCGCCAGGACGGAGGCTTCCGGTTTCGGCACGCCCCAGCCGACGGAGCGCAGATCGACAAAGGCACCCAGCGATTCCGGCAACAGCGGCAGCGGGTCCTCTTCCGCGCTGATATCGACGGTGAAGACCGCTTTGTCCTGAAGCAGGCCGAGAAAAGCCCAGGGGCCATTGGACATACGGAGTTTGGCGGCGGTCTCGCCGGTGATGTAGACGGCTTCCGGCACGCCCGCGTCCATGCCCGCGACGAGGTTGCGATTGCGCCAAACCGGCACATACATGCTTTCCGGATTATGACGTTGCTGCTCGATCCACGCGTGATCTTCCCGCCGCGTGCCGATGCGGTCGAGCGGGGACATGGAATAGACGTTGGGGCGGCTGGCCAGAATGAGGGTCACGTTTCGCGCTCGCTGCTATATTTCGACAGAGAGCCAGACCGTGCCATGGCGGCGCGCCAGGGGCAACCGAGGGAAACGGGGGAGGCGCGAGAAGCCTCCCCCTTCGAGTCTCTTAACGCGTGAAACCTTCCAGCTCGTCCTGCGCCCAGTCCTGCACGGCCTTGACGGACTGGCCGCTTTGCAGCTTGGCGAACATGGTCGCCAGCGTGCCACGGTTATACGCCTGCACCGCGATCTCCGGCGGGGCGGGCGCCAGCGCGACATGGCTGACCTGGTTGTGGGATTTCCGGATCGGGTAGTGATAGACGCTGCCTTTCGGCGGCCCGGCCTCTTCCCACACCTTGAAGTCGGTCATGCTGACGAAGGGCGGCACGTCGTAACCCAGGGTGACGGAGCACCGCGCTTCGACGTTTTCGCGCTGCGACAGGAACTCGATCAGTTCTTTCGAGGCGGTTTTATTCTTGGAGAAGTTCCAGACGCCCCAGGAGAAGGCCCCCATCGGCAGGAAACGGCCCTTGGGGCCCTTCGGCGCGGGGAAGGTCCAGCAGTCCTCGGCCACTTTCGGCGCGTCGCGACGGGCGACGGCCCAGGCGGAGGGGGGATTCCAGATCAGGGCGGACTGGCCGGAGATGAGGGCGCGGTTGTTGGACGCGTCGTCATAGCTGACGGCGTCCACCGGCAAATACTTCACCAGTTGCTGGCCGTATTCCAACACCTGCCGCACATTGTCCGATCGGACCGTGATATCCCCCTTCTCATTCATCACCTGGGCCCCGAACGCCGCGAAAATCGCGCCGGCGGTGTCGACCGAGTCAGGCGTCGTGCCCAAACCGATGGCGAAGGTCATTTTCGCCTTCTGGCAGGCCTCGGCCGCCTTCAGCATCGTGTCGTAGGTCCAGTTCTCCGCGTCCGGGGTCGCGTCCGCGCCCGCCGGATACATTTTCAGCAGGTCGAGCCCGGCGACTTCCTTCAGGACCGAAATCCGGCCGCAAGGACCTTTGTTCTGGTTGCCCGCGCTGGCCGGCACCGCGCGCCAGATGCCTTTATTTTTGTGCAGATACTCGCTGGCCGCCGCGACCGGGCCATACTGTCCGATCAACCGCTTCATCACGTCGTCCATCGGTTCCAGCGAGTCAGCGTGGTTATGCACTTCCCAGCCCGGAAGCTGCTGCACGTCGTGACCGGCCTTCGCCTGCGCTTCCGCGGCGATGGTCAGGATGTTCTTCGACCCGACGGAGGTCACGAAGTCGGCCTTCACATCGACCTGGTTCTTGGCGCCCCATGCGGCGCACTGCTTCTTCATCACCTCGTTGCCCTCGGGCACCCAGTGATCCCAGAAAGCGATCGAGACGGTGCCGGCGGCGTGGCCGGTCCGGATATGCACGAGCGGCAAAACGGCGCCCGCCACGGCGGCCTTCAAGGACGCGCGCCTGGTCAGGCGGTATGTATGAGTCATAACGTTGTCTCCACGGCGCCGGGCCGGAAATGCCTCGGCTGGCCGGGGGTGTAGCGGCGCGGGACGGCCTGACGCAATCGCCGCGCGCGCGGAGCAGGGTGGTAAACAGCGATTGCATCCCATATCGAATCCCGGTCGCCTGCCGCGATCGTCCGGCAGCGGAGACCCGATCCAGCCCATGACCCCCCAGACTGCCGGCTTCGGCGCCTTGCGCCTGCTGCTCCCTTTCGCCCGCCCGTACTGGGCACGCGCGCTCGCCGCCGCCACCGCGCTGCTGACCGCGGCCGGATTGCTCCTGGGCGTTGGCCAGGGGCTGCGGGAACTGATCGACTCGGGGTTCGGCGGCGGCCCCGGCGCGCTCGACACAACGGCGATCGGCATGTTCGCGATCGTCGCCGCCCTGGCCGTGGCCACCGCCACCCGGTTTTATCTCGTGTCCTGGTTGGGCGAGCGGATCGCGGGCGACCTCCGCCGCGCCGTTTACGGCCATGCGATCCGCCTCTCCGCCGGGTACTACGAAACCATGCGCATCGGCGACGTTCTGTCGCGCATGACCGCCGATATCGCGGTCCTGCAGGCGCTGGTCGGATCGGCGATCTCCCAGGGTCTGCGCCAGGCGCTGCTACTGGCGGGAGCCTTCGCGATGACGATCGCGACCAGCCCGAAACTCGCGGGCATCGTCGCGGCCGTCGTGCCGTTCGTGGTCGGGCCGCTGATTCTGGCGGGCCGCCGGGAAAAGCGCCTGTCCCGCATCGCGCAGGAACGGGTCGCGGACCTTGCCGCGGTGGCGGAGGAAACGCTCGCCGGTTTGCCCACGGTCCAGGCTTTCACCCGGGAAGCGCTGGAAACCGGACGTTTCGCCGACGGCGCGGAGCGCGCGGTCGAAGCGGCACAGAAACGATTGGCCACAAGGGCACTGTTGATATTGGGCGTCATTCTTCTGGGATTTGGCGCGATCACGTTCAGCCTTTGGGTCGGCGGGCGGGACGTCGTCGCGGGCCGCATGACCGGTGGGCAATTATCGTCCTTTGTGTTCTACGCCGTGGTTATCGCCACGTCCGGCGCGTCCATGAGCGAATTGTGGGGCGACCTGCGCCGGGCCGCGGGCGCCGCCGAGCGCGTAGCGGATATTCTCGCGGTCCGGCCGGAGATCGAAGCGCCCGCGCACCCGCTGCCCTTTCCCGAACCGGCGCGCGGACGCATCGAATTCCGCGACGTGACATTCCACTACCCCACCCGGCCCGAACATCCGGCACTGGACCAGTTTTCTCTGACCATCGCACCCGGCGAAACAGTGGCTCTGGTCGGCCCGTCCGGCGCGGGGAAAACCACCGTGCTCGACCTGTTGTTACATTTTCGGAAACCGCAATCGGGCGCGATCTTTCTGGACGGAGTCGATATCGCGACGGCGGACCCGGCGGCATTGCGCGCGCGGATCGGTCTGGTGCCGCAAGACGCCACGATTTTCACGGGCGATGCGTGGGACAATATCGGCTACGGCCGGCAAGGAGCGAGCAAGGCGGAGATTCGCGCGGCGGCCGAGGCAGCGTCGGCGGCGGGATTTCTCGACGAATTGCCGCGGGGCTTCGACACGTTTCTCGGCGCGAAAGGCGTGACATTGTCCGGCGGCCAGCGCCAGCGCATCGCCATCGCGCGCGCGGTGTTGCGCGATCCGGCGGTGTTGTTGCTGGACGAGGCGACGAGCGCGCTGGACGCGGAATCCGAGCAGGCGGTGCAACACGCTTTGGCGGCATTGTCGAAAGGGCGGACGTCGGTGGTGGTGGCGCATCGCCTGGCGACGGTGCGGCGGGCGGATCGGATCGTGGTACTGGATCGCGGGCACATCGTGGCGGTCGGCACGCATGACAGTCTGGTGCGGGAGGGCGGACTTTACGCACGGCTGGCGTCGTTACAGTTCGCGGGCGAAACATAGCGAACGGAAGCCCGTGGCGGTTCCGCGCCCAACTTCTCGATACTGAAATCGGCCGCTGTCCGGAGGCTTTTCGACAGACCAGGGAACCGGGGACACGGTCCCCGGTGTTTCAAAATATCGCGAACCCGGACCTCAAACGTCCAAATTCGCCACCTTCAACGCGTTCCCAACAATGAACTCCCGCCGCGGTTCCACCACATCGCCCATCAGCGTGCTGAACACCTGCGCCGCGTCCTCGGAATCCCCGACCTTCACCTGCAACATAGACCGCACGGCCGGGTCCAACGTGGTTTCCCACAACTGATCCGGGTTCATCTCTCCCAGCCCCTTAAACCGCTGGATCGTCAGTCCGCGGCGGCCCTGGCTCATCACCCGCTCGAACACCGTCGCCGGTCCCGCCAGTTCATGCGTCTGCGAGTCAAGCTTCAGCGTCGCCTTCGATCCAAACCGCGCCATCAACGCCTCGGCCCGTTCCGCGAGCCAGTGGACCTCCGCGCTGCGCAGCGCCACCGGCTCCAGACTGTGCTTTTCCACGACTCCTCGCACGGTGCGGGAGATCGTCAGGCCATTATCGGCACTGACAACCCAGCCCTGCTCGGTTGGCGGAGACACCGCGTTCAACCGCTGCGCCAGCAGCGGCGCGTTCGCCATCGCCCGGTTGCGGTCCGTCGTCAGCACCCCCGCGACCGCCGCCTGCTCCAACAGCATGACCGGAATCCCCGGCGCCAGCCGCCGCAGATGCAAGGTCGCCTCGCGCAGCAACCGCACCTCGCGCCGCAGGTCGTCGCCCTCGAACGCGCGCCCATCGTCGTAACTCAACCGCGCATTGGCCAACGCCTTGTCGAGCAAAAAGGTTTCCAGCCCGTCGTCGTCCTTGATGTAGCGTTCTTCCTTCCCGCGGGTCGCCTTGTACAAAGGCGGCTGGGCGATGAACAAATGCCCGCGCTCGATCAACTCCCGCATCTGCCGGAAGAAAAACGTCAGCAACAACGTGCGGATATGCGACCCGTCCACGTCCGCGTCGGTCATGATCACGATGCGATGATACCGCAGCTTCCCAACGTCGAACCCGCCTTGCTCCACCGGCCCTTGCCCGATCCCGGTCCCCAGCGCCGTGATCAACGTGCCAATTTCCTGGCTCCCGAGCATCCGGTCGAACCGTGCCCGCTCCACATTCAGAATCTTGCCCTTCAACGGCAAAATCGCCTGAAACTTCCGGTCGCGCCCCTGCTTCGCCGATCCGCCGGCGCTATCGCCCTCGACCAGGAAAATCTCGCATTTCGAGGGGTCGCGCTCCTGGCAATCCGCCAGCTTCCCCGGCAACGTCGAAATATCCAGCACGCCCTTCCGCCGCGTCAGCTCGCGCGCTTTCCGCGCCGCCTCCCGCGCCGCCGCCGCGTCCATCACCTTCTGAATGATGCTCTTGGCTTCCCGGGGATGCGTCTCGAACCAATGCGACACCGCGTCCGCCACCGCCGCCTGCACGACCGGCGAGACCTCCGAACTGACCAGCTTGTCCTTCGTCTGCGAGGAAAATTTGGGGTCGGGAACCTTCACCGACAGCACGGAGGTCATGCCTTCCCGCATATCCTCCCCAACCAGCGCCAGATTGTCCTTCTTCCCCATCCCTTCCGCGTACTTGGACACCACCCGCGTCAAAGCCTGCCGGAAACCCGCGAGATGCGTGCCTCCGTCCCGCTGCGGGATGTTATTGGTAAAACACAACATCGTTTCATGGAAACTGTCGTTCCACGACAACGCGAACTCCACCCGGATGCCGGCCTGCTCCGCCGGCGTCTTCAAACTGATGGGCGGCGTCACCACCGCCGTTTTCGACCGGTCCAGCCATTCCACGAACGCGACCAGCCCACCCTCGTAATACATGACGCTTTCCACGGCCGGCGTATGCCGCTCGTCCCGCAACACGATCGTCATGCCGGAATTCAGAAACGCCAGCTCCCGCAACCGCCGCTCCAGCACCGCGAACTCAAACTCCGTCCGCGTGAACGTCCCTGGGCTTGGCTTAAACGTGACCTCCGTCCCATTGCCCCGCTCCGCCGCGGGCCCAACAACGGTCAAAGGCTCAACCGTGTCGCCATGCCTGAACCGGATCACATGCTCCAGCCCGCCACGCCAAATGCGAACTTCCATGCGCTCCGACAACGCGTTCACAACCGCCGCGCCAACCCCATGCAATCCGCCGGAGACCTTGTAGGAATTCTGGTTGAATTTTCCCCCGGCATGCAGCTTGGTCAGCACGACCTCAGCCGCCGACATCCCCTCCTCGGCATGCATGTCGGTCGGAATGCCACGGCCGTCGTCGCGCACGGTCACACTGCCGTCGCCATTCAACGTCAGCTCGACCTTCTTCGCGAACCCCGCCTGAACCTCGTCCACCGCGTTGTCGATGATCTCGAACGCCATATGGTGAAGCCCGGACCCATCGTCGGTATCGCCGATATACATCCCGGGACGGCGGCGCACCGCGTCCAGCCCCTTCAGAACGGAAATCGACGCGGCGTCGTAGGCATCCTCGCCATTGCCGGGGGAGGAATCGGAAGGTGTTCCAGCGTTATCTGACATGCCGGCGGAGGACTCCTGGAGTGTTCGTAGTACTATAGACTCCTATCACACCCCCCCGCCGGAGGACAGTCCGGTCCCGCCCGCGAACCCCTTTTCTTCCACCAGCGCCCCATCCTCCGTCCGCCAGGCCTCCGCCGCCCCCGCCAAAGGCTGAAACACCTCCAGATCCGTGCCCGTCATGAAGACCTGCGCGGGCAACTCTCGTAACGCGCCGAACAACGCCAGCCGCCGCGCCGCGTCCAGATGCACCGCCGGTTCGTCCAGCAACAGCAACGGCGCGAAGCCCCGGACCTCCGCGATTGACCGCGCATGACTCAATATCACCCCCAGGAGCAGCGCCTTCTGCTGCCCCGTGCTCGCCATCGCCGCCTGGATGCCCGTCCGGCGATCCGCCAGCTCCATATCCGACCGGTGCGTTCCCACCAGCGCGCCACCCGCGGCCGCGTCCCGCCCCCGGTTCGCCGCCAGCATCGCCCGCAGCCAGTCCTCCACCTCCAACGCCGGCGAGACCGCCATCCGGTCGGCGATCGGACACAGCAGGGTCATCCGTGCCGCCGGAAACGCCTCTGGCACGCGCCCGTCCTCCGGCGTCTCGTTCAACCGGCGCGTCAGCGCGATCCGGGCGGCCGTCGCGGCCACGCCATGCCGCGCCATGGCGTCCTCCAGCCCCGCCAGCCAGGCGGGCTCCGTGCGCCCTTCCGCCAGCAGACGATTGCGCTGGCTCATCGCCGCGTCGTGCGCCGCCACCTCCCGCGCATGACCCGCCTCCAATGCCCAGACCAGCCGGTCGAGGAACCGCCGCCGCCCCGACGCGCCTTCCTGGAACAGCCGGTCCATCCTTGGCGTCAGCCACACCGCCGCCGCCCGCCGAGCGATCTCCCCCTGGTTTCGGGGCGAGGCACCGTCCAGCCGGAACACCCGGCGATCCGCGGGACCGCCCGCCACGGTGCCCGTTCCAATCTCCGCCGGCCCCATCACCGTCTCGAACCGCCCGGCCACCGCCCAGGTCCCGGCTCCGCCGCGCCGGGGCAGATCCACGCCCCGCGCCCCACGTAACCCGCGCCCCGGCACCAAAAAGGAGATCGCCTCCAACAAATTGGTCTTCCCGGACCCGTTCGGCCCAAAAAGAATACCGATCGCCGCCCGCGGCCGCCAGGTCAGCGTCGCATAATTGCGAAAATCGGTCAGGTCGAGGCGATTCAGACGGAGCACCCGCCGAGCATGACAGTCCACCTCCCGCCCGGAAAGTCCTCTGTCCGGGTTGCCATGGTGTGGACAACTCGATTGGGAAACATAGGCATTACAGTAACTTTCGCCCGTTTCCGCACACAGAGACTTACCTTGCCACCAATGAAACACAATCCCTTTCGGTGCACTGCAATATCCGCCGTATCTCACCTGAAGTCTTGCATCTTCGGGATTGATCGACTATTTGCGGCGGATGCGAACGAGACGCCTCAACACGGGACGCCCCCCAATGGCATATCGCCGGACAGGTATCGTGGCCGCCGCCACCCTCTTTTTGGCGGCCGGCTTCGGCACACAGGCATGGTCCACGAACAACGGGGAACCGGCCGATCAAACCGCCATGGCGATCCCCCGTATCGGCCTGCCCGGCGCCCGCGCCGTGGCCCAGCCGCAACCCCTCTCCCTTGGCGACGCGGCCCGTATCCGCCGGATTTTCGCCTTGCAACGCGACGGCTCCGCGGCCGAAGCCACCCGCGAAATGGACCAGTTGGAGAGCGACATCCTCCGCGGCGCCATCCTCGCCGATCGCTACCTCAACACCGCCTACATCGCCGAAAAGGCGGAACTGACCTCCTGGTTGACCCGCTTCGCCGACCAGCCCGACGCCCCCGCCATCCGCGCGCTGCTGGACACCCAGATCCGCCATGCCGGCCTCCACGCCGTGGCGCCGCCCCCTCGCGTCCCCGGGCAAAAGCCCGCCGACCCCGCGCGGGCGAGAGTCCTCCTGGCCCAAAACAGCGATCGCGAGGCCGTCGAAGCCGCGACACCGCTGCTGACCGCCACCGGTCCCGCCTCGCCCGCCGCCGCCGAGGGCCTGCTCGCCGGCGGTGTCGCCGCCTGGCGCCTTGGCGATCACCCGGCCGCGAAACCCCTTTTCGAGGCCGCGTTCCGCGCCTCCGGCACCCAATATGGCCGCGCCGCCGCCGCCTTCTGGGCCGCCCGCGTCGCCGAACGCGCCCGCGACCGCGCCACGCGGATCTTCTGGCTTCGCCGCGCGGCGAAGGAAGCCGACACATTCTATGGGATCGTCGCCCGCCGCGCGCTGAACCCAACGCTGCCCTGCCTACCACTCCCATCCCAAAACAAGCCGATGGTCGCCACCGCGGATGTGGAAGCGCTAATGGCGACCGTCCCCGGACGTCGCGCTTTCGCCCTTCTCCAGGTCGGCGAACGCGCCCGCGCCGAAGCCGAGCTCCACACGCTCTGGCAGGACTCCGGCTCCCAACCCGCTTTGGGACGTTCCCTCATCCTGGTCGCCAAAGCCGCCGGACTGGCGCAATTCGCCGACTCCCTGCGCGGCGAGACCGAGGCCGTGGAAGCCGCGATGGGGAAATTCGAACTGCCGTTGCTCCGCCCCGCCGGCGGGTTCCGCATGGATCCCGCCTTCGTCTACGCGGTGGTCCGCCATGAATCGAACTTCCAGCCGCTCGCCGTTTCCCCGGTTGGCGCCCAAGGCCTCATGCAGGTCATGCCCGCGACCGCGGTCGGCATGGGCAGCATCGGCGAAGGCCAGGCCGACCGGTTGAACGACCCCGCCACCAACCTCGCCATCGGCCAAAAATACCTCATCCATCTGGGCGACCACCCTTTGGTCGGCGACGACCTGCTGAAACTCATCGCCGCCTACGGTCAAGGCCCCTCCGGAATGAACAACTGGGCCGCCAACATCCGCCACCACGGCGACCCCTTCGTCTTCCTGGAAGCCATGCCCAGCGCTTTCATGCGCCAGTTCATCGTCGATGTGCTGGTCTTCCAATGGCAATACGCCGCCGCCCTGCGCCTGCGCGCGGCCAGCCTCGACGACATGGCCACCGGGATCTACCCGCGCTTCCTTCCCATCAAAGCCGTCCCCGGCGGCATGCGCGCCCGCCCCGAGGTTTGTCCGATTCCGCAATCGGCCAAACGTTGAGCCTCGGACCGATCAGGCACGGATAACAACGTCCCCAAATCCGTCCATGTCTGGCGAGCCCGCCGCGCCCGGCGTAACGTGCGCCCGGCAGAAATGGGAAAATCCAAGATGAACCTGAAAGACAAGGTCGCCGTCATAACCGGCGCCAGCGGCGCCATTGGCGCGGCCACCGCGCGTTTGCTGGCCAGAGATGGGGCCCGTGTGATCGTCGGCTACAACTCGAAACCCGAGGAAGCCGAAAAGGTCGTTGCCTCCCTGGCGGGGTCGGGCCATCGCGCGATGCGCATCCCCGCCCTGGAAACCAGCGTCATCCGCGAGGTCGCCGCGACCGTCGAGCGCGATTTCGGCCGCTGCGACGTGCTGGTGAACTCCGCCGGCTTCACCCGCATGGTACCGCACCACGATCTGGAAGCGCTGGACGACGATCTGATCGACGCGATCTTCGCCGCCAATGTCCGCGGCCCCTTCGCCATGGTCCGGGCCTTCGCGCCGCTGATGAAAAAATCCGGCGACGCCGCGATCGTCAACATTTCCTCGATCGCCGCCATCACCGGCACCGGCAGCAATATCGCCTATGGCGCGTCCAAGGCCGCGCTCGACACCATGGCCCTGTCCTTCGCGCGCATTCTGGGCCCCGAAATCCGCGTCTTCACGGTCTCGCCCGCCGCCGTGGACACCGCCTTCGTCCCGGGACGCACGACCGCCATGGTGGAGAGAGTCGCCGCCACCACGCCACTGAAACGCGTCGTCGTGGCCGAGGAAGTCGCGGCCGCCGTCTACGCCGCCGTGGTACACCTGACGTCCAGCACCGGCATCGTGATCCCCGTCGACGGCGGCAAACTGATCGGCTGACCGCCGCCAGCGCCCGCCCGCCGCACCGCTCCCGGCGGCGCGGGCCCCTGGCCGGGGAGAACACCGAACCGAACCGCGGCCGCCGTCAGAACCTCCGCCACACGCGAAAATTCCGCCGCCCCATCCAGCCCCCGATCCTCCTCCCACGACTTCAACCGATCGACGATCTCGTAAAACGCCTTCAATAAGGCCACCGCGGCGACATACCCATCCCGCGGCGCGCCCGGCGTCCGGCCAATCCAATCGTCGATCCGCGCATGCGCGAATCCGATCAGATCCGCGTCCCCGCCAGGCGAAGCCCGCACCCGATCGGCCACGGATGTGTAACGATTGGTCCGCTCGACGAACCCCGCGACATCCGGATGCGACAAATGATGGATGCAAACGCCGCTCTCCACCGGGATCGCCGCGATATCGTCCGATTTGAAAATGGTCCCGCCATGCACCGTCGGCGCGAAGACAATCGCCCCGCGACGGAACAACCGAGGATGTGCCTCCGGCCAATAACAAGCCGTCTCGTCATGCACCCCCAATATATAATGCCGTAACGGAATCGAATGAATCGCCGCATCCGGCCGTTCCAGCCCATACAGCAGATACGGCCCGGCCTCCCGCGACAACACCTCGTCGTCGTCGAGAAAAAGAATCCGCTCGTGCCGGCACAGCGACAGCGCGTACGCCCGCGTTTCCTCCACCGTCGGCGACCATGGCACGATCTCCACCCGATCCGCGTGCCGCGCCGCCACCTCCGCCGAACCGTCCGTCGAGGACTTGTCCACCACGATCAACTCATCCGCGAAAGCCGCCGCCCGCAAACACGCGTCCAACAAACCGGCCCGATTATAGCTGATCACGAAAACGCTAAGCTTGTCCCGCATGTCCGTCCGATCCTCGCGCTTCCTGGACTTTATCGCGCGCGGGTTAACGAAACCCTTCCAGACGTTCCTCTATCGAACCAAATACCGCCATAACCGCGGCACATACTGACGCAGAAAATGCCGCGCCGACCCACTGATACCACCTGACACATCCCTTGACTCGTAGGGGGCTAGGAATCGCCCCTGTTCTTCGATTCGATGCCTCATGCCGCGATATCGCGGCATGGGAGGGGTGAATGGTTGCGGCGATCGAAATCACGCGGACAGATCACACGGCAGCG
>CANJJS010000076.1 GCA_947474705.1 Acetobacteraceae bacterium | reverse complement strand
GTGATATTTCAACACCTGAGTCTGACCGCGACGATCTTCGGACGACTGCCTGGGCCGCCGGTTATGCCCTTTTATTTGGGCGTTGAGTTATTATACCAACTCACTACTGTCCGGAGTTTTCCGAACGAATTGCATAGAAGTGCCCGCCGTGTAAGGGTTTTCCGGCGATTTTGGGTGGTGTCGATTTGAAGTTGGTGGCGGTTTCCCCGACCCTTTTCCGGGGAGGGCCCGCCCATGAACGCCGGAAAGACACTGTTCTCGCAGCTGATGGATTGTCTGCCCTGGAGCACATTCGCGCGGATCGTCGCGCGGTATCACGGCGATCATTCGGTGCAAACATTTCCATGCACCGAGCAATACCGCGCCATGGCTTTCGCCCAGCTGACCTACCGGGAAAGCCTGCGTGACATCGAAGCGTGCCTGTCTGCCCAGCCCGCGAAGCTCTGGCATATGGGTTTTCGCGGGCCAGTCCGGCGCGCGACCCTGGCCGATGCGAACCAGACCCGCGATTGGCGCATTTACGCGGAGTTCGCGCAGCGGCTTATCGCACAGGCGAGGCGGCTTTACGCGGGTGAGAGCCTGCTGGAGGATCTGAAGAACACCGTTTACGCGTTGGATTCGACCACCATCGATTTGTGCCTGTCATTGTTCCCATGGGCCCATTTCCGGACCACCAAAGCCGCCGTGAAGATGCATACGTTGCTGGATTTACGCGGCAACATCCCGAGTTTCATCCACATATCCGATGGCAAGCTGCACGATGTCCACGCGCTCGATATGCTGGTGCCGGAGGCGGGCGCCATTTATGTGATGGACCGTGGGTATGTCGACTTCGCCCGCCTGTATCGGCTACACGAGGCCGGTGCCTTCTTCGTGACGCGCGCCAAATCCAACCTCAACGCGCACCGTGTTTATTCGGCCACGACCGATCGCGCGACCGGCGTCATCGCCGATCAGACGATCGCCCTGGATGGGCACTATACGAAGCAAGACTATCCGGCGCATCTTCGACGGGTGCGTTTCAGGGACCCCAAAACCGGGAAAACCCTCGTATTTCTGACAAATATGACGGCGCGGTCTGCCCTGACGATCTGCGATTTGTACAAGAGCCGCTGGCAGGTCGAGCTTTTCTTCAAATGGATCAAGCAGCACCTTCGGATCAAGGTATTCTACGGCACCTCGGAGAACGCCGTGAAATCACAAATCTGGATCGCCGTGTCGGTCTATGTGCTGGTCGCAATCATCCGGAAGCGACTGAAGCTCGACGTCTCCCTCTACACATTGATGCAGGTATTTTCGGTGACAGTATTTGAAAAAGCCTCGATAGAATCTGTGATCTTACAAACAGCCGACATTTCCGAACCTGTGATGGACGATAACCAATTGAATCTGTTCAGCTATTGACCGGACAGGAGTGTTCCAGTATAAGAAACCAAAGGTGCAACACGGCGACAATGCCCGCCAACCCGTTCGCGATACGCTTCATTGTTGTTTTCTCCAAGGTTTTTCTCAATGGCCGCATCCCGCCTGATCCTTGAGGCGAACCGGATATTCGTTATGGTACAAAATAATATAGGTCCACCCAAAGACACTGACCTCTCGCGCCCGACAGGCAAGCCCACACGTCGCCATTGACAGATGGAAAAGAGAGTCCGACGATCCATGTCAAGCACAGCCAGGCCGCGACGCTCCCGGACCGCCTGAGGTCGCGAGGGGACGGCGAAGCGTGGTCTGGCCGAAAGATTTACGACGAATGAGCCGCGCGCCCACCACCGGAACCGCGCGAAAATGGATAGCCGAAAGCGCGCGCGCCGCGTGCCAGACAGACTTGAGACCGCCTGACAGGATACAAAAACAGCCAAGGGATACCGCGCCATGTTGCAACGAGTGAAATACGACGACGCCATCGAACCGCTGGTCCAGTTCATCGAGGAAACGCCGCGTTCGGAGATCATCGACAGGACGTTGGAGAAACTCCGCGCCGGCGTGCCGATCGAGACGATGCTGAAGGCGTCGGTCTTCGCGGTGATCCGTTCCTCCGACCTGCCCCCTGGCCATCATGGCGGCCCGTTGCATCCAATGGCCGGTGTTTACGCCGTCTCGAAGCTTAGCCAGCGCCTGGAAGGCGAGGATCGCTTCCTCCCGGTGTTGCAGCATGTCGCGCTGTCGAACAAGCACATTCACGACCCCGTGACCTCGCCCTACAGCCTGCTGGAATTCGAACCGCTGGACGTGACCGGCGGCGCGGAGACGCAGTTGGAGCATCTGGCGGCCGACGGCACGGGCAAAGTGTCGAACGCCAAGGGCATCGAAGCGGCGAAGCAGGCCTTCCTGAAGGCGTGCGACCGTGGCGAGTCCAACAAGGCCGATCATCTGTTCCTGTGGATGTGGGACAACATGCCCCGCATGGAAGCCTTCGATCTGTTGCTGAGCGTCGCCATTCCCAAGAACGCGCTGGACGATCACTACTTCATCTTCCCGTCGTTCACGTGGCGTGCCATGGAACACATCCTTGGCACGGAAGAGCTGAAGACGCTTATGCGTCCTTCGGTTCGCTACACCGCCCGTTTCCCGGCGCCGCGCGCGATGCCGAACGTGGATAACCTGATCGAGAAGCATCAGCTTCTGTCGCGTGTCATGCGTCAGCGGAGCGGCGACGACGAAACCGCGAAGATTGGCGAGCTTGGCGAGGGC
Organism: Acetobacteraceae bacterium; assembly: GCA_947474705.1. Lineage (GTDB taxonomy): Bacteria > Pseudomonadota > Alphaproteobacteria > Acetobacterales > Acetobacteraceae > Rhodopila. The sequence continues at coordinate 20,828 of CANJJS010000076.1, read as the reverse complement.
ATTGGCGGTTGCGCCGATTACGACGAAATCCCCGTCATGATCGCGGAAGCGCTCGCTGGCGGTCTGTCGCTGGAAGGCGCGGGCGAGGCCTTGTCGATCGGTGCCGCCGGTCTGTTCCTGCGTTCGCTGACCGGCAACCCGATGGATGTGCATCTGCACACCAGTGCCAACCTGCGCCGCTATCTGCTTCGTCTCGACGGCCTCAGCCCGCGCAACAAGCTGATGATCCTTCTGACCTGGCAGGTCGGGCCGGAAGTCAAATCCACCCAGTACCGGATGGAAGAGACGAAGCAGCCGGATCAGGACGCGGTCGCGAAACTGCCGCACCGGACGCAGGAAGAACTGCTGGATGCGATCCAGGAGAGCATCTACACCCAGCCGCCGACCGATTGGTCCACGGTTTCCAATCTGGGCCGCATGCGCGCGGTGCCGGAAGTGAAGGACACCGTGAACCTCGCCCAACAATACGTGAATCTCGGCTACAACGACGAAGCCCTGATGAAGCGTCTGGGCGAAATCGTTTGCCACGACAGCTTCACCGAAATGCATGCGTTCAAGCATCACCAGGCGATCGTCGAGGAGTTTTACGCGACTCGCGCGCCGTGGCGTTGGATGCATTTGGTTTCCGGCGCGCAGGCGGCGGCGATCTCTTTCGGGAAGAACATGGAAGTTTACGAGGGCGCGCTGGAACTGCTCCACGCGGCCTGAACAAAAAGGGGAGGCCTCGTGCCTCCCCGGTCCGGTCTTTCGATGCCGCGGCCCGGAGGTTCCTCCGGGCCGCGACTCGTTTCAGTGCCGGGCGATGAAGGCCAGAGTTGCCTCCGCCGCCTGGTCCGCATGGGTCGTGGCGACGTGATAGGAATTCCCCGGCAGGACGAGCAGTTCGGAATCTGGGATTTGTTGTTGCCAGTCGCGGGTGACGTCGACCGAGCCCAGGCCACTTTCCTCGGTGGTGATGACGAGGGTTGGGCAGGCGATCTTTGGCAGATCGGCGCGAATATCGGCGACGGCGATGGTGGGCATGAAGCCGAGTTGGGTGGAGACGGCGGTGCGGCCCATGTAGTGGCTCCACCATTCGTGGCCCTCGGGCGGGAACGAGTCGCCGAGCCGGCCGGCCATGTTTTGGCGCGCCCAGTGTTCGACGCCGTGTTCCTCGAAATCGCGTATCAGGGTGGGCAGGCCCGCCGCTGCTTCGGGCCGGGTTGGTGGCGGGGTGCCGACGACGGTGAGTGTCTTCACGCGATCGGGGCGGCGGGCGGCGAAGGCGCGGGCGATGGTGCCGCCAATTTTGGCGCCCACGAGATGGAAGCGGGCGATGCCGAGGTGGTCCATGAGCGCGCAAAAATCGGTTGCGAGTTCGTCGAGAGACCATTTGTGGTCGCGTGGCATGGGCGAAGATTGTCCGAAGCCGCGCATATCTGGGCGCACGACCTGGTATTTCCGGGAGAGTTTTGGAACCCACGCATACCAGGCGAGACCGCTTTCGGCGTTGCCGTGGAGCATGAGAATGGTTTCGGGCGACGTCCAGGGGTCCGTGAAGTCGTCCACCAAATAATGCATGTCCAGATCGGGCGACGGGCGAAAGCGGGGCATGGCGGGTCCTTTCGCGATCAGGCCAGCGCGTCCGCGGGGATCCGCCCGGATTTTTCGCGGTAGACCCGTTCGTAGATATTCGCGCGTTCCAGGATTTCCGGTGCGATCGGGCGATCGTTTTCGATCCGCAGCCAGAGCCGAAGGAGGTGCCGGACATGGGCGGGCGAGTCGCGGTAGGAATCCCGGGCGTGCAGCATTTGGAAGTTATGCCAAAGCATCATCTCGCCGGGTTCCAGCATGAAATGCGCGCTGAGGTCGTCGCGCACCGCGAGGCTGTCGAAATAGTCCAGGGCTTCCACCAGGATCGGGGGCAGCGCCTCGCCACGCAGTTCGGCGGCGCGTTCGATGAACTGGCGCGAATAGCCGCAGCTCACGACGCCGTCGACCTGGCAGAACACGGGAATTTTGAAATCCGTGACGGGTTTCGCGGAGAAGCGTGCTTCGGCGACGGCGTAGTAATAGCCTTCGTATAAGGGCGCCAGCAGTTCCGGCCGCGTGGCGAGGATTTCGTTGTGGATCGCGAGACTGCTGACCATGCGGCTGAGGCCGCCGGTTTCCGCGCGTTGCAGGCACATCAGGCCGACCATGCGGTAGGAGTCGGTGTGGGGTGTCAGTTCCTCGTTGCTGCGATAGCCGCGTGCCACGGGGTCGTCTTTGACGTGTTTGACGTGGCCAAGCCGGTCGCCAAGCGAACTTTGGACGGCGGCCTCGCCGAGATGGGTGCCAAGGCCCCAGTAGATGCGTTCCAGCTCCTCTTCGCTGTAGGTGTCGCGGCTGAGGCCGGAAAGGAGAACGACGCCGCGGCCGTGGCGGATGGTTTCGTCGAGCCAGGCGGTCAGCGCGTCGATCTCTGGGTGACGGAAATCGGCCCGTGCGACCTCGCGCGGTTGCAAATGCCGTGTGTTCGCCAGGAGCGTGTCGAAGGCGGCGCGTTGCGCGGGTGTCAGGTGGTGGGTCAGTCCGGCCTTGCCGCCAATTCCTTGGGCGGTCCACGCGTTCGGTGTATCGATTGTCTGCCGATCGGCGTCCATGGCGGTTGCTCCCTGCCTGCATGGTTTCTGGCGCCGGACGGGCCGGCGGCTGGTTCGCCAATTCAAGCCTTTATCGGCCCGTACGGCAAATCGAGGCTGGCGGACTTGACCCTTTCCGGGCTGACCGCTACCCATCTTCTCGATATATGGAGACAATCATGTCCGCCACCGAACAGTTACGGGTGTTCTGGCAGCCTGGTTGAACGAGTTGTTTGAAACTCAAAGAGTTTCTCTCGGTCCGTGAGATCGTGTTCGATTCGGTCAACGTGCTCAACCACCCCACCGGCCTCGCCGATTTGCGTGCTCTTGGCGCGCGCTCGGTGCCTGTTTTGTCGCGTGGCACCGAATGGGTGTTCGCGCAGAATATTGGCCATGTGGTGAAGTTTCTCGGTTTGAACGAGGCGACGGGGCCGGTCTTATCGCCGGACCAGTTGGTCGCGCGTTTGGATCTGATCCTGTCCACGGCGGCGGGGATGATTCCGCAAATGCCGGACTCGCATCTGGCCACGGAGGTGCCGAACCGTCCCCGTTCGTATAAGGTGTTGTCGCATCATATCTTTCAGATCCCGGACGTGTTCCTGGATGTGGCGGCGGGCGAGACGCTGACCTACGAGTTGCTGGCGAAGCCGCCGCCCGATGCGTTGCACGGGTTCGCGGATGTCGCGGCGTTTGGGGAGGGCATAAGGCAACGGCTGCTGGCCTGGTGGGCGGCGAAGGCGGACAAATCCGGCAAGGAGGAAGTCCAGACTTACTACGGTCCGCAGACTTTGCATGAGACGTTGGAGCGCGCGACCTGGCACAGCGGCCAGCATGTGCGGCAATGGGCGATGTTGCTGGACATGGCGGGGGTCGTGCCGGACCGGCCGTTGCGGCCGGAGGATTATGTGGGACTGCCGATGCCCACGAACGCCTGGGATGGCTGAAAAAGCAAACGCCGGTGCCGCGGATCGCGACACCGGCGTTTTGTTTCAGGCGGCGCCGATCGCCACCGACAATTTCGGCGGATTTTTCAGTGTTTGCAGAATGACGCAGTAACGCTCGGTCGTCTGGATCATGCGTTCCAGTTTCGCGGCGTCCGCGTCGGAGTCGATATCGAAACGGAGCGTGACCTCGGTCAATCCGACCGGCGCGTTGCGGTCGATGGCCAGGGTGCCGCGGGCGTCCCAGATGCCGTCGGCGATAATTTTGCCAGAGCGGATGGTGACGCCCATGGCGGTGGCGACGGCGCGGAGGGTGACACCGGCGCAGGCGACCATCGCTTCCAGCAGCATATCGGCGGAACAGGCGAGTTCGCCGCTGCCGCCGCCGGCTTTGTGCAGACCGGCGGTGGTGTCGCCGTGCCAGGAATGCACGGTGCAGGCGATGTCGGTCAGTTCCAGCGTGCCCTCGGCATGCGCGGGGATCAGCGCGGAGGCGGGGTCATCGCGGTATTGTTGTTTCAGGGGGGCCTGTTTGGCGCGGAGTTCTTCGACGTTCACTGGTGTTTTCTCCTTCAGGCGACGCGCACGCGCGCGGCGGGATGGCTGGCGGGCAGGCGCGCGCGGCCGGCCCCGTAAAGTTTTTCTCGCAACGTTCCCGGCGCATAGGCCGATTTATACAGGCCGCGCGCCCGCAATTCCGGCACGACCAGATCGGCGATATCGGAAAATGTCTCGGGCGTCAGGGCGTAGGCGAGGTTGAAGCCGTCAACGTCGGTTTCGCGGACCCAGTCCTCGAACTCGTCGGCGACGTCTTTGTAGGAGCCGACGATCACGGGACCGCGGCCGCCGATGCCGGCGTGGCGAGCGATCTCGTCGGGCGTCCAGGACCGGCCGGGATCGGCGATCGTGAACGCTTCCAGGGCGGAGGTCATCGCGTTGGCCCCCTGGAATTTCACGGGTTCGTGACGGGGCAGCGCCGCGAAGTCGATGCCGGTCCAGCCGGACATCAGCGCCAGGGCGCCGTCGGTGCTGACGTAGCGCTGGTAATCGCGGAATTTTTCCAGGGCGGCTTCCCGTGTCGAGTCCGTCACGACCGTCATCATGGTATAGATGCGTAAATCGCGGGGGTCGCGGCCGGCTTCGGCGGCGCGGCGGCGGATATCGGCGACGATGCCGCCGATGACTTTTTTCGAGGGGCCGTTCACGAACACGCATTCCGCGTGATCGGCGGCGAACTGGCGTCCGCGGGTGGAGGCGCCGGCCTGGTATAAAACGGGTGTGCGTTGCGGCGAGGGTTCGCACAGATGGATCGCGTCCACTTTGAAATGCGGTCCGTCGTGTTGGATGCGGTGGATTTTGTCCGTGTCGGCGAAACGGCCGGTGGTCCGGTCGCGGAGGACGGCGCCGTCCTCCCAGCTCGCTTCCCAGAGTTTATAGACGGCTTGCATGTAGTCTTCGGCGATTTCGTAACGTTCGTCGTGACTGGTTTGTTCGGTGCGGCCCATGCCTTTGACGGCGCTGTCGAGGTAGCCGGTGACGATGTTCCAGCCCATGCGTCCGCGGGTGAGGTGGTCCAGCGTGCTCATGCGGCGGGCGAAGGGATAGGGGTGTTCGTAGGTCAGGGCGCAGGTGACGCCGAACCCCAGGTGGGTTGTGACGACCGCCATGGCGGAAATGACCATCAGCGGATCGTTGACGGGGACCTGGACGGCGTTTTCCAGCGCGGTGCGGGCGGAGCCTTTGTAGACGTCGTAAATGCCCAGGACGTCGGCGAGGAAGAGGGCGTCGAACTGGCCGCGTTCGAGGGTTTTCGCGAGGTCCGTCCAATACTCCAGGGTATTGTAACTGTCGGCGCGGTCGCGCGGATGGGTCCAGAGGCCTGGCGATTGGTGCCCGACGCAGTTCATATCGAACGCGTTCAGGCTGATGTGCTTTTTCATTCAGGAACGCAATGGAAATTGCATCGCGACGACGTCGACGCCTTCGGGGCCGGCCCATGCGTTGAAGGGCGGGTCCTCGGGGTAGACGAAAACGCAGGAGAGGGGGGGGATGTCTTTGGCTTCGCGGGTCATGGCGCCCGCGACGACGATCCAGTATTGGCCGCGGCCCCAGGCGGGGTCGGGGCCGATGATGCGCTCGCCGGCTTCGGCGCGGTAGCGCCAGGCGCCCATGCCGTCGGGTTCGGGCCGCAGGATTGGGCCGGTTTCGGTGGTCAGGGGGCCGGCGACGCGTTCGCGGTGGTGGCGTCCCCGGACCTGGCGCAGCGCGGCGCGGCTTTCGGGGTTGGCCATGAATTGCGCGCCGGGGTCGAAGCCGTTTCGGAGTGTGAAGTAATGCACGCCCTCGTCCATGCTGGCGCGGATGGGGCCGTAGGCGGTGTGTGCGGCGGAAAAATGGATGGTGACGGGCTTTGCTTCGTGCGTGCCCATGATGCCTTGGCCGCCGACCACCAGTTGGAACTGGTCCTGTTGGTGGTAATGCGAATTGGCGGTGCTGCCGGGGTCTTGTTCGACCAGGAAGGCCATCGGGAACAACTCGTCCATCGCGGGATCGGGGGTGCCGGGCGCCATGTTGTAGCGGGTCGTGCCGAGGTAGAGCGTGTGCCAGAATGTGACCCCGTCGGCGGCGGAGCCGCGGCGGCGGTTGACTCGGGCTTCGTCGGCGGTCGCGATGACCGGCATGGTCGGTGGTCTCCGTGAAAATGCGCGTGGGGCTGGCAATCTAGCGCGGCGGGTGTTCGGGGCAAAGGCGTGCGCGGAAAATGGCGTGCCTCGCGTGATGGACCGGAGGGACGCGCGTCGCCCAGGATTTGCGAAATGCGTTCATATGGGTTAGATTGCGGTATGACTTCTTGTTACAAGTCGGGAGAACATCATGACACCGCCAATCCGGGTTGCTCGCCAGTGGACATTTTCGCGCGTCTTTTTTCCAGTTCTGTTGCTTGCGATGGGGATCGGGCTGTTACCCGCCCATGCGCAGACCAGTCCGATCGGAACGAGAGATTTTACTTATAATAACACCTGGACGACCCGGTTCGGTCCGGCGGCGGCCGATATCGTGGTGACACCCTCGAACATGCTTGCCTGCAAGCCACCGGCGTCGACGGCGCCGAATTTTCAGAATTTCTCTTATGCCCTGTGTTTTTACTCCGGCCCCGCGGTGCCTACGGGTCTCGCCAGCGCCGGCAATTCGGCGTTGCCTTGCGTGCTGTCGGCCGACGGGCAGTCGGCGAACTGCACGTGTTACAAGCTGACCGCCGCGCAATATCCGTCGCAGAATTATCTGGTCGATATCAACGGTATCCTGAATCTGAACGTCTATAACAAGACGGTCGCCAAATGTAGCGCCAACGGCGATTTGTGTTCGAAGTCCGATACATCGGGGAACCCCGCGTGCGAGGCCACGAATACAGGGACCATGATGCCGACCGGAAGCCTCATCTCCGTCTATTCGACCCTTTTGAGAGATCAGTATATTCCGCAGCCAGCGGGCCAGACGCCGATGCCGTCCAAGCCCTCGAAACCCGATATGGGCGCCAACACGACCATCTGCCCCGCGGCGAAATACGCGGGCTGCATGACGGCGCCCTGCGTGGACAACGGCCAGAAGGACTCGAAAGGCAATGCTTTGGTGCAGTGCCTTTGCCCGGTCGTCACCGGTCCATACGAAGTTGGCCAGGGCGGCATGCAGTGCGACGCGAACGCGATGACTCTGGCTGGCACGGGCGGCGGCGCGAGTTATGTCTGGTCGGCATCGCATAATCCGTTGCTGAATCCGGCGAAGGACAAGGCCCCCGCGAAACCGCGTTGACCCGCGGCCGCCGGACTATACGCGAGAGGCTGCTTGCCGCAGGATGGGGTCTAAAGACTCCCTCCTCGCGCGCAAGGACCTCGCCATGGCCCAACTTCCCTTGAACGGACTGAAAGTCCTCGACCTTACCGCGCATCGCGCCGGGCCCACCGCCGTGCGGCAGTTGGCCGACTGGGGCGCCGATGTGATCAAAATCGAGCCGCCCGGCGAGGCCAAAGGCGATGTTGTCGGCGGCAACCGGCATGGGTTCGATTTTCAGAACCTGCACCGCAATAAGCGCGGCATGACGCTGAATCTGAAAACGCCCGAAGCGCATGCGATTTTCATGAAGCTGGCGAAAGACGCGGATGTCGTCGTGGAGAATTATCGCTCCGACGTGAAATACCGGTTGAAGGTGGATTACGAGACGATCGCGGCGGTGAATCCGCGGATTGTGTATGGGTCGATTTCCGGATTTGGGCAGAGCGGGCCCGATGCGACGCGTCCCGGCGTGGACCAGATCGCGCAGGGCATGGGCGGGTTGATGTCGATCACCGGGTTGCCGGGCCAGGGGCCGGTGCGGGTCGGTATTCCGATCGCCGATCTGACGGCGGGGATTTTTCTGTCGCAGGCGATCCTGCTGGCGCTGATGCAGCGAGCGCAGACCGGTAAGGGCCAGTGGGTGCATACGTCGCTGCTGGAAGCCCAGATTTTCATGCTGGATTTCCAGGCCAGCCGCTGGCTGATCGCGCACGAGGTGCCGGGTCAGGCCGGCAACGACCATCCCACCGGCATCCCCACCGGCGTGTTTCCCACCGCCGACGGCCATATCAACATCGCCGCGTCCGGCCAGGGGTTATGGGAACGGTTTTGCAAGGCCATTGGCTGGGAGGCCGCATTGTCGGAACCGGACTACGCGACCGGCGGGCTCCGGTCGAAAAACCGGAAAGTCCTCAACGAAAAGATCGGCGAGATCACCCGCGCGAAGCCCAGCGCTTATTGGCTGGAGTCGATCAACAGGGCGGGCGTGCCTTGCGGGCCGATCAACGACATTCAGGGCGTGTTCGCGGAACCGCAGACCCAGTATTTGGGGATCGCCCGGCCCGTGCATCATCCCAAACTGGGCGAGATCCATGTCGTGGGACAGCCGATCAATTTGTCGGATAATCCGCAACCCGCCGCGCTGGGTCCGACCCCCGATCTGGGCGAGCACACCGACGCCATTCTCGGCGAGCTTGGTTATGACAGCACCGCGATCGCCGATCTACGGGCGCGTGGGATCGTGTGAACCGGGCGAGGAAGCGCGGGCATTCGAAGTAACAGAGGAAAAGGTCTCAATATGAAAATCGGCGTCTTCTCCACCTTTATGTCGCCTTTGGCGACACCCGCGATGATCAAGGACTTCGGCAGGCGGGCCGAGGGCATCGGCCTCGACTCGATCTGGATGGGCGAGCATGTCGCGTTGTTCGACAAAAACACCTTCGGCTACCCGAGTTCCAAGGACGGCCGCATTCCGGTGCCGGCCGGCGGCGGGATGCTGGATGTGACCGCGACATTCGGGTTTCTCGCGGCGGTGACGACGAATGTGCGGTTCGGCACGGGCGTGGCTTTGGTGCCGCAACGGAACCCGATCTACACCGCCAAGGAAATGTGCACGCTCGACTGGTTGAGCGATGGGCGGCTAGATTTCGGCATCGGCGTGGGCTGGAACAAGGAAGAGGTGGAGGCCTGCGGCTATGGCTGGGAGGATCGTGGTGCCCGTTGCGACGAGTTCCTGGATGTGATGCAAAAGCTTTGGTCCGAGCCTGTGGTCGATTACAACGGCAAATGGGTGAAATTCGAGACGCTGCGAATGGATCCCAAGCCTGTCCAGAAGGGTGGTATTCCGATCATCGTCGGGGGGTATGCGCCTCCGGCTTTCCGGCGCGCCGTGCGGTTCGGCGCGGGATGGTATGGTTTCAACCGCGACATCGCTGGTACCAAGGAGATGCTGGGCCGGCTCGACGCCACCTTCGCCAAGGCCGGCAAGACCCGCGGCAAGGATTTTCAGATCATCGTCACGCCGCCGGTCGCGATGCCGGTCGACGATATGCTGGGTTACGCTGAGTTGGGCGTCGATCGGTTGATCGTCAATCTGGGCAGCCAGCGCCAGGAACGTGTCGGGCCGCGACTCCTGGAAATCGAGCGTTTGGTGAAAATGGCGGGCTGACGAAGCAGGGGACGGGCCGCCTGGCTGGCGGCCCGTCCGCCCATCAACGCATCCCGACCATGGCGCTCCATTCCTTCACGAACTGGGAATGGGTTTTCAGAAACGCGTCCCAATCGGTCGGGATCAATTGCTTAAAGGCGGTGATGGGCAGGCCGTCTTTGGGTGGCTGCACATCCTCGCGGGCCGAATAAAGCGCCGTCGCGTTCACATAGGCCTGTTGTCCCGGGATGCCGATGAACCAGTCCATGAAGAGTTTCGCGGCTTCCGGGTGCGGGGCCTGATCCACGGCGCCGGTCAGCGAGGGGGCGGCGACCACGCCCTCGACGGGATTGACGAAGGCGATCGGTGCGCCCTTCGCCTTGAACTGCAGATAGCCCGAATATTGCGCGGTGCTGATCACCTGATCCTGACCACTGACGGTCCGGTCGTATTGTTGCACATAGGAGTCGAACGCGCGGGGGTTCAGCGTCGCGAATTCCTTCCAATAGGCATCGCCATGGATCTGTTTGATCAGCATCCATGTTTCGTGTTGCAGGCCGGAGTTGGAGACCTTGACGTTGATGACGTCTTTCCAGCGCGGGTTCAGCAGGTCCTTCCAGCTTTTCGGCGCGTCCTCGGGCTTGAGGGTCGTCGGGTTGTAAGCGATGCCCGCGACGATGATACCGCCCCACATGAAGAAGCCTTGCGGGCTGCTCTTATGTTCCGGTTTGAAACCCGAGAGTTCCGGGGATTCGTATTTCACCCAGCCGCCGCGCTTTTGAAAATCCAGCGCGAAGGTCATGTCGGTCAGCGTCAGGACATCGGGCTGGTAGGTCTTCGCCTGGCGTTCCGCCATCAGCTTGGCGTAAAGCGCGCCGGTTTGCAGGCGAAGATAAGTGGTCTTGATTTTCGGGAAGGCCGCCATGAAGGCGTTCGTGAGCGCCTGCTGATTTGCCTCCGGGTCGGGCGAGTAGATGGTCAGGGCGCCTTCGCGCTCCGCCGTTTCCACGTTCGCGCAGGTCTTGAAACCGGCGATTTCGCGCGGCTTTTCGCAGGCGGCGGCGAACGCGCCGCCGACGAGTGGCAGCGTGGCGAGCGCGGCGGCGGCGAGTGTCTTCCAGACCATGGTCGTGACTCCTTGTTTCAATTGCGGCGCGCGAAGGCGGCGGCGCCGTCGCCCGCGATCCGGCCGAAGGTGACGCCGGCGATCAGGCCGGTGCCGCTTCCGTAGTTGTGGTAGTAAAGACCGCCCGCGATTTCCCCGGCGGCGAACAGGCCGGGAATGGGCACGCCCGATGTGTCCTCCACCCGCGCGGATGTGTCGATTTTCAGACCGCCGAAGGTGAAGGTCACGCCCGCGGTGACGCCGTAGGCATGGAATGGGGGCGTATCGAGTTTTTGCGCCCAGTTGGTCTTGTTGATGGCGAGGCCCATCGTGCAAAGGCCGTCGTGGACGTTGGGATCGAATTTCACATCCGGCCGTGGCGCGGCGTTATAGGCGCGTAAGGTTTCCAGCACGGCGGCGGTGTCGACCCCCGTCAGTTTGGGAGCCAGTTCTTCCAGCGTATTGCCGACTTCCTTGGTGATGCGTGGAATACGGTATTCGCTGCGCAACAGGTCGTTGATTTTCGAGTCGAAGATCTGCCAGGCGAACAGGCCGGGCTGCTTCATCACCTCGTGGCCGTAAGCGGCATAGGTGTAGCTGTGGAAATCCTTGCCTTCGTTCAGGAAGCGTTCGCCGCGCGCGTTGACCAGGACGCCGAAGGGATAGTTGTGCTTCTGGAACTGATCGCCGACGGTCAGATCGCCGAAGGGGGGTGCGTTCATGTCCCATTGGACCGCGTGCGCGCCAGACCAGTGACCAGCGACGGCGGCGCCAATGTCGATCGCCATCCGGAGGCCGTAGCCCTGATTGTAACGGGTGCCGCGCACTTTCGCGAGGTCCCAGTTCGGTCCGATGTAGCGCGCGCGCATTTCCGCGTTGGACTCGAAACCGCCGCAGGCCATGACGACGGCCTTCGCGCGCAGATCGTGGACCCGGCCGCCATGCCGGACTCGCACGCCCTCGACCCGGTCGTCGCCGTGCAGGAACTGCCACGCCGTGGTGTTGTACAGTACGGGGATACCGACCTGTTCCAGCTTCGCGTGCAGGGTCGCGACCAGATGTTGTCCGCCGCCGTGAATGTGGCAGGCCAGCCCACCCCAAAAGCGGAATTTTCCGTCCACCTTGAAGGCTTGGCGGCCCAAAGCAGGCTGGAATTTCACCCCGTGTTTCTTCAGCCACAGCGCGGCGAAATAGGAATTTCCGATCAGAACCTCGGTCAAATCCGGGTCGCAGCGATATTCCGTCAGGCGTCCCATGTCGTCGAAATATTGTTCTTTTGTATAGGTGCCGAAATCGATCGTCGAGAGATCCAGCTCCGCGATATCCGGCGCCAGCGCGATCAGGTCCTTGACGTCGTCGAACACGAAACGGAAGGCCCCGCCGGTGAAGGCCGAGTTGCCACCGCGGGCCGCCTCCGGCGCGGTTTCCAGCATCGCCACGGTGCAGCCGGCCTCATGCGCCGCGAGCGCGGCGTTCGCGGCGGCGTTGCCGGCGCCAACGACGAGCACGTCGACCTGTTGGTAATTCGCGGGTGTCATCGGCCTGTCTCCCCATTGCGCGACCGGCGGAACCTGTCGATTGGCCGAAGCGATGTCAACAAAGGGCGGTGCGGTCCCGCCACGCCGCGAGGCAGGTCAACACCAAAGGCTCGAAATTGGGACCGCCGCCAGACGTTCGCCGAACGGCACCGTTGTGTCCCCATCGTAAAGCACGGCGCCGAACGCGAATTTCTCCGCGCTGGCCATTTGCAACACGCGCATCCCCGCGAAATCCGCCGCCGTGACGGTCGCGCTCGCTTTCACCTCGATCCCGGCGATCGTGCCGTCGTCGCGTTCCAACACCAGATCGACCTCGTGCTGTTGCTGATCGCGAAAATGATATGGCGTCAGGCGGTGGTCCGACCAGCTCGCCAGCTTCATCGTTTCCGCCACGACGAAGGTTTCCAGCAGGGCGCCGCACGCGCCCCGGTCCGCTTTGGCGCGCTGGAACGTCAGGCCGCGCGCGGCGGCCAGAATACCGGAGTCGAGGAAATGCAGTTTCGGTGTTTTGACGATGCGTTTGATCCGGTTCGAGAACCAGGGCGGCAATGTCTCGATAAGAAACACCTGTTCCAGTAAGCCGATGTAGCGTTGCCCGGTTTTGTGGCTGACGGAGATCGCCGCGCCAAAAGCGGAATAATTGATCAAACGTCCGGAGTATTCCGCCAGCAACCGGACAAACCGCGGCAGGTCCGCCAGCCGCTCGACCTCGGCGATATCGCGTAGATCCCGGTTCAGGATGGAGGTCAGATAGGCGCGCGCCCAGTCCTGGCGGCGGCGCTCGGACCCGCGCGCAAGGGCCTCGGGGAAGCCGCCGGTCACGGCCGCGGCGATCAGCGAGTCGCCGAGCGTGCCGTCATCGCCGGAGGGCGCTTCGCCCGCGAACAGCCGGTCGAGGAAGCACGACTCGCGCCTCTCCACTTCCGCGCGGGCCAGGGGCAGCAAGGACAATGTTTCGATGCGGCCGGCGAGGCTGTCCGCGACGCGGGTCAGGGTCATGACGTTGGCGGAACCGGTGAGCAGGAAGCGGCCGGGACGCTGGTCCTCGTCGATGGATTTCTTGATCGCCAGCAGCAGGTCTGGGGCGCGCTGCACCTCGTCGATCGTCGCGCGGTCGAGGCCGCGGACGAACCCGGCGGGATCGGCGCGGGCGGCGTCCAGCGCCGTTTGGTCGTCCAGCGTGATATAGCGGCGGGCGCTGTCGTCGACCGCCTTGACGAGCGTGGTCTTTCCGGCGCGGCGTGGACCCACAACCAGGACCACCGGGGTGTCGGACAGGGATTCCCGTAGGCGGGGAATCATAAAGCGGTTGTAGCCTGTTGCCTCGGACATGAGTGAGTGTATGATTTTGGCAATTGGGAGTCAAGGGTGAGGCAATTGGAAGCAAGGGATAGGGTGATTAGATATTGGAGAGGTACATATCGGGAGTGTAAGACCCGCTAATCGTTCTCCGAACCCCCGGTGATTGGAACTCCGCCCGCCTGGGCTTGCTCCCTGCCTGAGCCTTCCCCACACTACGCTCCATCATCCATAACAGGGGAGAAAACCAATGGACGTTCGTCTCGACGGCCGCACAGCCATCATCACCGGCGGCAGCAAAGGCCTTGGCCTGGCCATGGCGTGCGAATTCGCCGCCTCCGGCGCCAACGTCGCCATCCTCGCGCGCGATCCCGCCAGCCTCGCGGAAGCACAGGCACGGGCCGGCGAAGGCGCGGCGGGAAAGGTCGTGGCGTTTCAGTGCGATGTTTCCAAGGCGGCGGACATCGACAAGACCATTCCGGAGGTGATGAGCACCTTTGGCCAGGTCGATATTCTCATCAACAACGCCGGCACATCCCGCGCGATGCCCTCTGGCCAGATCACCGATGAAATCTGGCAGGAAGACCTCGACCTGAAGCTGTTTGCCGCGGTCCGTCTTGTCCGCCACGTCTGGCCGGGCATGCAGGAGCGCAAATGGGGCCGCATCATCAACGTCCTCAATCTGGGCGCCAAAGCCCCGCGCGCGGGTGGCGCCCCGACCGCGGTGTCCCGCGCCGCGGGCATGGCGATGATGAAAATCTGGTCGAACGAGGGCGCGCCGCACGGCATCCTGGTCAACGGCATGCTGGTCGGTCTGATCGACTCCGACCAACACGTCCGCCGCCACCGGACCTCCGGCGCCAACGCCTCGTATGAGGAATTCACCACCAAAATGGGCACCAACATTCCCCTGGGCCGCATTGGTAAGGCCGAGGAATTCGCGGCGATGGCGTGCTTCCTCTGCTCCGACCTCGCGGGCTTCACGACGGGCACCGCGATCAACATGGATGGCGGCGCCTCGCCGGTCGTCTGAGTTTCGGACCGCCGCGCCCAGGCATGTGTCTGGGCGCGGTGCGCTGAAAAGATTTGACGCGATTTCCGTATCGCGCGACATGACCGCACTCCTACTTTGGATTTTATTCACAGGAGCGCGGCGATCATGGACGACTCTTTCGACTCCTCTTTGGCCTTCACGCGCGCGGAGGAGGGCGGCTTCATCGCCCATCCCAGCGATCCCCGGTTTTCCGCCAATCACGGTATTACTCTGGCGCGCCTGCGCCGTTTTCATCGCGATCCGTCGTTGGGCATCGACGCCATCGCGCGCATTCCCTGCGTCACCGTCCGCGCTTTGTATCTGGCGGATTTCTGGAACCGCTGCCGCTGCGACGCGTTGCCACCTGGCATCGATTTGATGGTGTTCGACCACGCGGTGAACGCGGGTTGCGACCGCGCGGGGCGTGCCTTGCAACTCGCCGTGGGTCATAAGCGCGATGCGATCGATGGCGCCATCGGGCCGGACACGCTGTCTCGCGTGGCGCTGGCGGAGCGGTTAACGCTTCTCAATGCCCTGGCGGCCATGCAGCGCACTGGCTACCGGCAGATGGCCGCTTTCGGTTTGTTCGGCGAGGGCTGGCTGGCGCGGCTGGATCGCCGCCGCGCCAAGGCGTTGGAATTGATGGCGGTGGAAGAACCGCTCAGCCGGCGGTGATGTCCTGCACGACGTCGAAGCCCTCGAATTCCGGGTGACCGAGGTAACGCGGTTTGGTGCCGCCCGCGTTGCGATGGGCGAGGCGGAAGGCCTCCGACTTCGTCCAGGCCTCGAAATCCGCGCGGGACGCCCAGACGGTGTGGGAGGCGAACAGGGTATGATCCTCCCGCTCCGGCCCGCGCAGCAACTGGAACGAGACGAAGCCGGGCACGGTCTTCAAATGCGTGTCTCGCGATGTCCAGACGGTTTCGAACTCGGTCTCCGATCCGCGGAGAACGCGGAAACGATTCATGGCGATGAACATCGGCGCACCTCGTGTTGGTTGGGCGGCGCAGGATGGGGTAATGTGCGCGCCTGAGCAAATGGAGGCGCCCATGGGCCGCATCGACGAAACCCGCCCGTTCCTGGCCGTGAACATCGCGGTTCTCACGGTGTCCGATACGCGGACGTTGGACACCGATACGTCTGGCGCCACGCTGGCGGAACGTATCGAGAAGGCCGGCCACAATGTCGCCGTCCGCGCGATCGAAAAGGACGACGCGGGGGCGATTGAGGTGTTGTTGCGCAAATGGATCGCCGATCCCGCGATCGACTGCGTGATCACCACGGGCGGCACCGGCATCACCGGCCGCGACGTGACGCCGGAGGCCTTCGACCGCGTCCTCGAAAAGAAAATCGAGGGGTTTGGCGAGCTGTTCCGGATGCTGAGCTACCAGAAGATCGGCACCTCCACGATCCAGTCCCGCGCCATCGGCGGGGTGGCCCATGGGACGTATCTGTTCGCGCTGCCCGGCAGCACGGGCGCGGTGAAGGACGGATGGGACGATATTCTGGTCAACCAGTTGGACAACCGGTTCCGGCCCTGCAACCTGGTGGAACTGATGCCGCGGTTGCAGGAACACCTTAAACCCGCCGCCTGAGCGAAACGCCTCCCCTTCGCGGGGGAGGCCGCCGTTCAAACAGCGCGCAGTCGCGGCCCGACCTCCTGGCACAGCAACTGTAACGACCGCATCATCTTATCGGCCGGCAGCAGCGCCCCGAAATTTAGCTCGGCGAGAATCCCGTCGATGCCGATTTCCGCCTTGATCTCCGCCAACCGCTTCGCCACCGTATCGGGCGATCCGATGACGACTTTATCGCGCTGCACGTCCTCGTAGGTAATTCCGATGACCTTTTCCAGTTCGGCCCGCCGCCGCGCGCTGGGGGCGCCTTCGAGCTGATTGGTCAGTTTCTGGTAACCGGCCATGACGCTGCCGTACGCCTCTTCCTTCGCCTGCGCATCCGTCTCCGCGACATGCATCACCAGACGCAAATGGATTTGCCCCTCGCCCGGATGGCCCGCCGCTTTGTAGGCCGCGCGATAGGCCCGCAGATCCGGACCCAGCCCCGAGAACGATCCCGCGCGGACCGAAACGAACAGCGGGTACCCCAACGCGCCAAGCGTCGGAAACGTGTCCTCCGACGCCCCCGCGATCAGGATCGGCGGATGCGGAGTCTGGAACGGCCGAGGCACCGCCCGCGCTCCGTCGAAATGATGGAATTTCCCGTGGAACGAAAATGTCTCCTGGGTCCAGGCGAGTTTTAGCACCTCCAGCGTCTCGTAAAACCGCTCCCGGCTTTCCGAATAGGGCACGCCATACGCCCCATACGACCGCGGGTTGCCGCTGCGGCCCACCCCCATCATCAACCGTCCCCGGCTGATTTGATCGACGGTTGCGGTTTCCTCGGCGAGACGCAACGGATGCGTCAGAGGCAGAACCTGCACGCCGGTGCCCAACTTTAATTTCGTCGTCCGGCCCGCGAGCGACGCCAGCACGGTCAGCGGTACACTCAGCACGGATCGCGCCGCCTGCTGATGGATTTCCGCCAGCCAGATCGTGTCGAGGCCCCATTCCTCCGCCTGACAGACCTGGTCCAGGCCGGTCGCGAATGCATCCGCGTCGGATTGTCCCGCCACCTGGCGGTGAAACTCGTGGTACCAGCCAATTTCCATGATCGTGTCCCATCCAAGGCCGTCCAAACTACGGACCGCGACCCGGTTTGGCGAGTCGGTGAATTGGGCATACTGTATTCGGCAACGCACACCAGAGAGGATACGCCCATGCGGTTCGGTTTGTTCGGTAGCGCGGCGGCGCGGCGCGGCAGCGGCGAGTTCGACAGCGCCGAAGGCTATCGCGACTTCATCGAATACAACGTCGAAGCCGAGGCTCTGGGCTTTCATGGCACCTTCGTTGTCGAGCATCATTTCACTGGCTTCGGACAGGTCTCCGCGACCCTGAATCTCCTCACATGGCTCGGTGCTCGCACTAAAACCCTGCGGCTGGGAACGGCGGTGATGGTGCTTCCCTGGCACAATCCCGTGCTGCTGGCGGAACAGGCGGCGACGCTGGATCTGCTGTCCGGCGGACGCCTCGATTTCGGCATTGGCGTCGGCTACCGCTATAACGAATTCGACGGCTTCAACATGGGCATGGAAGAAGCGCGCGAACGCTTCCACGAATCCATCGACATCATGATCAAGGCCTGGAGTTCCGAGGAACGCTTCTCCCACAAAGGCAAATACTGGACGTTTAACAATATCGTCGTCGAACCGCCCCCCTTCCGGAAACCGCACCCGGTGGTGTGGATGGGCGCGGGCAGCGACCGGTCCGTGCGCGAGGTCGCGAAGCGCGGTTTCAATTTGTTACTCGGCCAATATGCCTCGCCCGAGGACGTCGCCCAAAACATCGCCGTGTTCCGCCAGGAGGTCGAAGCCCGCGGCGAGACCTGGGATCCCATGCGCGTTGGGGTCACACGCGCGTTTTTCGTGTCGGAAAGTGAGGAGGAACGGCAGGAGGCCCTCGAACGGCGCCTTGCCAACCGTATGCGGCAACTGAAACTCGCGACCACGCCGGAGGGCGTCATGCTGGGCGGGCCGGATCGCGCGGACGGCGATCCGGTTCAGATCAACCTGAAAAGCGCGATTTATGGAACACCAGACCAGATCGCCGGACATCTGCGCGATCTGGAAGCGGCGGGGGTTGGCTATGTGCTGATCAATGGCGGCGGCTCCGGCGGTGGGCAACGCGGTCTGCGCAGTCTGCGCCGCTTCGCCAAGGAGGTCATGCCCGCGTTTATGACCGAAGCCCGCGCCAGAGCGGCGGAATAACCGCGCGGCCGCCGCGTGCCATGCCAGAGGCGCGCCGGGAAGCGGCGGCCCAACCGAGGCTTCGCGCGTGCGAGCAACCCGCCGTTACCTGAAATCCTTGCTGCACTGCTCGCGGTGCTGCGTACGCTGGCGTTGCGGCCGTTGCTGGTTTCCCGGCACCGGACGCTCCGGCATTTTTTGTTCGAGGCGCTTTATGCATCCGGTCACACGGGTTTGCTGTTGTCGCGCGACGGTGCCGATATTTTCGTGCATGACAGCCGCGACAGAGGCCCAGGGCGGGAGTTGTTTATTCGCGGGACTCAGGACGCGGGGAAGGTGGAGGCCGCGATACGGTTGTTACGGGAGGCCGGGTATCCTCCCATTGTTCGTTTCGCGGATATCGGTGCCAATATCGGCACCATTTGTATCCCCGCGGTCAGCCGCGGGTTCGCGGCCACCGCCGTCGCGCTGGAAGCCGTACCGGACATCGTGCGTTTGCTGAAGGCGAATATTCTGCCAATGGTCTGGAGGACCGGATTTCGGTTGTGCATGCCGCCGCCGGGGTCCGTGGGGGTGAGACGCTTCGGATCGCATTGAACGCGTCGAACATGGGCGACAACCGTATCGGCTTTCCGGCACCGAACGAAAACGATGTGTTTTCCAGAACCGTGGAGGTGGCCACCATTACCTAGGACGATCTGTTGGGCGATAGTCCCGAAAGCACGCTCATCTGGATGGATATTCAGGGTTACGAGGGTATCGCGCTGCTGGGGGCGCCGAAAACTCTTGCCAGGAAACCGCCGATGGTGTTGGAATTTTGTCCGCGACTGATGCGCGCCGCCGATAGCTATGAGGCCTGGAGGTCGTCGATCGCCGGTTACAGCGGTTTTTACGATCTCGGCCGGCCCGGGACGATGCGTGCGATCGGCGAGTTGGACGCGCTGGCGTCGGCACTGGGTTTCCAGGGTGACTTCACGGATATTTTGGCGATGCCATAAGCGTGTTCCGCGGTCCGGCAATCGCGTTGTTCGCGCGTTCGCACCTGGGAAGATGGGAATGGCGGCCCGCCGGCGGTTGGACGGTCAAAGTTTTCTGGCAATCCCATTGAGGCCCGTGGCATATACTCATCGCAACCCGCCGGTCGCGAGGTTCGCCGCGTGACCGGCGTTGCCGTATGCGATGAGGTAGGGTCATGTCGTTGTCTTTCGCGATCATCGGTGGCGGGTGGTACGGATCCCACATCGCGTCGTCGTTTCGCGCGCTTGGGTTCAACGTGACGATTTTCGAGGAGAAAAATCGCCTGTTGAACCAGGCGTCCGGCAACAATCAATTCCGCCTGCACATGGGATTTCACTATCCCCGCCATTATGGCACGCGCATGCAGTCCCGCGACGGGTTTTCGCGTTTCGTCGAGCGCTACCCGACCCTGAGCCGCGCGGTTCCCGAGAATATATACGCGGTTCCCATCGGCGATTCGCTGATCGACTTTCTGACCTACAAGCTGATCATGACATCGTCGGGGATCGATTTCTCTGAACTGGCGAGTCCCTCGCCGATGCTGGCCAATGTGGAGGGCTGTCTTCTCACGCCGGAACGGGTTCTGCTTTTGGATACGGCCCGGCGATATTTCTCCTCGCGGCTCAATCCGTTTTTGGTGATGAACCATCGGGTTGAATCGATTGAGGAACGCGATGGCGCGATTTACGTCGATGGACGGCGCTTCGACTTCGTCATAGACGCGACCTGGGGACATTTGACCCGCCCGCCGATAGACCTTTTCTATGAACCAACCATTTTGTTATACTACGAGGCGGCCGGGCCATTTCCGGCGATCACCATGGTCGATGGACCATTGTGCTCAATTTATCCCACGGAAGATCCTAATATCTATACATTGTTCAGCGTGCCCCACACGCCGATCGGACGGTTCGCGAACGGGGCGGACGCGCATCGGGCCCTGGCCGCCGTCGATCGCGCGTTCGTGGCCGAAAAGGTCGCCCGGATGGAGGAGCAGATCGTCCGCTATGTCCCTGGTTTCAAGGACAATTTCCGCTTCATGGGACCGCAATTGGCGATCAAGACCAAGCCTTCCGGCAGTTTCGACGATCGTAGTTGCTGCGTGTTCCGGTCCGGCCGGAGCTTTTCGGTCATGTCCGGCAAAATCGACACGATCTTTTTCGCGGTCGAACGTATCTTGTCGTTGATCGAGGCGATCCCCGATCAAATGCCGCAAGAAGTATCCGGCAGCGGGTTACGCGACGAGATTATCGGTGCCGCGGAGCAAATGGAGAGGGTTTGACTCATGACGAAAGCCGCGTTGATCGGCCACACCGGATTTGTCGGTGGCGCGTTATCGCGTCAGCGTGCCTTTGAGGCGACATTTAATACCAACTGACCTAACCATTGACCGATGCCCATTCACGCGTCCCAATCGACTGAATACGTTCTGGATCGTCGATCAAAAATTGCCAAGCGGCTCTGCAGGCCTCGACGATCGCATCATAAGTGTCCCAAACGAGGCCGCATAACT
>CANJJS010000075.1 GCA_947474705.1 Acetobacteraceae bacterium | reverse complement strand
TTGGCGAGACCGCCACCAAATACATCACCGTCCAGGTCGCGGGCGACCGGCTGATCGAAGCCGACGAGACCTTTCAGGTCGCGCTGAGCCCCGGGGCCAGCGATGTCCTGGCTGGCGGTGTCGTCACCGGAGAGATCGTCAACGACGACCATCAGGCGGTGGTATCGCTCTATACGTTCGACGATTTTAAGTACGAAGGCGACACCGGGACGACGGCGTTTACCTACGATGTCCTCCGCGACGGCGACCGCGACCGGGTCGCGACCGTCGATTGGCAGGTCTCCGGCACCGGCGCGGCGCCTGTTAACGCGGCCGATTTCGCCGGCGGGGTGTTGCCGCACGGCAGCCTCACCTTCGGTGTGGGCGAGACCCACAAAACCATCGTGGTCCTGGCGAAGGGCGACCGTTCCGTCGAAACGAACGAGACCTTTCAGGTCGCGCTGAGCACCTCGGCCGGCGATGTCCAGATCGGTAACGCGCCTGTCGCGGGCCTGATTATCAACGACGACGCTCCGGCGTTGCTGTCGATCTCGGCGGTTGGCGGGCCGAAACTGGAGGGCAACAGCGGGGCCACGCCCTTCCTGTTCAATGTCGTTCGCTCCGGCGATACGAACCGCGCGGCGTCCGCCGCCTGGCATGTTTCGGGGGCGGGCACCGCTCCCGCGGATGCCGCCGACTTCGTGGGTGGGGCGTTGCCGTCCGGAACGGTCGCCTTCGCGCCGGGCGAGATCGTCAAAACGATCGCGGTCCAGGTCAGGGGCGATACGGCGATCGAAACGGACGAGACGTTCGCCATCAAACTGACGTCGGGAAGCGCCGACGTTGGCATCGTGCACGCGGATGCCGCGGGCACGATCCTCAGCGACGAACTGCCGGCGAAAATCTCGATCGCCGCGCTGCACGCGGACCGGGCCGAGGGCGATCGCGGCACCACGCCGTTCACTTTCACGGTCACCCGGACGGGCGAGCCCGGTCTGACGGTCTCGGCGCGCTGGGAGGCCATGGCGGGCGGGGTCATCCCGGCCGATGCCGACGATTTCGTGGGGGGCGTGTTCCCCTCGGGGGTCGTGACGTTCGGTCCCCAGGAATTCAGCAAGATCCTGACCGTGGACGTCGCCGGCGATTTGGCGGTCGAGGCCCCCAACGGCTTCGTCGTCAAACTGACCGCGCCGTCCGCCGGCGCGACGATCGAGACCGCGACGGCGGCGGGTCTGATCAAGAACGACGATTTCCTGCAATCGCCATCCATCGCGGCGGGCCTGAATATCGGAAGTCCCGCGATGTCGTTCATCGGTGACGACACGGCCGCGCTTTTGCCCGAGGCGGCCCCCGCGGCCGACCTGTCGAGTGAGAGGTTCTTCACCGGCCCCTTGGACGGCGCTCTGGCGCTCTCGGATTTTTCGGAAACCCAGAACGTCCTCTTCGGCGGCGAAGGGGGAGAGCAAGCGATGGGCGGTCTGGGCGGCTGGATGCCCATGGAAGACCGGACGGGCATGATGCCGGCGTTCTCGCATCTGGGGTGACGCGCGGCGGAGGCCGCGCCGGTTCGATCCCGGCGCGGTGCTCGCCCATGGCCCAGGCGCGCGGTTTTCGGCCGGTCAGCGCAGTGAAATCCCCGCCCAACACGCCCAATTGACTATCGTCGCGCCCTTCGCCAGTTTCCGCCCCCTCTGGGACGCGAAAACCAACATGAGGGGACGTATGACAAGCCGCCACGCGCCGTGCGACTCGACAATGCCTGTACTCGGCACGCGATGAGCCAGACGCAACCTCTTCTCCGCGTCACCGGCGTCAAGATGCGCTTCGGCGGCGTCGTCGCCTTGGGTGGTGTGTCGTTCGACGTCGGACAACGCCAGATCTGTGGCCTGATCGGCCCCAACGGGTCGGGCAAGACGACGATGTTCAACTGCATCAGCGGCATCTACCGCCACGTCGAAGGCGACATCGTGTTCGAGGGCCGATCCCTCAACAACGTCCCTCGCCACGACATGGCCGGCATCGGTCTGGGCCGCACGTTCCAGAACGTCGCGCTGTTTCGCTACATGAGCGTCCGCGACAACATCCTGGTCGGCGCCCATAACACCGCGAAATCCGGCTACATCGCCAACGCGCTGCGGCTGCCCTCGGTGCGCCGCGAGCAGGACGCCGCCGAAAAACGGCTTTACGAGTTGCTCGACATGCTCGATCTGCGTCAGGTGGAAAATACGCCCGCGGGCGCGATCCCCTTCGGCTGGCAGAAGCGCGTGGAGATGGCTCGCGCGCTGATGACGAACCCGAAGCTGCTCATGCTGGACGAACCGGCGGCGGGGTTGAACCACTCGGAAGTCGACGAACTCGCGGGCCTGATGACCCGCATCCGGGACGAGTTGTCGCTGAGCATCCTGCTGGTCGAGCATCACATGAGCCTGGTGATGCGCGTTTCCGACAAGGTCGTCGCGCTGGAATTCGGCCTGAAGATCGCCGACGGCACGCCCGAGGAAGTCCGTAACGAACCTGAAGTCATCCGCGCCTATTTGGGCGAACCCGAGGAGGAAAGCGCCCATGCCGGCGTTGCTTGAGGCCAAGGGCCTCCACGCCGCTTACGGCGAAACCAAGGTTCTGCACGGTATCGATTTCACGGTCGAGGAAGGCGGGGTCACGGCTCTTCTGGGCGCGAACGGCGCGGGCAAGACGACGACGCTGCGGGCGATCTGCGGGATGACCCGGACGCAGGGAAGTTTGACGTTCGCCGGGCAGTCCATTCTGGGCCGCTCCACCGAGGATATTGTCCGTCTGGGCGTGGCGCATGTGCCGGACGGGCGCGGCACGTTCATGGAGCTGACGGTCGAGGAGAATATGCGGCTCGGTGCCTATGTCCGGAAGGACAAAGCGGCGGTCGAGGCGGATTTCGAGCGGATGTTCGGCTATTTCCCGCGGCTGAAGGAGCGGTTCCGCCAGCAGGCGGGCACGTTGTCCGGCGGCGAACAGCAGATGCTGGCGATCTCCCGGGCCTTGTTGTTGCGTCCCCGGCTGTTGTTGCTGGATGAGCCGTCGTTCGGGCTGGCGCCGCTGATCGTGAAGGAAATCTTCGGGATCATGCGGCGTATCCGCGACGAGGAGAAGGTCAGCATTTTGCTCGTCGAGCAGAACGCGAGCCTGGCTTTGGCCTTCGCGGAAGACGCGTATTTGCTGGAAACCGGCCGCATCGTCGTGTCGGGCAAGGCGCATGAGATCAGCAAGGACGAGTCCATCCGGCGCTCGTATCTCGGTTACTGAAGGAAACGCATCGTGGAAGGTTTGATCCACCAGATCATCTCTGGAATCGCCACGGGCGGGATTTACGCGTCCGTGGCGCTCGCGCTGGTCATGATCTACCAGGCGACGCATCATATTAACTTCGCCCAAGGCGAGATGGCGACGTTTTCGACGTATATCACGTTGCTGTTCATCAATATGGGAATGCCCTACTGGGTCGCGTTCTTCGCGGCGGTGGCGGTGTCCTTCGCGGCGGGGGTGGCGATCGAACGGATCCTGATCCGTCCGATGGCGAATGCGCCGGTGCTGTCGGCGGTGGGCGTGTTTGTCGGGTTGTTGCTGATCGTGAACAGCCTCAGCGGGTGGTTCTTCGACTTCACGATCAAGCAGTTTCCGACGCCGTTTCCGGACAAGCCGCTGTTTGGCGGGTTTATCTCCGGGCATCAGCTTGGCTCGACGGGGGTGACCGTCGCGGTGCTGGTCGCGGTGTATTTGTTCTTCCGGCACACCAGCCTGGGGCTGGCGATGCGAGCGGCGGCGTTGAATCCGGTGTCGTCGCGGCTGGTCGGCGTCCGGGTCGGCTGGATGCTGGCGCTGGGCTGGGGTCTGGCGGCGGCGATTGGATCGGTCGCGGGCTGCATGGTGGCGCCGATCGTGTTCCTCGACCCCAACATGATGGCCGGTATTTTGCTGTACGCCTTCGCGGGCGCGCTGCTCGGGGGGATCGATAGTCCGCTGGGCGCGGTGCTCGGCGGGTTCGCGGTGGGGATCATCGAGAATCTGGGCGGCGCCTATTTGGTGGGGACGGAACTGAAGCTGACCTTGGCTTTGGTGATCATCGTGACCGTGCTGACGATCAAACCCTCCGGTCTGCTGGGCCGGACCGTGCTGAGCCGGGTGTAAGACCATGCGCAATTCCTGGCTCGTCGCGGCCTTTGTCGCCTTCGCCACCATCTACCCCACCGCTGTCTTCAGCGATTACCATCTGTTCCAGGCGACCATGGTCCTCGTCTACGGGGTCGCGATCCTGGGCATGGCGATCCTGGTCGGGTTCAACGGCCAGATCTCCTTGGGCCATGGCGCGTTCTACGCCATCGGCGCCTATACCACCGCCATTCTGATGGCGAGCTGGAACGTGCCTTACTGGGTCACGATCCCGATCTCCGCGGTGGTCTGCGCGGGCTTCGGGTTCCTGATCGGGCTGCCCGCGCTGCGGCTAGCGGGCCATTATCTGGCGTTGACGACCTTCGCGCTGGCGGTGGCGATCCCGCAAATCCTGAAACACCGCTGGTTCGAGGACTGGACCGGCGGCGTGCAAGGCCTGGTGATCGACAAACCCGATGCGCCCTTCGGTCTGAAACTGTCGTCGGACCAGTGGCTGTACTTGTTCACGATGTTTGTCGCGGTGCTGATGTACCTGTTCGCCTGGAACCTGACCCGGGGCCGGATCGGCCGGGCCATGCGGGCCATTCGCGATCAGGCCACCGCGGCCGAGGCCATGGGCATCAACCTCGCGATGGTGAAGACCCGGACCTTCGCGGTCAGCGCGATGTATACGGGGGTCGCGGGGTCTCTGGGGGCGATCGCGGTGGCGTTCGTCGCGCCCGACAGCTTCTCGGTGTTCCTGTCGATCACGCTGTTCGTCGGGCTGTGCGCGGGCGGGGCGGCATCCATTGGCGGGACGCTGGTGGGCGCGGTGTTCATCGAGTTCGTGCCGAACCTGGCGGACAAGGTGTCGAAAGCGGCACCGGGCGCGGTTTACGGCGTGATCCTGATCGCGATGCTGTTCCTGATGCCAGTCGGGGCAGGCGGGTTCCTGGCGGGGATCTGGCGGAAGATCGTGGGACAGCGGGCGGGGTAACCGAGGCTTCACAGACGCGCGCTCGCCCGGCAGACTCCGCGCCCAGATCATCCAGGAGGCACCGTCATGGCACACCGCATCGGCATCGCCGGCATCACCGGCCGCATGGGCCAGCTTCTGGCCGAGGAAGTCCCGGCCGCGGGCGCCACACTGACCGGCGGGATTGGCCGGTCAGGGGCGGGGACGTTCGCCGATCTGGCGGGTTTGGCGGCCGCGTCGGACGCGGTGATCGATTTCACGAACGCGGCGACAGCCCAGTCCAATGCCGCGACAATGGCGGCGTCCGGGAAGGCCTGGGTGCTTGGATCGTCCGGCCTGTCCCTGTCCGACGAAGCCGCCGTCGCGGCCGCCGCGAAATCGATCCCGGTTGTCTACGCGTCGAATTTCTCCGCCGGCGTGAATTTGGTGCTGGCGCTGTGCGAGCGAATGGGCGCGGCGTTGCCAGCCGAGTCCTATGACGCCGAAATCATGGAAATGCACCATCGGCAGAAGGTCGACGCACCCTCTGGCACCGCGATCGGGATGGGCCGGGCGGTCGCGGCGGGGCGGGGGCAGAAGCTGGAAGATGTCATCGAGAGCGGGCGGCACGGCCACACTGGCGCGCGGAAGACCGGTGCGATCGGGTTCGCGGCGCTGCGCGGCGGGCAGGTGGTGGGCGAGCATACGCTGATCTTCGCGTCTGGCACCGAGCATATCGCGTTGACGCATCGGGCGTTCGACCGTCGGGCCTTCGCCACCGGGGCCGTCCGGGCCGCGCTTTGGGCGGTTGACCAGAAGCCGGGCCTTTATTCGATGATGGATGTGCTGGGGATGAAATAATCCCCGGCGGGTTCGCGATCCGGGCGATCGGGGGCCGAAGAAAGTCGAGTAGGCGTCACATCCGTTCGGGTCACAGCGACCGTCATCGTAAGCCCTCCCGCACGGAACTTGACGGATCATGGCGACTCGCGCCGGATCACGGGAAATTTGGTTCGCTGCACCACGCGGTTGGTATCAGGCATACGATTTTGAACAGATCGTGTGGCGGCCCCACCCTCGGTGTATCGTCCGGCGTTTTTCCGGGTGGACGGCCCGTCGCCGATGCAGCCAGCGTGGACGAGGACAATACATTGGCTGGTGCCGGGCCGGAGCGGTGTCGTGCCAGCTGTCCGAACGATTGACCCGTCGCCGTGCCGATCCCGATAGCCCGGCCGGGTCCTGACGAGGGCGAGCGTAAACCTGTCCCGCGAGCGATGGCAGAGCATGGCCCTCGCCGCCGATTTCCGCGGGCGTCCGCCTTCGCCCCGTTCGCGCGCACGGCCTGGGCTTTCGCGGCCGATGTCTTGCGTCCGCCCGCCCACGCCAGGTCGCGCGCCAGCCAGACTCTTGTGCCGAAGATGCCGGAGACCAGGGCGGGGACGTGGAGATCGGCGTCGAGCCCCGGGAAATGTAGATTAAAGCCCAGCCCGTCGGCCTGAACGCCGCGAAGCTGTCGATGTCTGGCGTATTGCAACGCCCCCCGTTACGCTATCCGCCCCAACCGCCATCTGACCGAAACATACGCCACGCCCGCGCCGATCGCCGCCAGCGCGGCGGGCAGCAGGAGCAATAAAGCCCAGGAGGCGGGGGGCAAGGCCAAGGGGGCGATGGAGAGGGGGCGGGCGGTAAGGACAGTGCCGAGACCGGCCAAACCCAAAGCCACCGGGATCGCGCAGATCGTTCCGCCCAGACCGCCGATCCCCGCGAACAACGCGATGCGGGCCGCGAGGCTCCGGGCGGCATAGCCATCCGTCGCGCCGAGTTGGCTGACCAGCAGAACCCTTGGCCAGGCTGACATTGTTTCCCGCCACGCCGCCGCGCCCACCGGCACCATGGCCGCCACGGCGAGCACGGCCAGCAGCAAATTCAGATAAACGCGCAGATCTCGGGCGAGGCGGCCGGGCTGGCCGGACCAGGCGCCATGTTCCTCCACGATCGTCCCCGGCGCCGCCTCCACCAGCCGCGCCGCCATCCCCTGGGCGTCGAACGGTCCGCCGTCCAGCCGCACGGCGATGACCGCCGGAAGCGCCATACCGATGTCCTTGGCGCCGGCGCCGAGCCAGGGGCGGAGCAGGCTGGCGTCCTGATCGGCCGTGAGAACCTCGATACCCTTGACGCCGGGGGTAACGACCAGGCGCGCCCAGACGGCGTTGAGGCGGGTTTCGGGGCCGTTGGGCACGGTTTCGGTGGCGCGCGGGACCAGGACGGTCAGGCCGGACCCGGCGCCCTCGTTCCATTGGCCGGTCAGCGCGGTGGCACCGGCCCAATACAGGAGCAACAACCCCACCAGAAAGCCAGTGGCGGTGGCGGCGATGCCGGTCTGCCAGCCGCCGAACACACCGGTCAGGCCGCGTTCCGCTGGGCCTCGGGCACGCGGGAAAGACGGGAATTTCATGGGGTTGCCGCCAATGCGCCGTGCGACAGGCGCAAGGCGGGTGCGGGGTAGGACTCGGCCAGCGCGCGGTCGCGTGTGGCGACGACGGCGGTGGTGCCAAGGCGGCAGAGTTCGCGGACGAGGCCGATGGTCTGGTTCAGTTGCTCCGGGTCCAGCCAGCCGGCGGGTTCGTCGATCAGCAGCAGGCCGGGCCGGTTGACGACGGCGCGGGCGACCATGGCGCGGCGCTGCTCGCTGTCCGAGAGTTCGGCTGGGGCCGCGACGAGTTTTCCCGCCAGGCCGATCCAGCCCAATATTTCGGTGACATCGGCGCGCACCTGGGCTTCCGGGCGGCCTTCCAGGCGGAGCGGCAACGCAACATTGTCGAACACCGAGAGGTCCGGCAGCAGCCCGAAATCCTGAGACACAACGCCGATCTGGCGGCGATAACGCGGCATGGTCCGGCGCGTCATGCCGGACGTGGAGGCACCCAGCACGGTGACGGTGCCCGTCGAAGGCGGCAGCGACAGCCCCATCACGCGTAGGACGGTCGACTTCCCGGCACCGGCCTCCCCCAGCAGCCAGCAGAAGGTGCCTGGGGTGAGTTCGAACGAGAGGTCGCGCAGCACATCCGGACCGGCGGTCGCGCCGCCTTTCCTCGGGTATCGCAGCCAGACGGACTCAAACCGCACCATGCGTGCCGCCTTTCTGCGTCATGCCGCGGAACGCACGCCTTCTTCCGCCGCCGCCTTGATCATGTCCGCGCCCTTTTCGGCGATCATGATGACGGCGGCATTGGTGTTTCCCGAGGGGACCGTCGGCATGATCGAGGCATCGACAACCCGAAGACCCGCGATCCCATGCACCCGCAACTGGTCGTCGACCACGGCGAAGGGATCGCCGCCCATCTTGCAGGTGCCGATGACGTGGTAGGTCGTCTGGCCGTTGGCGCGGGCGAAATCGAGCCATTCCTCGTCGGTCTGGACTTTCGGTCCCGGGTTCATCTCGAAGGCGCGATATTTGTCGAGCACACTGTTCTCGATGATCTTCCGCCCGATTTTCATGCCGTCGACCAGGACGCGGCGGTCCATGGGATCGTCGAGGTAGTTCGGCCGGATCGCGGGCGCGGCGGTGGGGTCGGCGGTTTTGACGTGGATCGAGCCTTTGGATTCGGGGCGGCACTGGTAGACCGTCAGCGTCATGCCGGGCTCGCGTTCCAGATCTCGGGTCTGGGCGTTGCCATAGCTGGCGTGCGCGAAGTGGAATTGCACGTCCGGCTCTTCCATGTCGGCCTGTGTCTTGACGAAGCCATAGACGATGCCGGCGGTGTAGGTGAGGATACCTTTGCGCTGCGTGTAATATTTGAACACTTCCTTCGCCAGCGCGAAGCCGCGGGAGCGTTCGTTCAGCGTCACCGGCAGTTTCACCCGCCAGTTCATGCGGGGGGCGTAATGGTCGCGGTAGTTCTCGCCTACGCCTTTCAGTTCGTGATTGACCTGGATGCCCATGGAGGACAGCAGTTCCGGCTGACCGATACCCGACAGTTCCAGGATATGCGGGGATTTGACGGCCCCGGCGGACAGGATGACTTCCTTGTCGCAGCGGGCTTCTTTCGCGACGCCGTGCTGGGTGTAGGCGATGCCCACGGCGCGTTTGCCGTCCAGGACGATCTTGGTCGTATAGGCGTCGGTTTCGATTCGCAGATTGGGCCGGTTCCGGATCGGGTCGAGGTAGCCGCGGGCGGTGGACCAGCGCTCGCCGCCTTTCTGGGTGACCTGGTAGTAGCCAAAACCTTCTTGTTTGCCGTTGTTGTAGTCGGGGTTGCGCGGGTAGCCCTCGGCGGCCGCGGCGTCGATGAAGGCGTCGAGGAGTTCGGCGCGCTCGACCATGTTGGTGACGTTCAGCGGGCCGCCGGTGCCGCGGGAGTCGTCGCCGCCGGGATCGAATCTTTCCGCTTTTTTGAAATAGGGGAGGACGGACTCGTACGACCAGCCGCGGTTCCCGTATTGCGCCCATGTGTTGTAGTCGAGCTGGTTGCCGCGGACGTATAGCATGCCATTGATGGAGCTGGAGCCGCCCAAGGTGCGTCCACGCGGGATGGGGATTGAGCGGTTGTGGGCGTTCGGCTCGGGCTCCGTGGCGAAGTTCCAGTTGTAGACGGGGCTGTTGAGCAGCTTGGTGAAGCCCGCCGGGATGTTGATCCACATCGATTTGTCGGGCGGGCCGGCTTCCAGCAGCAGGACGCGGTTGCTCCGAATTTCGGACAACCGGTTCGCCAGCACGCAACCGGCGGAGCCCGCGCCCACGATGATGTAGTCGTATTCGGCCATGCGATCGTTCCCCTTACCTCGCGGGTTGCTTACCCAGCTTGCGCCGCCGCGTCCAGGTTGAGAGAATCGCGGGATGGGTGGTCCAACGTCCTTTTCGGCCTGGGGTTTGCTGCGGCGCGCGTTCGGCGGGGCGTGGGGGGAGCAATGGCGCTCGCCGGAGCCGAAGGCGGCGTATGACGCGGTTATCGTTGGCGCGGGCGGGCATGGGCTGGCGACGGCGTTTTATCTCGCGTCGGAGCATGGGCTGAGAAACATCGCCGTGCTGGACAAGGGCTGGCTGGGTGGAGGGAACACCGGCCGGAACACGACGATCATCCGTTCGAATTATTTGTGGGACGAGAGCGCGGCGATTTACGAGCATAGCCTGAAGTTGTGGGAGGGGCTGTCTCAGGCGTTGAATTACAATGTCATGTATTCGCCTCGGGGCGTGATGATGCTGGCGCATAACCAGCACGATGTCCGGGTGTTCCGGCGTCATGTGCATGCCAACCGCGACCAGGGGATCGACAACGAATGGCTGACGCCGGAAGAGGCGAAGGTGTTCTGCCCGCCGCTGGATATTGGGCGGGATGTCCGGTATCCGGTGCTCGGCGCGGCGTTGCAGCGGCGGGGCGGGGTGGCTCGGCACGACGCGGTGGCCTGGGGGTATGCGCGGGCGGCGAGTGCTCTGGGTGTCGATATCGTCGAGAATTGCGAGGTCACGGGGATTTCGCGCGGGTTGGATGGGGCGGTGACCGGGGTTGAAACCACGCGTGGGCCGATCCGGACGGGGAAGGTCGGAGTTGTCGCGGCCGGTCATACGTCGGTGCTGATGGCGATGGCCGGAGTCCGCATGCCGCTGGAATCGTTTCCGTTGCAGGCCCTGGTGTCCGAACCGATCAAACCGGTCATGCCCTGCGTGGTCATGTCGAACACGGTCCATGCCTATATCTCGCAATCCGATAAGGGCGAGATGGTCATCGGCGCCAGCACCGACGTCTATCCCTCCTACAGTCAGGCAGGAGGGCCGCACGTCGCCATGCACACGCTGGAAGCCATCTGCGAGTTGTTTCCCTCCTTTCGCCGCCTGCGGATGCTGCGTAACTGGGGCGGAATCGTCGATTGCACGCCCGACCGGTCCCCGATCATTGGCCTGACGCCCGTCCCCGGCCTGTTCGTGAACTGCGGCTGGGGCACCGGAGGCTTCAAAGCCACGCCCGCCTCCGGCCACGTCTTCGCCGCCACCATCGCCAGCGGCAAACCCCACCCGATCGCCGCGCCCTTCAACCTCGACCGCTTCCGCACCGGGCGCCTCATCGACGAAGCCGCCGCCGCGGCGGTGTCGCACTGATGCTGCTCATCCCCTGCCCCTGGTGCGGGCCTCGGCCCGAAGCCGAATTCCATCACGCCGGCCAGGCCCACCTCACCCGCCCCGCCCAGGCCACCGACGAAGCCTGGGCCGCCTACCTCTACCTCCGAAACAACCCCAAAGGCCCCCACGCCGAGCGCTGGCGCCACCTCCACGGCTGCGGCCGCTTCTTCAACTGCCGCCGCGACACGGTCACGGACCGCATCTCTGGGACCAGTGCGCCGGGGGCGGAGGCGGTATGACCTTGTTTTTGGGGGATGGGCTTGTGCTTGAGGAGGCGCCGGGACGCGGCCCCGGACCCCGCCAGGGGCTTTGCCACTGGACCCCAGCAAAGGCACACCTTTGCAATCCAATTATTGGGGTGGGGGTGAGAGGGGGCCTGCGAGGAGGTTGCAACGTCACGGTAGGCCCCCTCTCGCCCCCACCCCAATCCCGGGGTTCCAAGGGCGAGCCCTTGTCGGGGTCGAGGGGCGGAGCCCTCGTGGGGTCCGGGGCAAAGCCCCGGCGCCTCCGCACACACAGGCCCCTCCCCCAATGACACAGTCCTACCGCCTCCCCTCCGGCGCACCGCCCCCAGAGGTGCGGTTTGTGTTCGATGGCCGGGAGATGAAGGGCCGGGCCGGGGACACGTTGGCGGCGGCGTTGTTGGCCAATGGGGTTGGGGTGGTGGGGCGGTCGTTTAAGTATCATCGTCCTCGGGGGGTGATGGCGGCGGGAGTGGAGGAGCCGAATGCGTTGGTGACGGTGGTTCGTGGGGGCGGGCGGGAGACGCCGAACCTGCGGGCGACGGTGGTGGAAATTTATGAGGGGTTGGTGGCTTGGTCGCAGAATGCATGGCCTTCGGTTGGGTTCGATGTGGGTGCGATGGCGGGGTGGTTGGCGCCGGTATTGGGGGCGGGGTTTTATTATAAGACGTTCAAGTGGCCGGTTTCGTTTTGGAAGCGGGTTTATGAGCCGTTGATTCGAGCGGCGGCGGGGTTGGGGCGGGCGCCGGTGTCGGCCGATCCGGATAGGTATGCGCGGCGGTACGCGCATTGCGATGTGTTGGTGATCGGGGGTGGGCCGGCGGGGTTGGCGGCGGCGAAGGCGGCTGACGGTCGCGTCATTCTTTGCGACGAGCAGGCGGAACTGGGCGGATCGTTACTATCCCGGGCGGAGACGACGATCGATGGGGTTCCGGCGCGGAACTGGGTGGCGCGCGGTTTGGATGCGCGGGTGACGGCGCTGACGCGGACGACCGCGTTTGGCTGGTATCCCGACGGGATGGTTGGCCTGGTGGAGCGGGTGACGGATCATTTGCCCTCGCCCGATCCGGGGTTACCGCGGGAGCGGCTGTTGCTCGTGCGCGCGAAGCGGGTTGTCATCGCCGCCGGCGCGATTGAGCGTCCTTTGGTATTTCCAGGGAACGACCGGCCGGGGATCATGCTGGCGGGCGCGGCGGAAATTTTTTTGGCGCGTTACGGCGTGACACCGGGGCGCCGGGCGGTTGTCGCGACGTCGCACGACCGGGCCTGGCACACGGCGTTCTCCCTGGCGAAGGCCGGTGTCGCGGTCGCGGCGATTTTGGACACGCGGGCGGAGGTGGGTCCAGACTTGCGGGCTTTGGCGCGGGACGCCGGGATTCCGGTTTGGACCGGGACGCGGATCGTTGGGACGGGCGGGCGGAACCGGGTACGGTTTGTCGAGACTCTGGGTGCGCCGCCAGTCATTCCTTGCGACACCGTCCTCATGTCCGGAGGCTGGACGCCGTCCGTGCATTTGTTCTCCCAATCGCGCGGGCGGTTGCGCTACGACGCGGACAGCGGCGTGTATTTGCCTGACAGATCGGCCGCGGCGGAAACATCCGTGGGCGCCTGCGCGGGGGAATTCGATCTGGCGGCCTGCCTCGCGGCGGGGCACCGCGCGGGCGGCGGCGAAGCGCGCGCCTTTGCCGTCGAACATGAACCGGCGTTTGGCGCGGCCTCGCCGCCCGAACCCGCCGCGCCACACCCTCTGGCCTTCGTCGATTTCCAGAACGATGTAACGACGAAAGACCTGGCCATCGCGACAGGCGAAGGCTTCCGCTCGATCG
Organism: Acetobacteraceae bacterium; assembly: GCA_947474705.1. Lineage (GTDB taxonomy): Bacteria > Pseudomonadota > Alphaproteobacteria > Acetobacterales > Acetobacteraceae > Rhodopila. The sequence continues at coordinate 10,633 of CANJJS010000075.1, read as the reverse complement.
AACACATCAAGCGCTACACCACGACCGGGATGGCGACGGATCAAGGTAAGACGAGCAACCTGAATGCGCTGGTCTCGGCCGCCGCGGCGATAGGGCGGGCGGTGCCGGATGTCGGCCTGACCACGTTCCGGCCGCCTTACTCGCCGGTGACGTTCGGGGCGTTCGCGGGCGCGGCGCGCGGGGAATTGTTCGATCCGGTCCGGCGCACGCCGATCGACGACCGCGACGCGGTGTTCGAGGATGTGGGGACGTGGAAACGCGCCTGGTATTTCCCCAGGGAAGGCGAAACGATGCACGCGGCCGTGGCGCGCGAATGCCGCGCCGTCCGGACCGATGTGGGATTGTTCGATGCCTCCACGCTGGGAAAAATCGAGGTCGTGGGGCCGGACGCGGCGGCGTTCCTGAACCTGCTTTACACTGGAGACTTTGAGTCGCTGGCCGTCGGCCGCTGCAAATACGCCGTGTTGTTGGGCGAGGACGGGTTCGTCCGCGACGACGGTGTCATCGCGCGCCTGTCAAAGACTCGGTTCCATGTCACCACGACCACCGGCGGGGCCGCGTTCGTGCTCAACCACATGGAAGACTATTTGCAAACTGAATTTCCGGCGTTGCGTGTCTGGTTGACCTCGACGACCGAGCACTGGGCTGTCATCGGCGTGCAAGGCCCGCGGGCGGCGGAGGTGCTTGGGCCGTATCTGGAAAATATCGATCTGACCGCGCTGCCGCACATGAGCGTAGCCGAGGGATTGTTCGCCAGCATCCCCGCGCGGCTGTTCCGGGTCAGCTTCACTGGGGAACTGGGCTTCGAACTGAACGTCCCCGCGCGGTTCGGCCGCGCCGCCTGGGGTTTGCTGCGGGAAAGCGGCGCCACGCGGTATGGCACCGAAGCGATGCACGTCCTGCGCGCGGAAAAGGGATACTTCGTGGTTGGACAGGAAACGGACGGAACCGTCACGCCGGACGATCTCGGCCTGTCATGGACGATCGCTCGCCGGAAACCGGATTTTGTCGGCAAACGGTCGCTGGCGCGGCCCGACATGCGCCGGCCGGATCGCTGGCAATTGGTGGGCCTGCTCTCGGACCAGGTGCTGGAGGAAGGGGCTCGCGTGACAGCCACCGATGGAACGTCTCTGGGCCACGTCACCTCCGCCTATCGCAGCGAGACTCAGGGACATCCGATCGCGCTCGCGCTGGTCGCGGGCGGACGGTCGCGCATCGGCGGCGCCGTCGAAATCCCAATGCCCAACGGTAAGATCGCGGCACAGGTCGTGCCGCCGGTGTCTTACGATCCCAAAGGCGAACGCCTGACGGCACCCATCGCCACGCCACCGCCGCGCGTGTCCGTCCGCCTGACCGAAACCCCGGTCGCGGTTCCGTTCACCGCGCCCTGCGCCGGCGTGTCGCTGTCCCTGGCGCCCGAGACGTCCCGGTTCAACATTCGGACATCGGTGCCGCTCGCGCCGCCCCTGCGCGCGGCGGTCCACGGCGCCCACGACATCTTCTGGCTCGGCCCGGACGAGTATTTAGCGATGGGCGACGGACCTCCGGACATCGTGGCGGACTCGATCGTGGACGTCTCCCATCGCACCGCGGCCATCAGGCTGGAGGGCGCCAAAGCCGCCTGGTGCATCAACGCCTTCTGCCCGCTCGACCTGGACGATCTCCCACCCGGCGCCTGCACCCGTACGGTCTTCGAAAAGACCGAGATCGTCCTGTGGCGCCTGTCGGACACGATCTTCCATATCGAGGCCGCCCGCTCCCTCGTCCCCTATGTCTGGGCGTTGCTGGAAGACGCCCGCCGGGAATTCCTCCCCCCGCCACCCGCGTGCTAAACCCCGGCGTCAAATCGTTCCAACGGAGGAAAATGTGGATTTCACAGGCAAGGTCGTCCTGATCACCGGCGCCGGCAACGGCATCGGCCGCGCCGCCGCTCTGGGCTTCGCCACACGCGGCGCCAAGGTCGTCGTGGTGGACCGCGACAAGGATTCGGGCGAGGCGACCGCGGGCATCGTCCGCCAGCAGGGCGGCGACTCCCGCTTCGTCGCCGCCGATGTGACGAAATCCGCGGATGTCCAGAACTACGTGAAGGCCGCGCTCGACGCCTACGGCGCCATCGATTGTTTCTACAACAACGCGGGCATCGAAGGGTCCATCGCGCCGACAGCGGAATACGACGAGGACATGTTCGACACCGTCATGGCCGTCAATGTCCGCGGCGTCTTCCTGGGTCTCCGCCACGTCCTGCCCGTCATGATCCGCCAGGGCCGCGGCGCCGTCGTGAACACCGCCTCGATCGCGGGCCTCGTGGGGTCTCCCAATATGCCGGCCTACGTCGCCTCGAAACACGCGGTGATCGGCCTGACCAAAGCCGCCTCGGGCGAGGTCGGACGCAACGGCATCCGCGTCAACGCGGTCTGCCCCGGCCCGATCGATACGCGGATGATCCATTCCGTGACGGCGATGATCAACCCGGCGGACGCCGCGGGCGTGGCCGCCCGCTATCAGCAGAGCATTCCGATCGGGCGTTTCGGGCAGCCGGAGGAAGTCGCGAACACCGTGATTTTCCTTTGCTCGGACCTCGCCTCGAACATCACCGGCGCGCAATATGTCGTCGATGGCGGACGCACGGCGACCGGCGGCGCGGTCAGCAATCCCGCGATGCGATCGGAGTAACGGACGCGACGTGCGCGGCCTTCTCAACTCCGCGGGGCGTGCGTGGTCGGCGCTGGACGATCTGGTGAACGACCGGCCCCTGCGGGTGGCGGTCACCGGTTTGTCGCGCTCGGGCAAAACGGTATTTCTAACATCTCTCATTGCCAATCTGCTGGCGATGGGCGCCGGGCGGGCGACTTTGCCCGCGTTGCAAAAACGTATCGACGAAGGCGGAAAGGAGCGGCTGCGAAACATCCGCCTGGTGCCCGCCGGGGCGAGCACGATCCCGCGCTTCGATTACGCCGGCAAACTTTTTAAAATGGCCGCCACGCAACCGAAATGGCCGGCGCGCACGGAAGATCTCGCGGAAATCGAACTGGAACTCGAGATCCAACCCGCGAGCGGGATACTGGGACAGATTCGCGCGCTGACCGGCACGCCACGGCTGCGCCTGGAACTGCTCGACTACCCCGGCGAGTGGCTCCTCGACCTTCCCATGCTGGACCAATCCTTTTCGACATGGTCCGCCGAAACCCTGGCCCGCCTGCGGGAAAAACCACGATCGGACGCGGCGGCGGAATTTCTGGAGTTCGCGGCCCATATCGATGCATCGCGCGTGGCCGACGACGCGCTTATCCAGCGCGGGCATCGCCTTTACAAGGAGGCGCTGGAACGCTGCCGGGCCGAATACGGCCTCCGCTATTTGCAGCCCGGCCGCTTCCTGACCATGGGCGCGCGCAACGACGCGCCGTTCATGTGGTTCTTCCCCGCCGAAACCTTGGCCGGGAGCCCGTCCCCCGGCTCGATCGGGGCCCTGCTGACCCAACGCTTCGACACCTACAATGCCGAGGCCCGCGCCACATTCTTCGACACCCACTTCAAAAAATTCGACCGCCAGATCGTCCTCGTCGATACTCTGGGCGCCCTCGCCGCGGGCCGCGCGGCGTACGAGGACACCGAACACGCCCTGGCCGACATCGCCGCCTGCCTCGCGGGCGGCAATGCCATCCTGCCGCGCTGGCTTGGCGGCACCGGGATAGAGCGGGTCGCTTTCGTCGCCACCAAAGCCGACCACGTCCCGGAGCTGCACCGCGACAATCTGCGCGCCCTGATGCGCGACATGGTGCACCTGGCCGCCACCCATGCGCCGGGCGACGACAGCGTGTCCTTCCACGCCGCCGCCTCCGTCGTGTCCACCACCGACGGATGGGCCGACCAGCCGGACGGACACCGGGAACCGGTGGTCTGGGGCACAAAGCTCGGCGAGACCCAGAAACGGCCATACCGCGTGGGCAATGTCCCCATTTCCCGCCCGCCGGAAAATTTCTGGTCGGGCCGGTATTTCGAACTCCCCGCCTTCACCCCGCCGCCGATCGACCCACATGGAGCGAACGGCATTCCGCATCTCGGCCTGGACCGCATCCTGACCGACCTGATCGGGGACAGGGTATGAACGCATTCCAACCGGGCTTCGTCGGCGATCCGCAACCGCCGCTTCCGCCCGCGCCCGAGCAAACCCGGACACCGGAACCTTTCCTCGCGCCTGGGTTCATCGAAACCACCAGCACCCCGCCCGAGGCCTTGCCCGCCGTGGTTCCCGCCCCGCGCACCGCGCCGGGCATGGGGGCGCTGGGCATGGGGGCGCTGGGGTGGATCGCGACCGGTCTGGGCATCCTGGTCGTTGGCGGGTCGATCCTGTCGCTGACCGGGTTTGTCGTCGATCAGATGGCCCGCTCGCCAATCCTTGGATACGCCAGCCTGGGGGTCGTTGGCACGGGCGTCCTGGCGATCCTTTGGGGCGCGGGGCGGGAAATCCGGGCGTACCACGCGCTGAGCCGTGTCGACGCACTGCGCGAAACTCTGTCGCGGCCCGGCGCCGACGCCGACGCCGCCCGCGCCGCCTGCGCCGCCTGGCTGGGCGGGTTGAAACATGTCCTGCCGGACACGGACTCCGTCCGCCTCGCCCTGAACGGCTGCGCCACGGTGGAAGAAATCCGCGCCATCCTCGCCCATCGCGTGACCGAACCCCTGCGGGAACAGGCCAATGCGCTGGGCGCGCGCGCCGCCTCGCAAGGGGCCGCGCTGGTGGCGATCGTCCCATCGCCCGCGCTGGAAGGCCTGGCCGTGGGGCTGCGATCGTTGAAACTGATCCGCGATATCGCGGCACTTTACGGGCTGCGCCCCGGGCTGAGCGTGACGATGGGTCTGGCACGGCGGTCCGTGACAACGGCGGCGAGCGTCTATGGCGCGAACGAGGTCGCGGCAGCGGCGGCGGCGCATTTCCTCGCGGACACGCCGGTGCTGCGATCCATCGCCTCGGCGGCGCCAGGCGCGGGGATCGCGGCACGGCGGATCTACATGCTGGCACGATCGGTGGCGGGCGCCTGCTCTCCCTGAGGGCGGGGTAGCCGGGACAACATGGTAAACCTCCGGGTTCCGCCCCGCCCCCCCCGCGCGGGGGAAACCCCATAATCGCGAACTTACGGTGACCTGAGTTCATCCCCTTATCGCGCTGTGTCCCGGCGCTTCCGCGAACCCGCGTTCGAACCGCCACCGGCCCGCCTGTGAATTCGATCGCGATACGCGCGATGTGCCCGTCAGAAATAACGCGCCAGCCGCGCGAGGCCGGTCAATGCGCCAGGCAAACTCCCATAGTCCGATTGCCGGCCGCCGAACGTCGCACTGAACTGCCCGCCCGCGGTCCATTCGCGTGAGATCCGATAGACCGCCGAAACCTGCGCGAACCCCGAACCATCTCGCAAATCGACCGTCGTCAGCGCGGTCAATGTCAGGTCCTTCGTGAAAGCATCCCGCCACTCCGCCCGAACGAAGGCCTCGTGCCGCGCCACCGGTTCTTGCCGATCCAACGCATAGGCCCGCGGATACCACAACGCGGCGGCCACACCAGGCACGGCGCCCGCCCGCGCGGCCCCGCCATACCAATTGGACCAGTCCTGGGCGGACAACCCCGCCTCGTGAAAGTGATATTCCAGATTAACCGTCAAACCTCCAGAAGTCGCATGGGACAGACCGGCGGAAACATCGTGCATGAAACGGCGCCCGGAACCGGCCGGCAAAAGCGCGGCCGCGGAGGCCGGCAGCGCCCCGGTGGCACGTCCGAAACGAAATGCCTCGGCGATCAGGCCGGAGCGCATGCCGCCCGCCCATTCCAAATACAGGACCGAGCCACGGCCCATCGGCGCCGTGACATTCGCGCCAGCCTGGACGCGGTTTCCCACTTTCGAAAACAAGAACTCCGGATTGAACACGCCGGAGATGTTCAAAGTAGTCTTGGCCAGAAACCGGTCCTCGGCATTGGTGCTATTGAAGCCGGGATCGAAACCCGGATTGTCCGGTCCATTGCCAATCGCGCGCGGCGGCGACACACGCGGCGCGTAGGCCAGCGTGACCGAACCGGCGGAAAACAGAAACTGTCCGGACAGCATCGCCGTGCCAAGCCGGTCCTCCCGCAGCACGGAAGGGTCGGCGGTCAGACGATCGACGACCGAACCGGCGCGAAAGAAGTCGGTCGGATTAAATCCCAGCGCCACGCCATTCCGGAAATTGATCCGGCCCACATCGATCCAAATGGATTCGACGGGGTGCCATTCCGCGAACAACTCGCGCAAATCGTGCCGGACATTGCCGCGGCTGACGGCGGGAATGTTGTTCGAGACAATGAAATTCAGACGCCCGCTGTAACTCAGGCGCCACGAAGGGCTCGCGCGCCATTCGTCGCGCATGTCCAAAAACAGCCAGTTTCGCCAACTCGCGGAATCGGGCGGCGGGAACGGAACGGGCAGATTTTTCCTCTGGCCGAAAAAGGCGAAGTCGTTTCCCATGTAATTGACGTCTTTCGCCGTCGCGGCGCCGGCCGGCGGCGGGGCCTCCACCGGCGGCGGCACACGATCCAAATCAGCGTCCTCGCTGGCGCCATGGACCGGACCGGCAAGCAAGACTCCCGCCAGCACCCATGTCCATGCCATTTTCATTCCGGCTTCGCCCGCGGCAAATAATCGCGTTGATACCAGGCATCCGGAATAATCTGTGCCACCGGCATGTCGAAACGAACCGTCGTGACAAGCGAGGCATCGACGGCATCGACGATCACCGCCTCGCCCGGCCGTTCCACGCCCATCCTGGGCGCGAAGGACCGGTAATACAAAGCCTTCAGCACCCGGCCGCTGTCGGAATAAAACTTCTGCTTGATGGGACGGAATGTTCCACGTTCAACCCAATATTCCACCTGGCTATAGACGGCGGACGTGTTCGCCGCACGCAGATCCAGATGCCAACAGTTCCTCCGCTGCCGGTCCCCGTCCGATATCGTTTCTTCGCCAAGGATCGTGGCCGTGTAATCCACCGCCAGGTTGACGGTCAGAACATCGCCGATTGACGCCTGTCCCACCAGCCGCTGTTGGGTCGAAACCCGCACGCTGGCTTTCGCCGCCGGATCGTAAAACCACAGATTCTGGCCATCCAGCAAGGCCAGTTTGCCCAGGTCGCGGGGCGGTTCGACATACCGGACCAAATTGCGGAACTGACGTGTCGCCGGGTCTTCCTTGGACCAGACGACGATGACGGTTTGATCCCGCGGTTTGGTCTGTACATACTCGGTGATCGTCAGACGCGTGCGGTACGGTTCCGAGGGATTGCGTACCCGATCCGCGGCGGCGACGATGTCCCGCGCGGATTGTCCCCACGCGGCCGGGATGCCGGCGAGACAGACCATAACCATAATGCAAAATAAACAGCGCATGGCGGCCCCTGTGTCAGACATGGCGTAGCGCGTCAACGATGCGGCTTCGCGCGGCGCGATTGGCGGGCAGGAGCGACGCCAGGGTCGCGACCGCCACCAGGCCGCACCAGGTTCCCAGCAGCAGGCCAGGCCGGGTGGGCCAAACCAACTGGAACGGGATGGGATCGGTATGACCGGGCGGCATCCATCGGAACCCGGCGTGGTTGATCAGCCAGATCGCCGCGAAGGCGATCGCCACGCCAAGTGTCGCGCCCAGTCCGCCGAGAATGGCGCCTTCGAGTACGAACAGGTGGCGGATGGTGGCGCGTCGTACCCCCATGGCCCGTATCGTGCCGATTTCGCTGGTGCGTTCCAGCACGTTCATGGTCATTGTATTCACCACGGCGAACAGCACGATGACGCCCATGATCAGGGCCAGGAACAGAAAGATCGTGTCGAACATGCGGGTGACCTGTACGAAGAACGGGTTCATTTCCCGAAAGTCGCGCACTTCCAGCGGCCAGTGCTTTGTTTCGATCAATGCCGTGAGGCGGGCGCGCGCGTCCGGGACATCTCTTGTATGGTGGAGCTGCAGAACGAGACCCGTGACTTTCGGCTCGCCGCGGCCGTAGACCAGACGCTGGGCGAGGCTCAGGGGCAGGGCGATGTGGTTGTCGTCGATTTCCTTGACCATTTGGGTATCGACGCCGGCCACTTCCAGGCTGACGATATTGGGCGCGCCGGAGGCTGTCGCCGACAACAATTCGATATATGTGCCAACCACGGCGGCGGCCTCGCCGGACCGTTCTTCCTGCGCCAGGGCGGTCAGCGCGGGATCGAGCGGCGGGCCGTTCGGGTCGCTCGCGTTCGGTCTCGGTTCGGGATCGGGGCAATCCGGCACGCGCAGTTTGCCGCATAAACCGAGGATCCGGGCGACGCCGCGGCCGATAACGCCGCGGGCGGCGTTGGGATCGTTCAGCCGGTTGTCCGGCACATAGGGGCGGCTCGCGCCGTGTTCGTCCCATGTCCGCATTTTCTCCCGGTCGGCGCCGACCACGCCGATGCCGAAGAAAGTTTTCGAGGTACTGGCGCCGCCCGCGAAATTGCCGGCGATTCCGACCAGGGCCTGTGTCGGGGTGGCGACCCGGATCATTGGGCGCAAAATCGGGTCGTTCCGGATTTCTCGCATTACGGCCTCGTGATCGTCGATCCCGTAGGCGGCGGGATTGCCCGGTCCAAACAAGAAATATCCCGACCGGTGCACGACGAGATGGCCGCCGGCCTGGACGATCCCGGTTTCGAGGCCGGAGAAGATATAGATCATGAAGGCGCCGAACAGCAGCAATCCCGCCGCGCCCATGCCCACCAGCGACGCGGTCGTCAGGGAGCGGCGCCGGTTGCGGGAAATATTTCGAAGCGCGAGGCGAACCATCATGGCACCAGCATCCCGTCGGCGATCGAAAAGGTCAGGTCCGCCTCCGCCAGCAGGCGCGCGTCGTGGGTCGAAAACACGAAGCTGGTGGCGCACGCCGCCTGCATGCGCCGCATGGTCGCGACGATCGCCGCGCCGGTGACGCTGTCCAGGTTCGCCGTTGGTTCGTCGGCCAGGACCAGCGCGGGTTCCTTCACCAATGCCCGCGCGATCGCCACGCGTTGTTTTTGCCCGCCGGAGAGTTCGTCGGGCCGCCGGCCCGCCTGCGCGGACAGGCCGACGGCGTCCAGAATCTCCAGCGTTCTGCGTCGCCGCTCGGCCGCGGGTACGCCGATCAGCAACAGCGGGTATTCGACGTTTTCGAACGCCGAGAGCACCGGGATCAGGTTAAACGACTGGAACACGAACCCAATGTGGCGGGCGCGAAAATCCGACAACGCGTCGTCCGCCAGCAGGCCGACATCCTGTCCCTGGACCTCTACCCGGCCGCTGTCCGGTTTGTCGATGCAGCCGATCATGTTGAGCAAAGTCGTCTTGCCGCTGCCGGATGGGCCCGCGATGACGCCGAATACCCCGCCTGGGATGTCGAGCGAGATATCCCGCACCGCGGGCACTTCGATCGCGCCGCTGCGATAGACGCGGGCGACCCGATCCAGCCGGACGACCGGCGGACGCGCCGAAGAAGATGTGGCGTTTTCGCGCATGGGACGCTATATCCTTGCTGGTACCGCACGGTACCCGATATCTCGCGTACGGTACCCGCCGGTACCATGTCAAGGAATTTCATGTCCGCCCCCGCCGTTTCGATACGCGATCGCATTCTGGAGGCGGCTTTCGCGGCCTTCACACGGCACGGCTATACCGGCGCGAGCACGGCCCAAATCGCGCGTCTGGCCAAGGTTTCGAAACGGGACCTTTATACGCAGTTCGGAAGCAAGCAGGCGATGCTGGCCGCCTGTGTGGCGGAACGGGCGGAACGGATGTCGCGGCCTTTGTCGCTTCCGATGCCCCGCGACATTCACGCGTTGCGAGAGACCCTGGTCCGGTATGGGATGACGCTGCTCCGCGAACTCGGCGAGCCCGAGGTGCTGGCGACCTATCGTCTGGCCATTCAGGAGGCGGAGAACGCGCCCGACCTCGCCGCCACGCTGGACCGTCTGGGCCGCGCGGGGACGACCGAGGCCCTGACCCGATTGCTCGCGACGGCGCGGGCCCAGGGTCTGATTGGATCGGGCGATCCGGGCGAAACGGCCGAGTTGTTTCTGGCGGTGCTGCTGGACGAGGGGTTGCTGGTTCGCATGCTGATGCGCCTCGCGCCGCCGCCCGGCGAGGACGAGGCGCGCCGGCGCGCCGAGTCCGCGGTACGGAGTTTACCGTGCTTCGCGCCGCCGGCTTTGTAATGCCGGCGGGAAGGTTCCGGGACCGGACCCGATAACGCGACGCTCTCGGGGGACGCGAGCGGACCGCTCCGATACGGCGCGGATGGACCGGGCGGTGGCACCCGATGGTTTTAATCCGCGCACCGTCTCCGGAACGAGTTCGCGCGCGCGTCGATGCACGAAAAATACGAAACCGGCCTCCACCGCGTATAAAAATTCACGCGAATGAAAATTTATATTCCACGACGTGGCCCAACCTCGCGCGACACACGTGACAAAAATGTTCTTTACCTCGTTGCGTTTGCATTTACCCTGAGTCGCGATAACGCGGCGCAAAGGGGATCGCGATGGTGGCACCGGTTTATGTTTCGGCATCGCGCAAGGCGTTCTGGTTGTTCTGGTCCGGCGCGGCGGCGGTGACCCTGGGGGTTC
>CANJJS010000074.1 GCA_947474705.1 Acetobacteraceae bacterium | reverse complement strand
TCGCGCACCACTTCCTCGGCGTGGATGTTTTCCAGCCGCGCGACCTCCTGGCGCAGCACCGCGAGTTCGGCCCGCGAGAAAAGATCCGGAAAAACCAGAAATCCGTCGCGCTCGTACGCCGCGCGCTGGGCGGCTGTCAGTTCCATGGCGTCCTCCGTTCGTGCGCCGTCACAGTAATGTCCCGCCATTCCGGCGCAAGGGAGGTTGACGAGACCCCCCGTACCGTGATCCTGGCCCCACGAGATCGAGCACACCGCTTCATCGAAAAAGGAGAGGATACCATGGGCCAGACCATTCGGATTACATCCAGCGACGGCTTCGTCTTCGACGCCTATGTCACGGGTCCGGCGGACGCCAAGGCCGGCATCGTCGTCATCCAGGAAATCTTTGGCGTCAATCATCACATTCGCGACATGGCCGACCGCTTCGGCGCCGCCGGCTATTCCGTGATCGCGCCCTGCGTTTACGACCGCGCCGAAAAGAACTTCGAAGTGGGTTACACCGCCGACGATATCGCGCGGGGACGCGATGTCCGCATGAAGCTCGACGACACGAAGCTGATGCTCGACATCGACGCGGCCGCCAAACATCTGGGCAAGGCGAAAACCGGCATCGTCGGTTACTGCTTCGGCGGCACCGCCTCCTGGTGGGGCGCCACACGCTCCAAGAGCTTCGCCGCGGCGTCTTGCTGGTACGGCGGCGGCATTCCCGGCACCAAGAACGAAGTGCCGGGCTGCCCGACGCAGATGCATTTCGGCGAAAAAGACGGCTCCATCCCGATGAACGACGTCGACGCCGTCCGCGCGGCGCAGCCGAAAGTGGACGTCTACGTCTATATGGGCGCGCAGCACGGTTTCGGTTGCGACGAGCGTGGCAGCTACAGCAAGCCCGATTACGACCTGGCGCAGCAGCGCACGTTGGACTTCTTCAAAGCCAACCTCGCCTGATCCACCGGGGAATATGCTTACGAAACGGGCGCCGCGGGAACGCGGCGCCCTTTCTTTTGGCGGCCCCGCGCCAGTTCGGCCGCGCGGCGCGGCGATTTCCACGAAAACGGCGAGTGGCCTCCGTCTTGCATGGTAACCAGCCGGAATAATGCTACACTCGCCCATGCGCACCGCCGGGAAACCTTGCCGATGACCGTCCTGCCCGAGATTCCCCCCGGCCTTCTGACGGCCTACGACAAAGGCCGCTTTTACTGCGAGATGATGGATGGCGCCGCGCGCGATCCGCGGATCGCCGAAATCGCGCGCCGCATCGCGCAAATCGCGCCGGACGACCTCAAGCGCCGCGCCGGGATCGCCGAGTCGGAACTCTACAATCTCGGCATCACCTTCACGGTGTATTCCGACCGCGACGCGATCGACCGCATTCTGCCCTTCGACCTCATCCCCCGCGTCCTGACGCCCGCCGAGTGGGACACGATCGAACGCGGCGTCCGCCAGCGTGTCGCCGCGCTGAACGCCTTTCTCTGGGACATCTATCACGACCGGAACATTCTCCGCGACAAGATCGTGCCCGAACACCTCGTGCTTGGAAATTCCAATTACCGGCCGGAAATGATCGGCCTCGACGTGCCCCATCGCACCTACGTCCATGTCTGCGGAACCGATATCATCCGCGACGAAACCGGCGGCTTCCTCGTGCTGGAGGACAATGCCCGCACCCCCTCCGGCGTGTCTTATGTGGTCGAGAACCGCCACATGATGGCGCGCATGTTTCCGGACCTGTTCGACGGTATCCCGGTGCGGCCCGTGGGCGATTACGGCATGCGCCTCCATACCGCGCTGACCGAAATCGCGCCCTCCGGCGACGCCGAACCCCGTGTCGTGCTGCTGTCGCCCGGTATCTATAACTCAGCCTATTTCGAACACATCTTCCTGGCCCGCGAAATGGGCGTGCCCCTGGTCGAAGGCCGCGACCTGATCGTCGAGGACGGCCGCGTCTGGATGCGCACCACCGCCGGCCTCGCCCCCGTGCACGCGATTTACCGCCGCCTGAACGACGAGTTTCTCGACCCCGATGTCTTCAACCCCGACTCCATGCTGGGCGTGCGCGGCCTGATCGACGTCTGGCGCCGCGGCAAGGTCGCCATCGCCAACGCCGTCGGCACCGGGGTCGCCGACGACAAGGCCATCTACGCCTACATGCCCCGTATCATCCGATACTATCTGGCCGAGGACGCGATCCTGTCCAACGTCGAAACCCATATCTGCGGCGAACCGCAAGGTCTCGCCTTCACGCTGGAACATCTGCCGGAACTCGTCGTCAAACCCGTTGGCGAATCCGGGGGATACGGCATGATCGTCGGACCGCGGGCAACGCGGGCGGAAGTGGAGGCATTCCGCGAGAAATTGCTGGCCGATCCCGCCAATTATATCAGCCAGCCAACCATCGGTCTGTCCGTGTCCCCCACCCTGATCGGCGATCGCCTGGCACCGCGGCACGTCGATCTCCGCCCCTTCGCGGTGACCGGCAAATCCACCTGGGTTTTGCCCGGCGGCCTGACCCGCGTGGCCCTGAGAGAAGGATCCCTGGTCGTCAATTCCTCTCAGGGCGGCGGCTCCAAAGACACATGGGTGCTGGAATGAGCGACGTCATGATGCACCGCGGCGGCCTGTTGCTGCTGTCGCGCTATGCCGAATGTCTGTTCTGGCTGGCGCGCTATATGGAACGGGTCGAAAACCTCGCTCGTATCCTCGAGGTCACCGAAACCTTCGTCCGCCATGGCGCCGACCAGTCGGGATGGCGGTCGGTCGTGCAGATCAACGCCGACGAGGAACGGTTTCTGGAAAAATACGGCACCGCCACGGCGGAAACCGTGTTGCGGTTTTATTTGACCGACCGCGAAAACCCGACCTCGATTTCCGCCTCGCTGTTCGCCGCCCGCGAAAACGCCCGCACGTTGCGTCCGATGATCTCCACGGAAATGTGGGCGCAGATCAACATGTTCTACAATCGCGCGCGCGAGCTGATGGCGGACACACCGCGCCCCTCCGACGTGTCCCGCATCTGCTCCTTTTTGAAAGAGGGCTGCCAGGCCCATGCCGGGATCACCGAGGGCACCTTCTTCCGCGATCAGGGATGGGCGTTTTATTCCATCGGCAAATACCTCGAACGCGGCGATCAGACCTCGCGCCTCGTGGATATCAAATATCATACGTTATTTCCATCCGTCGCCGATGTCGGCGGCGCGCAGGACGTCAATCAATGGCACGCGGTGCTGCGCGCGGCGGCCGGATATCACGCTTTTCGAAGAGTGTACCCCAGCGGCATGACCCCCGCCTCCGTCGCCGGGTTTCTGCTGCTGAACCATTCTTTTCCACGCTCGATCGTGCAAAGCGTGCACCAGATCGAAACCTACCTGATGCAGCTCGGCTCCGGTTATGGCCTGCGTGGCGCCAATACCGTCCTGGAGCATCTGGAAGACCTGCGCGCCGCCGCCATGGACCAGACGATCGACGAAATCCTCGCGCGCGGCCTGCACGAGTTCCTCGACTGGGTGCAGATGCGCTTCCTGGATGTCGCGGATACCATGGCGAACGTGTTCTGGCGGGTGAAAGACACCGGCTGACGCGACGGCGCATTGCATGAATCCGGTGCGGCGGCTTCAATCCCCGCGCGATACCGACTCTCATGAAAGGACCGGATGACCCACCGATACTCGCTGTACCTGGACCTCGTCCGGGCATTGGCGGCCTTTGTCGTCGTCATCGACCACGCGCCGCCGCTGTTCGACATGCCCGGCGCACCGCGTTGGGGACATCAGGCGGTCATGGTGTTCTTCGTGCTCTCCGGCCTCGTCATCGGCCATGTCGCGCAAACCCGGGAAACCACGGCACGCGTTTTCCTGATCTCTCGCTTCGCGCGCCTGTGGTCGGTGGTCGTGCCCGCTCTCATCCTGACGATCGTCTGCGACCTCGCGGGCCGCGCCCTCGGGACCGTGCCCGATGCCTACGCGCATATCCACCACGACTACCCCGCGATCCGCGCCGGCGCGCTGCTGCTGTTCCTGTCGGAAACCTGGGTTAGCATCCAGCCCTTCTCCAATGGCGTCGTCTGGTCCCTCTGCGCCGAATTCTGGTACTATATCCTCTTCGCCGCCTGGGCTTTCATCCCCCCCGGCCGCCGGCGTGCCGCCGCCGCCACCGCCGCCGCGCTCCTGGCCGGACCGAAAGCCCTCGTCCTGCTGCCCGTATGGCTCACGGGCGTCGCGCTCCAGCGATCGCCGCGTCTGCGCGCCCCCTCGCTCCCAACCGCCACAGCCCTTTTCGCCCTGGGCTTCGCCACAATGGGATGGGTCCTGGCGACGACGTCGTACAACGGCCCCATCGGGTTCATGCAACGAAACATCGACCCCTGGATCTACCTACATCTCGGTCAGGCGAGGGTGTTCTGGTACGATTGGCTGTTCGGCCTGGTCGTCGCCGCGCATCTCTGGGGCGCTCGCCGGATCGCGGAATATCTGCCGCTGGAGGCCGCCCAAGGCGCCATACGCTGGTGTGCGGGCATCAGCTTCGCCGCCTATTTGTTCCACGCGCCTTTGTTGCATCTCTGCGCGGCGTTCCTGCCGCGAACCGCCGGCTGGGGCGCGGTCGCCCTGACCCTGGCCGCGATCGTCCTGCTGGGCCCGCCGGTGGAACGGAGCAAGCATTGGTGGCGCCAGACGCTGGAGCGCGCGGTGGCGCGATGGAGCCCGGTGCCCACCCGATAACAGCTCTCGCTTCAGGAACCTTGGCGCCGAGCGGCACCGCTGCCGCGCCACCCGGGGTTCCCGGCAGGGACCGCGCGCGTGTCCGATGGCGGTTTCCAGCCTCCGCCGCCGCTTTGCGCCACGCTGCGCCATCCCGCGATCGGCACATGCCGCGCGCGTTCGGCATGCCAAACATAGGCCCGCAAACTGATCCCCATGCCGACGAAATACCATAAATGCGGCTGAAACGCGAGGCTGACGAAAGCGCCAGAGGTCATGAACACCAGCATCCCGCTCTGCACCGCGTCGGACATGTCGGCAACCCAGGCCAGCTCTGGCGAATGCCGGCATTTCTTCGACAGTTTGATCAACGAGAAAAAACTCGACCCGATGGCGATCAAAAACATCGCCAAACCCGGCCATCCCAGTTCGCCCAGCATCTCGAAATAGCTGCTGTGCCAGGCGCGGCCGTTCTGCACATATCCGCCGGGATTCGACGCGTCTGGCGGCATCACGATGGTGTTTACCGCGTAGGCGTCGAAACTGCCGCCGAACGGGCGAGACGCCACGTAGTTCAAGGTCCATTGCCAGACCAGGATACGCGTCAGGGCCGAACCCTCGGTCTGATATTCGCGGATAGTATGCGCCCGATCCAGGTTGCCGGCGGTCAGGCTTAAAAGCACCACGCCCGCGGCACCCGCGACAAGGACATACAAAATCTTCCGCCGTGAACGCAGGAACATATAGAAAGCGACGGCGGCGAGGCCGACCAGGGCGCTGCGTTCCTGCGTGCCGATCGCCGTGGCCACCGCCAGAATCGCCACGCCCGCGTAGGCCAGCGGCATCATGGGCAGCCGCGGAATCAATTGCCCGTGCTTG
Organism: Acetobacteraceae bacterium; assembly: GCA_947474705.1. Classification (GTDB taxonomy): domain Bacteria; phylum Pseudomonadota; class Alphaproteobacteria; order Acetobacterales; family Acetobacteraceae; genus Rhodopila. The sequence goes on along the minus strand of CANJJS010000074.1, from coordinate 18,466 downwards.
CCCAGATAAAGGGCGAGCGGCACCGCCATGAGGCAGACCGTCGAAAGAAACCCGCCTTCCGCGAGACCGGAATTTCCCCCCTGGAGACCGAGATTCACGCCATAACCGCCTCCGGATATGAGGGTTTTCAGGCCGAAGGGAACGAAGTTGGCCGCCAGCGAGAACACCCATGTCTGCGCGAACGCCTCGATCTGCACGCGGGAGCGTATCACCAACGGGACAAACGCGGCGAATACCATCGCCTTGAACGCCCAGTCCCATTTCACCCAGGCGCGGTCCGGTACTTCGGCCCATAGCAACGTGGCGGTCAGCCATATCGCCAACATCGCCATCATGGCATGCGGCAGGAAAAGCGGCGGCGGAGACCGGCGGTCCATCAAAAAATACGACCCGAACGCCGCCGCGCCCATGATGAACGCCACGGGGATCTGATTCAGGATGAAATACGCGACCGATTGGGGCTGGAAGGTATCGACCCAGACATAGCCCAGCGTGAGGACAAAGGGCGTGGTCGCGCCAATCCCGAGGATCGCGACATAGAGAGCCACCAGCCAGATGGTGCGGAGCACGGCGCGTCGTCTCCCGCTTCAGATCCGGAACGGCATGGCGTGTAAAGCCCAACCGGTCAAAGCGAGCGCGTCCGGTCTCGTTGCGCCGCTTGCGCCCGCGCCTGGTTCGCCACCGAATTCGGGCGGAGCCGCAAGCCGGAACTGTCGGGCGTGGTATGCTTCGGGCTGAACCATGGTTGCGTGAGGTCCAACTGAATCGCGCGGACAATCACCAACAGCATGATGGTTGAACTGAACACGATACCGAAAAGGTCCAGCATGGCGGGCTCCTGTCGTCCTGGGTGAATGGCCGCGTCCAGATAGCAGGGCACCCTATACAGCCCAGAATCGCCGCCGTCACGCGATCTCGGCGCGGTGCCGGCGGTTCGCGTTTTGGCGCGGGGTGTTGCCCCTTGTCGCCTCCCGGTTCGATCGGGGGGCGGGCGCGGCGCGGAACCGCGCCCGCGACGGCCTGGCGCGCCCGGTCCTGGACCATGACGCGCAACGAATGGAACCGGTTCGGGGTCTTGCCTTTCGGGACCAAAGTTGATTCGTTAGCGTTCCTGCTCAGGCCCTAACGGGAAAATCACGTATTATTCTCGCCCAGGGCCAAGACAAATCGTGATACAGACCTTGAGCCCGCCTGCATCGCGATGTCGTCGCCAAGGTTTGGCGCGAATCACGTTCCTGGGCCGTTTCGAACGCGGCGGACAACTGGATTGGTGTCATGACGAGAGCCTGGAATTCCGCCTGGACTTTGTTGATTCTTTGTAATCTGTTTTGGGCCGGAAATATCGTCGTTGGGCGAGCGATACTGGGCCCCGTCCCGGCGATTGCTTTGTCCTTCTGGCGCTGGACCGGCGCGTTCTGTGTCGCGCTATGGTTCGCCTGGCCACACCTTAAGAACGATTGGCGCGTCCTGCTGGCACACTGGAAACTCATGCTCGCGCTGGCCGCCACCGGCATCGCGTTCTTTAACACCGTCGCCTATATCGGGCTCGCGCACACGACCGCCCTCAATGTGCTGCTTTTGCAGTCGTCTTTGCCGCTGATCGTGACCGTCTGGGCCCTGGCGCTGTTCCGGGAACGCCCAGGACCGGGCCAGATCGCGGGGATCGCGCTGTCGACGGCGGGAGTCGCGTGGATCGCCGCGCATGGATCCCTGGACGCTCTGTCGCGCCTGATGTTTCACTACGCCGATCTGTGGATTCTCGGCGCGGCGGCGATCTACGGCCTCTACATCGTTTTGCTGCGCAGCCGGCCCGAGGTCCACCCGCTCAGCTTCATGCAGGCCGCCATGGGACTGGGCGCCATCATGGTGGCGCCCTTCTATGCCTGGGAACTCGCCTCTGGCTCGTATATACAGGATCATTGGACCAATTACGCGGGCATAGCCTATATGGCCGTGCTACCGTCGTTTGTTTCTTATCTGTTTTTCAATCGCGGCGTGCAATTGATCGGCGGCGCTCGCGCCGGACAATCCACCCACCTCATGCCCCTGTTCGGCGGGGTCATGGCGGTCGCGTTTCTCGGGGAATCGTTCGACCTCTACCACCTCGCCGGCGCGGCCCTGATCGGCACCGGACTCGGCGTCGCGCACGCGACGGCGCCGGCCGGAGCTTCCGCCCCCGGCCAGCGCCGCCCGGCGATCAGTCCTGAAGCTCGGGAATGATCCACAACGGCTTCTCGCCGCGCATCACCCGCTGACAATTGTCGAACGCGTTGCGGAACCGGGAGAACTGCGTATCCCAGGTCGGACCCGCGAAATGCGCCGTAAGAACCACGTTCGGCAGAGTCAGGATCGGGTTGTTCGGCTGCGGCGGCTCCTGGTCGAACACATCCAGACCAGCGCCCGCGATCGTCCCGTTGCCCAACGCCTCCGTCAGCGCCGGCTCATCCACCACCGGACCACGGCAGGTGTTGATCAGGAACGCCGACGGCTTCATCGCCTTCAACTGCTCCGTCCCGATCATGTGCTTCGTCGAGGCCAGCAGCGGTACATGCAGCGACACGATGTCGGAGGATTTCAGCAGTTCCTCCAGCAGCGCGAACCGCACCCCGATCTGCTCGGCATGCTCCTCGCTGAGCCGGTTCACATCGTAATACTGCACGTTCATCCCGAACGCCCGCGCCAGCCGCGCGACTTTCCGGCCGATGGTGCCCAATCCGACAATCCCGAGAGTTTTGCCATACACTTCGAAGAGCTTGACCTCGGACGAGTTGTTCCCGCGCCAGCGCCCGCCGGAGACATTCGCGTGCTGCCACGTCAACCGGCGGCTGACCGCCAGCATCAACAGGATCGCGTGCTCCGCCACCGCCGTCGAGTTCGCCCCGCCATTGTTGCAGACCGGCACGCCCGCGCGCCGCGCCGCCTCGATGTCGATCCGGTCGTATCCGGCGGACAACAACTGCACCAGCTTCAACTTCGGCGCGCGCTTGTAAAACGCGTCGTCCATCGTGCCGTCGCCGAAGCCGACCAGACACTCGGCGTCCGCCAGCGCGGCGTCGAATTCCGGACTGCCATGCTTCGCCATCACCGCGTCCAGCGACGGCGGCAACAAATCGCGCGCGATGGTCATTTCGTTCAGCGGATTGTCCGCGACGATGATTTTACCCATGGGGTTTCCTCCCGCTGCGTTGGACTTACTTCGCCGCCCGTTCCGCCTTGCGCGCCGGCCACTGGTCCAGCGCGATACGCGGCAGTTCGAACCGGTCGGTGACGCGCGAATACCAGCCCGCGCCGTGCAGACGCCCGATCAGATCCAGCTTCGGCGTGTCGATATAGCAACGTTCCGCGTCGAGCACGCAATCGTCGCGCACATACACCGCCAGCACCTTGCCCAACACCACGGCCCGGTCGATGCCGACATCGACGATCACCAGACGCTCGCACTCGAACGCCACCGGCGCCTCGGCGATACGGGGCACGTCGATGCGGGTCGAGGGCGCGGTCGTCAGGCCGGCTTCCTTCAACTCGTCGATCCCGCGCGGGAAGTCGATCGCCGTGATGTTCATTTCCTCGCGCAGATCGTAGCTGCACAGATTGACCACGAACTGCCCGGTGCGGCGGATGTTGCCGCCGGTGTCCTTCACGTCGCCCGGCCCGCGCCCGCCGATCCCGAAGGCCAGCACCGGCGGATTGCCCGACATCGCGTTGAAGAAGGAAAACGGCGCGGCGTTCACGGTGCCGTCGGTGTCCTTGGTGGTCACCCACGCGACCGGGCGAGGCCCGATCGTCGCCACCAGCAATTTGTAAACGTTTTCGGGCGGCGTTCCGGTGAAATCGAAATTCATTGCTGAGTTTCCCTGGATTGAGGTCGCGCCAGCGTTACGCGCCACGCCTTGCCCTGTCCAGATTGCCCGCCGGCGCCGGGACGGGCATCCTGCCCGCCATGACCCAAAACCCCTATCTCTTCCGCGCCGCCGATCACCCGCTGCTCCAGGTCAACGACCGGCTGAAACTGCGCGAGGCCGTCTCGGGCTTCGGCATCGCCCTTCGCTATCAGGAGCGCGCGCCCGATCCGCCGGACGCGCCGGAACCCGCATGGTGCGAAACCGGGCATTCCATCTTCGTGCTGTCGGGCCGCATCGCCTATCGTTTCGACGGCATGACCGTGGAAGCCGGGCCCGGCGACATGCTCCATATCCCCGCCGGCCCCGAACACCGGCACAAGCCGCGCGTCGTGGGATCGGAGACCGTCCGCTATGTCCTGACCGAATTTCACTGATCCCGCGCCGGATATAAACGCTTCGTCAACCATTCGCCGCCATACTGGCGAATGGAGGTACTGGCGATGGCGCTCTCCGCGGTGCTGAACTGGTTTGGACTGCCCGACCGCATGTTGCTTCGCGTGCCGCCCCCCTTGGCGGACATCGAGGCCGCGGCAATGTCGATGGCCCCCCCCGCCGTGTTGCACGATGGCGTGGCGCGGCCCATCGCCGTGCCCTCCATCTGGACATCGGAGCGCCTGCGCGCCGCCGCCAGTCTTTGGGGCGAAGGCTTCCACACGCCCGGCGGCGACCTCGAAATCCTTCGGCTCGCCAAACCGCTCGGCCTGTCGTCCGCCTCCAGCCTCCTACTGGTCGGCGCGGCCGCCGGCGGGCCGTCCCGCGCGCTGGCCAGTCAACTCGGCGTCTGGGTAAGCGGTTTCGAGAACGACCTCGCGCTGACCGCCGAGGCCGAAACCTTCATCGCCCGTTCCAAACTGACGAAGCGCGCGCCGATCGGCCTGTGGAACCCGGCCGATCCGGTCTTCCGCAAGAAATTCCACCATCATGGCATCGCGCTGGAACCGCTGCGCGACAATCCGGTCGAGCAAACCTTGGCCGCGATCGGCCAGGCGCTGAAACCGGGCGGCCATCTGGCGATGCTTCAGGTCGTCGCCGACACCCCGCTCGACCCCTCGGACCCGACCGTCGCGCATTGGGCCCGCCTCGACCGCCGCGACCCCCGCGCGATCCCGTCCGAGACGACGATCACGCGGGTCCTGAAGCGCCTCCGCTTCGATGTTCGCGTCGTCGAGGATCTGTCGGAGCGCCATATCCATCAGGCCTTGCTCGGCTGGCGCGCGGCGGTCCGCCGGATGGAGGAAGAACGCCCGGCCCGGCGGCAGGCGATGGCCTTCGTGCAGGAGGCCGAATTATGGCTGTTCCGTCTGCGCCTGTTTCAACTGGGCGCGCTACGCCTCGTCCGCTGGCATGGTATCGGGCGATAGCGCCGCTCTGAGCGCGCCAGACGATCCCGTCTTGGTATGTCTTCGCGGGCCATACGGCGCGTGCCTCAAACGGAGCCGCTGTTCCTCGCTGTCGCCGAAGCGCCCCGCCCCCTAAGCCGGCATCGTCCGCCGCTGATGCGCCCGCCCCACGCGCGCCGTTTCCGGATCGTGGCCCGCGATCACCCGGACGCCTTCATCCAACCGCGCCGCGATATTGCCCGGCGAACAGCCTTCCAAAAACGCGATCCCGTTCCGCTTACACGCCGCCAGCACCCTATCCCGCGCGTATTGCAACGACGGCGAATAGGGATCCCGCATGATCTTCGGACTGCCCAAAGACAACGACAAATCCCCCGGACCCATTTCCGCGAACCCCAGCCCCGGGACCGCGCAAATCTCATCCGCCATGGCGATGCCCTCGGGGCTTTCCAGCTTGACGCCCAGCAACAGCTCGCCCGCCGGGTTCAGCGGCCAGGGATCGCACCGACTCATATAGTCTTCCCGCCCGATGCCCCAGACCGGCGCCGCAGTTTCCTCCGACCCCCGCCCGCGCGTGCCGATCCCCAGCAGCGGCCCCAGGCTGGGGGGACGGACCGCGCCGCGCAGCCGCGCCTCGGGGGAGGGGAGGGCGGGGTCCACCCCGTTCAGGTTGTGCGGGTAACGGCAGGACTCGACGAACGCGCGCGTGGCCGCCGCCGATTCGGCCTGGCAGAGCAAAATCCCATGCACCCCGCGCCCGAGAATCTGCCGGAACTGCCAGGCGCTGGTGCGAACGTGGTTTTCGTCGATTCCGTTGACCGGTGCCTCCACGATAATCGCCGGGCAACGGTGCCCGGATCGCGCCGGCCCGCCGTCCACCAGACCGCGCATGTATTCGGCGAGTCCGGTCATATCGAACGCGCCGTGTTCCATGCCCACGTTGATATAATCGGCCCAGGTGGCGGCGTCTTTCCGGCCTTGGTCATAGGTCAGCACATGCCCGCTGTGCGGCCCATCGTAATAAATCGCCTGATCCTGGGCCAACAACTCTATGGCGCGGTTGATGCGGACGGTCATGGTCCGGGCTCCTTTCCAGCTTTCGCGGGGACCCGACGCGCCCGCGGCGCCGATCTTACAACGAATGCGCCGCCTCGCGCGCGCGTGAATCGGCCTGAGACGCTTGACATAACCGCCCCGGCCCCCTATCCCCCGCGCCTTCGATCGCCCAGGACAGAGACGCTTGCCATGAGAGTACGTAACAGCCTGAAGTCGGCCAAAATCCGCGACAAAAACTGCCGCGTGGTGCGCCGCCGTGGTCGCGTCTACGTGATCAACAAGAAAAACCCCCGGATGAAAGTCCGTCAGGGCTGATTTCGCGGGCGGCCGCCATCGCGCGGCTGCGGCCAGAGCCGTCCCAACGCCTTGTTCGCGCCGTTGCGGGGACCCGTGGCGGCGCGAACACGTGGCGGCGGAGCCTCGCGCCCACCGGCGGTCAGGGGCCGCCGTTCACATGCGGCGCGATGCCCACGATGCCGGTCAACGACGGGTAGTCCTTCTCATAACCCATGAGATAGATATACCGGGAGACGAACGCCCGAAACGCGGCGGCGTCGTCCACGACGATGTGGAAACGGTTCGGATCGAACAGGTGATACCTGTCGTCGGGGGCGTGACGCAGGCAGATCGCGTGCGCGCCGCCTTTGACCCCGCCTTGTTTCGCGCGGGTGAGAGTGACCGCGTAGCAGCCGTACGCCTTCGACATGATCGACCACAGAAAGCTCGCCGTGGGCTTATGGTGGCGCTCGGCGCGCAGGCCTTTCGAAAGACCGCATTGCCAGTACGTGGCGCCCAGTTGCCAGTATTGAGTCCAATGGGTGATGCCGTTCGAGTCCGACACGAGGTTCTGTATCGCCGTCGCCTGCCAGGGCGGATTGACGCAAATGTCCCCTTCCACCGGGAACTTCATGCCCTTGTACGCAAACGCGGCCCAGGTCGCGCTCAGACCGAGGCAGTAACCACCGGAGATAGCCCCCCAGGGACCGGGCTCCGTACTTTGAACGGTCTCCGCCTGGTTCATCGCGAAAACCAGGTAGCCCTTGTCCTTGGCTTCCTGCTGCAATTGCGTCCACTCCACGACCGCCTCCGCCCGGTTGTTCGTTCGACGCCGGAGCCTGACAGCGTGGCGGTCGCCGGTCGATACCCGTCCGCGGCGGACCTTCCATTCTCGACCGGCCTCCGAAGCCTCTGTAAGCTCTCGCGATCAATTCGGAGGAAGCCCACCATGAGCCAGGCGCTGGCCGGCATTCGTGTCGTCGATATGACCCATAACCAGGCGGGCCCCGCCTGCGCCCAGATTCTCGGCTTCCTGGGGGCCGATGTGATCAAGCTCGAGGAACCCAAGGGCGGCGACGTCGCGCGCACCAACATGCGCGACATAAAGGACAGCGACAGCCTGTTCTTCCTCGTGCTGAACGCCAACAAACAAAGCCTGACTTTGAATCTGAAGACCGAGGAGGGCAAGGACCTGTTCAAAAAGGTCATCGCCCAGTCGGATGTGCTGCTTGAGAATTTCGGTCCGGGCGCGCTCGACCGTCTCGGGCTTGGGTACGAGGTTCTGTCGAAACTGAACCCGCGTTTGATCTACGCGACCATCAAGGGTTTTGGGACTTACGGCCCGTACAGCGATTTCAAGAGCTTCGAGCCGATCGCCCAGGCGATGGGGGGCGCGATGAGCGTGACGGGGTTTCCGGAGAATCCGCCGACGTTCACCTTTCCGGCGATCGGCGATTCCGGCACCGGGATGCACATGGCGATCGGCATTCTGGCGGCGCTGCAACAGCGCCACACCACCGGCAAAGGCCAGCATGTGGAAGTGTCGATGCAGGACGCGGTGGTGAATCTGATCCGTGTGTCCCTGCGCGACCACCAGCGCACCGGCAAGCCGATGGGCCGTTCAGGCAACCAGTTGGGCCGCACCATCCCGGGCTCGACGTATCCCTGCGCCCCCGGCGGGTCCAACGACTATGTCTATATTTTCGCCCAACCGCAGATGTGGAAGCCGTTTCTTGGCGTCATCGGCCGGCCCGAACTGGCGGACGATCCACGCTACGCCACGGCCGACGCCCGCTGGGAAAACCGCGACACGCTGAATGCGCTGATCGAGGACTGGACGAAGCAGCGCACCAAGCACGAGGTTATGAAACTCCTTGGCGACGCCGGCGTCCCCTGCGGCGCGACGCTCGACACGGGCGAGGTCCTGACCGACCCGCATTTGCGGGCGCGCGACATGATCGTCGACGTCGATTACCCCGTGCGCGGCACCTACCAGACCGTCGGCTCGCCGATCAAACTCTCGGACTCGCCGGTCACCGTGCAGCGCCCGCCGCTGCTCGGCGAGCATACGGAGGCGCTGCTGGGCACTCTGTGCGGCATGACGCCGGAGGAAGTCGCGAAACTGAAAGCGGCGGGGGTCGTCTGACCACTGCCGCCTCCGGCACCTGAACCTCCGAGAGGAGGTCAGGCGGCCCTGATCCCCGCGAGGAACGTATCGACCCGATGACGCAGCGTCTCCGCCTCGTCCGCGACCGCGGCCGAGGCGGTCTTCACGTTCGACGCCGTCCCATCCGCATCCCGCGCATCCCGCGACACCTGCGCGATCGTCTCCGTCATCTCGTGGGTTCGCTGCGCCGCCTGTTGCACGTTGCGCGCGATCTCCTGTGTCGAGGCCCCCTGCTGTTCGACACCCGACGCGATCGAGGTCGCGATCGCATCCACCTCGTCGATCGTCGCGCCAATGCGGTGGATCGCCTGCACCGCCTCGTCCGTGACACCCTGGACCTCGGAAATATGGCGCGCGATCTCCTCGGTGGCCTTGGCCGTCTGGTTGGCGAGCGATTTGACCTCGGTGGCGACGACGGCGAAGCCCTTGCCGGCATCGCCCGCCCGCGCCGCCTCGATCGTGGCGTTCAGCGCCAGCAGGTTGGTCCGCCCGGCGATGTCGTTGATCAGACGCACCACCTCGCCAATGCGCCCCGCCGACTCCGCCAGCCCGCGCACCGTGGCGTCGGTGCGCCGTGTCTCCTCCACCGCGCGGCGGGTGACACCGGTCGCATGGGTCACATGCCGGCCGATCTCGACGATCGAGCCGCTCAGCTCCTCCGTCGCCGCCGCGATCCCGGTCACGCTGTCCGATGTTTCATGGGCCGCGGAGGCCACGGATTGCACTCCCTCGCTGGTGCGGGCCGAAATCGTCTCCATTCCCGTCGATGCCGCCGTCATCCGCGAGGCCGCGCCGCTGAGCGTGTCGAGCGCGGCGCGGGCCCCGTCCTCGAACGACCGGATCGCCGTTTCCAGATTGTCCCGGCGCGCCCCGTCCCGGGCCTGCGAAGCCTGCTCGGCCCGTTCCAGGGTGGTCTTCGCCGCCGCCTGGTCCTGGAAGACATGTAGCGCGCGGACCAAGGCACCGATTTCGTCGTCGCGGACGGGCAGCGAAACGGTTCCCGTGTCCGTGCCGTTGGCGAGTCCGGTCATCGCGTCCCGCACCTGGTTCAGCGGCCGGATCAGGCGGCTTCGCACGGCGGCGATGCCTCCGATGGCGCCCAGCATGACCAGCAGCAACAGGGCGGATTGCCCGATCATGGTTTGCCGCGCGGCGGACCGCATCGCGCCGGCGCGGTCTTTCGCGGCGCCCAGCGCGGATTCCGCGACACCCAGCATCGCGCCGAGCTTGGGCACCACGATCATCGACCATTCGTTGGCGGTAATGCCGGGATTGGTGCCGGCAACCAGGGCCGCCAGCGTTTTCTCCCGCATCGCGTTATAATCCGGCGCGAAATACACCTGCTTCGCGTTCGCGATCGCCCGCGCCAGCGCGGGCGGCGCCTCGGTGCCGTACATGACATCCTCGATCCCGCGCCAGGCCCCGAGGCTGCCGCCAAGATTGGTGTCGTATTTGCGGTAAATATCCGCCGGCAACGACCCGGCGGCGAGACCGCGGGAAATCAGCACCATCGCGTCCCCGGCGCGGTCGCGCGCGATCCACGCGAGTTGCTTTACCGTCATCAATTGATCGACCGTGGCGTCCTGACGATGAATTCCGGCATACAGCGCCGCCGAAACCTCTTCCATCAGGGTCTGCAACGTCTCGCCCTCGCGCGTGTATTCCTCGCTCAGCCCCGGCCGCCGCGACGCGGCCGGGTTCTGGATTCCCGCCCAAAACTCGGTCTGCAACGCCGTCAGGGTCTCGTAGGTCCGGCGCACCGCGGGGCGCACCCGGTCCGCCCCCGCGAATTCGATGTCCGCGAGCCGCGCCTGCAACGAGCGTAACGCGCCCATTTCCGCGTCCTGCATCGCCTTCACGTATTTGACCATGTCCGGGGCGGGCGGGGTCTTTTCCTTCCATATCCGCGGCGTGGAGCTGCGGTCGGAGCGAATGTTGATCATCGCCTGAAACGCATCCGCCGAAGCGTCGGCCGCGGCGACGATGCGGCCGCTGGCGTTGAACGCCGACCAGGAGTCCCAGACCCGCGCCGATAACGGCACCACCGCCATCGTGGCGAGGGCCAGCAGTGTCGATTGTAACAAAGTCCTGACCGTGAGGCGGGTGAACATCGGGCGCTCCTGGTTGCATGCGGGTCGCGCCACTTTGCCGCCCAAGACGTTAAGAATGTGTTGACGCGCCGATTAACGCCGCCGCGGGCCGCGCGTCCGGCTTGCCGCGCGCGGCGGCCCGGCGCAGGATGCGGTCAATCGCGAAAGAGGAGTCCCATATGTCCGCCGCCATCCAGTTGAACCGCCAGACAATGTCCGACGCCGAATGGCAGACGCGTTGCGACCTCGCGTCGTTGTATCGAATCTGTCATTATTTCGGATGGACCGATACCATCAACACCCATCTTTCCGCCCGTATCCCCGGCGAGCCCAACCATTTTCTGATCAACCGCTACGGCGAAATGTTCGACGAAGTGACCGCGTCGTCGTTGCTGAAAATGGACATCGACGGCAACGTGCTCGGCGAGGCCGGGAGCTTCAACAACGCCGGTTTCATCATCCACAGCGGCGTTTACAAAGCCCGTCCCGACGCGAACTGCGTGCTGCACACTCACACCCGCGCCGGCGCCGGCGTGTCGCTGCTGCAGGACGGTCTGCGCCCGATCAGCCAGGATGTTCTCCAGATTTACGACGATGTCGCCTATCACCCCTACGGCGTCCCGGCGAGCGTCGAGGAATGCGAGGAACTGGGCAAGACCTGCAAACACGGCAGTTGCGTGGTGCTGTTGAACCACGGCCTGCTGTCCTTCGGTCCGACCCTGCACGGCGCGCTGCATCGCCTTTACATGATGGAACGCTCCTGCGAACTGGAAGTCATGGCGCGCACCATGACCGGTCAGATCGCGCCCATCGCGCAATACGTGATCGATAAGGCGAAGGAACGTTATTCCAAGATACGCCTGACCGAGGCTTATGGCAGAAACGAATGGACGGCCCTGGTCCGGACCGTGGAACGCCAAGGCGCCGATTTCCGCCGCTGACCCCGGAAACGCCGGTTCCCGCGACGACGCGCGGGAACCGGCCTCGCCTTTCGCGCCGTCAATACCGCCGAAAGCTCGAAAATCCGGCCGGGATCGTGCGCGTCGAGGCCGCGGCCGGAGAAGACAATCGGAAAATTGCGTTCCATCGGACAGGCGATGTCCCCGCCTGGGCTTTTTCAGCCTCGCGCGCGGCCCGGAGCCCCTCCGCGTCGAGCACCCACGGCAAATCTTTCGCCACCGCCGGGCCGGAAAACAGACCGGGCGCCCGGAAGGACAGGAGCGCGGCCAATAAAACCCGGCACGAAACGAGAGATATAAGACGGCCTCGCTAAAACACCCGTCCCGACGCGATCCGCGCGCCCTCGCTCAACGCCGCGAGCTTGGCCCAGACGACATCCTCCGCCACCCGGCGCATGCCCGCCGAGGTGTCGAAGCCGCAATCCGTGCCCGCCTGCACCTTGCGCGGATCGCCCACGACGGCGACGACACGTTCGATCCGCTCGGCGACCGTTTCGGGATGCTCGACGAAATTCGTCACGGAATCGATCACGCCCGCGACGATGATTTGATCGTCGTCCAGCGGAAAATCCTTCAGCACGCGATATTCGTGCGCGTGCCGGGGATTGGCGAAGGGAAACACGAAACCCCCGACATTCAAGCCGCGCAACAGCGGCATGAGTTCTTTCAGTTCCACGTCGCAATCGTGCGGACCCTCGTAATTGCCCCAGCACACATGCAGCCGGACTTTTTCCCGCGGAATGTTCGACAAGGCCCGGTTGATCGTCCGGGTCACCCGATCCACGAAACCGAGAAACTCCCCCAGCGGCCTGCCGTGCCAGGTGTAGTGCCGCTCCATCGCCAGATCCGGGCAATCCAGTTGCAGCAGAAATCCATGCCGGACGATGGCCTCGTATTCCACGCGCAAGGCCTCGCCCAGCGCGTCCAGATACGCGGTTTCGTTGGGATAGAAATCGTTGCGCATCGCCGCCGCGACGATCCCGGGGGAGGGAGCGGTCATGAACGGTTCGGCGAAAGGCTGGCCCATCCGGTCGAGTGTCGCGCGAAAGTCCGCGCATTCGGATTCGATCGCGGCGAAATTCTCGTAACGAATATCGCCCGTTGCCGTCGGCAGCCCTTCGCGCGCGCTCACCCACACCTGCCGCGCCATCTCCTGGGCCTGGGCCGCCTTGAAGATCGGATAGCGATCGACATCGCCGCGCGGCGGCCGGTCCCAGGACCCGCCAAATCCCGACATTCGGTTTCGGACGTAGAGAAAGAACGCCTCGCGCTGCTGCTCGCCATTATTGCCAATGTCGATGCCGGCGTCGCGTTGTTTGCGGACCGTGTCTTCCATCGAGGCATGCGCGGCGGCCGCGAGCGCTTCGTCGACGTTCTCGCCCGCCGCTTTGCGGACGTAGAGTTCGACAAGCCCAGGAGGGCGGGGGAGACTACCTGTGTGGGTGGTGAGAATGCGCGTTTCGCCGCGTTGCATGGTGTCGCCGCCATCGCTGTTCCGAAGGCGCGGACGGTGCCACTCCGGACCAGTCGCGGCAAGTGTTTCGATCCGGGACGCGGTGTATTTTCGCGCGGGCGAATTTCGGGGCGCCACGGATTTGCCGCGGCGGGATAGCCGAATCGGTTTCTTTCGCGCTATCGTGGTGTGGCTCGTCGCGCGCGGTGGCATGGGGGCCAGGCACATGCGATCCGGGCGGAGAGCGACATGTCTCAGACCGTCCCATGGCCGCGAAACATTCCGGTGCTGTCCTTGGCCTCGACCAAGGGCGGGGTTGGGAAGACGACGCTGGCGTATGTCCTGGCGACCGAGATCGCGCGCCGTTTGATGGCTCTGCCGGCGGATGGCGGGACCTGGCGCCGATGTGTGGTTTGCCTCGACGCCGATCCCAACCGGACTTTGGCGCAGGTTTTGCGGCTGACCGAACATCCGGCGATCGTTTGTGTCGAAAGCGACAGCGACCGGTTGTTGCCCGATCTGCGCGCGGCGCGGGCGCGGGCCGATCTGGTGTTGATCGATCTGGAGGGCACCGCGAACCAGGCGATGCTGTATGCGGCCGGTAAGTCCGACCTGGTTTTGGTGCCCGCCCAACCCAGCCGGTTCGATGTCGTGGAGGCCGTGAAGACGATCGGCGTGGTCCGGAAGGCCGCCGATCTGGTGGGGCGCGACATCGCCCATCGCGTGGTGCTGTCGCGCACGCCGGTGTTGCGCCAACGGGTGGCGGAACATTCGCGCGGTCAGTTCGCGCGCGCGGGGTTGCCGTTGCTGCCGGTGGAACTGGTGCAACGGGCGGCGTTTCAATCGATGACCTATACGGGTCAACCGCCGTACGCGCAGACCGGCGGGGAGCAGGCCGCGGCCAATGTGACCGCGCTCGCCGACGCGGTGCTGGCGGCGGCCGGGCTGGATTTGCCGGCCATCGAGGTTTTCGCGCGCGCGCCGGCGGTGTCCGCGTCGCCCGCGGGATCCGTCCAAGGGCGCGGCGCGGGTGGATTGGCGCCAGACGCGCATCGGGTCGCATGAGCGGCGTCCCGGCGATCGACGAGGATGCCGAGGACGCCGCGTTCCGGGCCCGGCTCGCGCCTTTGTCGGCGGAAGTGTTGCCGATGGCGGTGGCCCAGACAAAGCCGGTGGCCGAGGCGCTGCCGCCTCGGCGGGGGCGTGGCGGGCTGGCGCTGTCGGTGGCGTTGGGGGGGAGTCTTCTGGGCGGGGGCGCCTTGGTGTACGCGACCTGGCCGGGCGCACCGGCGGTTCCCGCCGGGGGGGCGTCCACCTCGATCATGTCCCCCGTGGCCGTGTCTCCCTTGGCCGTGTCTCCCTTGAACGAGACCGCGCCGGCCGCGCCCAACGGGGCGGCGATAAGCGCGGAGGACCGCGACATGATCGCTTTGCTGATGGCCCGGGGCCAGACGGCACTGGCGGTCAACGATATCGCCGCCGCGCGCATGTTGTTCGAACGCGCGGCCGGTCTGGGCTCCGCCGCCGCCGCGGGGGCGGCGGGCAAGACTCACGACATCGCTTATCTGCTCGAGACCGGCGCCCGCGGCATTCTGGGCGATCCCGCCGCCGCCGCCGCCTGGTATCGCAAGGCCGCCGCGCTGGGCGATCCCGAAGCGAAGGCGCGGCTGGCCCGCCTGGAGGGCCGTGCCGCCAAATGAGCCGCAAACCCTTGGACCTGCCGAATATCGAGGACGCGACCCTGCGTGCCTGCCTCGCGCCGCTGATGGGCGAGATGCGAAGCGTGGCCGAGACCACCGCGACGGATGCGCCTCCGCGCGCGCCCGAACCGGGCGAGGCGGCGGACACGTCCGGCGCCCTCGCCGTGTGGCGGGCGGAGGCGGATGAGGATTTCGACGTGTTCCGTACGGTCGATCGCTTCCTGGCGATGACCGACGCCGACCTGGAGGCCGCCGCGGCCGCTTATCCCCGGCAATTCGCCGGCACCGCCGCGCGGATCGGAAGGATCAAGGCCCGGTTGGAGGCGCGCTACCAATCGGTCGCCGCGGCGGAATTGTTGTTGCGCCGCGCCATGGACCGTGTCGCGGTGTCAGAGACTCAGGCGGCGGGCCGGCCGGGCCAGGGGTAAACCCGCGATCCAGAGATGGCGCTGTCGTCGACGATCGCCTCGCCCGCGGCGGCGTGGAGCACGTCGGGAATGCCGCTGTCGGCGGGCGGCGGACCGGCCCATTCGGCGACCACCATGCATCTGGGCCGGAAGGTGGGATTGGTGGGGTGATCCTGGCCTCGCGTGGCGTAACGAACGCGGATCAGGCCGGAGGCGGCCATCAAGGGCTGGTGACGCGACAGGGCGCCGGCGATGGCGTCGTCGAGCGCCTCGGGGTCGTCCGCGTTCAGTCCGAACCGAAACACGGAGATCCCGTCCGCGTCCAAACCTGGGCCGGAGGTGTTGGGCGCGATGAGATGTTGCTCGTACACCGTGTGGGCCTTGTTCCGCCGCTTCGCCATCAACGCGGCCATGTAGGGATCGCGGCCGCGCATCGCGCGATACCAGGGCGTTTCGAAAACGGCAGACGACGGAATTTCGTAAATATCGAACAGGTTCATGCCGGCGTCGTCGACGCGGTAACAGGCGCAGGTGGAAAATCCGGCGCGGAAGACGTCGGGCGCGTGGCGGTATGCGTACCACTGAAGAAACGGTTCGATATCCGGCTCCGCCAGATCGAGTTCGGCCGTGTAGAGCAAAGGGGACATGCCGCGGCCTCCGGCGTTAAACGCGATACACGCCGGTCATCACCGGCCAGCCCGGCTGGATCCCGGCGATGTCCTTGCGGTGGCAGGCGGGCGAGAAAAACTCGCCAAGCGGCACGTGAGTCGCGTCCTTGAAGAACTGCACCTGAATCGCGGCGGCGATGCGTTGCTGTTCCCCCAGAGTCGTGGCGCTGAGCCAGTCCTCGCGCAGTTCCTCCATGCGCGGCACATCGGGCCAGCCAATCCCGGCCGCCGCGCCGCCGCGGATATAGGCGTTGCCTGGAAGAAAGACGTTGTTGAGGTTGGTGCTGTTGGCGCAATACATGCTCCAGCCGCCCTTGTCGGTGGGCTCGCGGCTCAGATACCGTTGCCCGACCATGCCGAACTCGATCGATTGCAGGTCCACGTTGAATCCCATCCGCCGCAACAGATCGTCCATCACCTGGGTCATCGCGTGATGGGTGGGCACGTTGGACGCGCCCATCAGCACGGTCTTTTCGCCGTTGTAACCGGCGGCGGCGAGTTCTTTCTTCACCGCGTCGAAATCGGTGCGCGCGGTCAGGGCCTCGACGCCGGCCTTGGTGTACATCGGCGTATCCGGGGAGAACAAACCGGCGCCGGTGACGTAAAGCTCGGGCTCGGCGCCCGCGACGGCCTCCATGAAGCTTTTTTGATTGACGCAGGCCATGACAAGGCGCCGGATCGCGGGATTATTGAATGGCTTCTGTAAGTGGTTGAAGCGGCCGAGGGCGATCAGTCCGGTGCGGTCCTTCACCTCCAGCACCAGGTCGCGGTGTTTCTTCAACAAAGTGGCGACATCGAAGGACACGTTGACCCACCAATCGTGCTCGCCCTTCGTCATCGACGCCGCGGCGGTCGCCGGATCGGGCAGCCAGCTCCAGATCAGGCGGTCGAATTTCGCGATCCGCGGTCCCGCGAGAAAACTGGCCTCGCCGTCGGGGCGCGGCACGTATTTGTCGAATTTCGCGTATGACCAGTGCGAGCCCGTCACATGCTCGTTCGACAAAAACCGGAACGGACCGCTGCCGGTGGGATCGGAGATTTGCTTGAACGGATCTGTCGTGGCCACGCGTTCCGGCATGATCACGCAATTCTGCTGCGCCAGCGCTTCCGGCAAGGATGGAAACGGCCGTTTCAGCCGGAAATGGATGACTTTGTCCGAGGGAGCCGACAGCTCGTCGGTCCGCTCCATCAGGGAGGCACCGTAAGGGTTGCGTTTCGACCAGCGGCGGATCGAGGCAATGCAATCGCGCGCCAGCACCGGGGTGTTATCGTGAAACCACAAGCCCTCGCGCAGGGTCAGTTCCCAGGATTTGCCGCCGTCGTCGACCCGGACTCCCGCGACCATCTGCGGATGCGGGCGGAACCGTGTGTCCAGCCCGAACAACTGATCGTATACCGTGTTCCCATGCTCCCGGGGGACATTGCCCCCACTCCACACGGGATCGAGCGAAACCAAATCCGACGCGGGCAGGAAACGCAGCGCGCGGGCGGTCTCCGACCAAACAATGCCAGGCTTCGCCAAAACAGCGGCGGCGGTCGCGAGAGCGGTTCGGCGAGCAATCGGCATAGCGGCATCCTTCGACGGACATTCTTGACCGAAACGCTAACCGTAACGCGCGGGCACCGCAACGGGCGATTGGGGTGTTTCAGGGGAGGGGCCGGGGGCTGGGTTGGCGTTGGGGCGCTGCCCCAAACCCCGCGAGGGCTCCGCCCCTCGACCCCGCCAGGGGAACGTCCCCTGGACCGCGATCGATTTTGGCCGGTTGTTAAGGGAGGGCCATGCGAGGACGTTGAAACATCCGTGGAAGGCCCTCCCTTAACAACCGGCCAACCCCGGGGTTCCAAGGGCGAGCCCTTGGTGGGTTCGAAGGGCGAAGCCCTCGTGGGGTCCGGGGCAAAGCCCCGGCGCCGATCCCGCCTCCGGCCTCTCCCCTGAAATCCCCCGATCAGCCGTTGCGCGTCTGGGCGTTATGTTGGCGTAACGTCCAGGCCACCGCGGTGGCGACGATGTCGTCGATCGAGCGGTATTGGGCGTGCCAGCCCAGGTCTTGGGCGGCTTTTAGGGGGGAGGCGTAGAGGGCGGGTGGGTCGCCTTCGCGGCGTGGGCCGCGGGTCAGCGGGACTTTCCGGCCGGTGGCTTTTTCGACGGCGGCGACGAGTTCCAGGACCGAGGTGCCGATGCCGGTTCCGAGGTTATAGGCGCCGCCGGGTTCGCCATCGAGCAGGCGGCGCAGGGCGCGGACATGTGCGTCGCCAAGGTCGTCGACGTGGACGTAATCGCGGACCGCGGATCCGTCCGGTGTGGGGTAATCGGTGCCGAAGACGCTGAAGCCCGGTCCGGTTCCCAGGGCGGCCTGGATGCACAGGGGGATGGCGTGGGTTTCGGGGTCGTGCCGTTCGCCCAGTTCGCCCTCGGGGTCGGCGCCGGCGGCGTTGAAGTATCGCAGC
>CANJJS010000073.1 GCA_947474705.1 Acetobacteraceae bacterium | reverse complement strand
TCACGGCTCAACCGGCGCCCCCAGCGCACGATGCCCAACTGGTCGCGCCGGCCGGCGAGCCTGGCCGCGACCGCGATAAACAAGAGGCTGGCGAGTGGGTACCGCCGGCCGTCCGGACGCCGGTGGTCCGGGATCGAAGCCAGGACCTCCCAAAGCCCGTTCGCGTTCGCCTCCACCGAATCCATCCGCGTCTCCCCAAAGGTCAGCTTCCTCGGGGATCGGAATCGCCTTCGTGCGAAGGCGCCAGCGGAAAATCGAAGACATGTGCCAGAACCGAATCGCCCTGGTAGGCTGCCTTCGGCCGCTGTTGCCGGGACCGCTCCCTGCCAATGGGTAGTTTGCGGGCCTCCAATCGCTACGACGTGATTCCGGTTGTGTAAAATAACTGCCGCGTTAAAACTCAACGGCGTCAGCCATAGCAGCTTCCAACGGAGAAAAGCCAAGGGTACGAGATCGACGGTTTAGATACCCTGGATGGTATGTACGATAAGCCGGTGCGGCCAGGGCAGCGGTGTTGAGCTTTGAGAGCTGTCGCGGCCCAAATCCTCCTAGCGGTTCAAAGGCCAGATCGTCAAACTCTGAGCGAAGAAAATCGTCATAATAAGGTCCTGAGACGAATAACACGAGCGTCGGTTGGAGCGCGGCGAGCTCGGCCTTCAACAACCCTTTTTGCCATTGCAAATATCGATTACGGTCGGCTTCCGGAAGAGACCAAAGTGTAAAGCCATCCTCCGAGATTACATCACAACGTATGATATTTATTAATAATATACTTACCGAATCGCCATTTCTTTCCATAGCACTCCTGATTTTTCGGAAATACGTCCAGAACGGGCTTCGGTGATTTATGGGTTGATGTGACGAGAAATCAAATTGCCTGTATCCGTCGATGAGTGCCTCGACACCTCGATCATAGTTTATGAAATCCTGGAGAGTCTCGATATCTTCATAATTCCGAGTAATATATGAGTGTTTTGTTGTCTCCCGGGCAGACCAAGTCCAGCCCAAAGTCTCCTGACCGACGTATACGACCTTGTGGAGAGCACCAGCCCAGTCATTCGGCTGTCGGAGCAACAAGGGAGGGAAGAATGCCTCCGCAATCTCACCAACTTCTGACGCGGCCCGCGATCGCCATTGTTCGTAAATCTTACTTAGCATTTAACTTCCCTCCAACGCTTCATTTCAGCATAACAGGAACAATTCCGTAATGAGGTGACTACGGCCGACCGCTCAGGATTTCCTCTCGGCGGACGACCGGTTCGGAACACGGTGACCAACCCCCACCGCCCTCGCACCACTGTCACCGGCCCACGCTCTTCCACCAACGCTAACAACTTCAACGACGGTCCCCGCGGATGTTTCTCGCCGCGCTCCCACGGGCTGATCAGGTCCACCGTAACGTTCAAATTTCGCGCGAACACCGCCTGACTGGCGCCCTCGCGTTCCCGCAACGCCCCGATCTCCGCCGGCGACAGCGCGCGGACCGAAGGCAGGCAGGCATCGTCGAAAACCCGCATGGTCTTCCGCTCCAATGGTTCGGCCGCATGCCCCCCCTCCGCCGTTTCGTGGATCGATGCCATAACCCCGCTAAGGTATTGTTTCACCACCATACGCCACGCCCTGAAACCGTCGCGGAACTACTTTTTCACCTCAGCTTATCAATCAACTCTCATAGTCCCCTGTGTCAGTGTCCGTCCGGAAACAAGTGGCCGCGATTTCAATGTTTTAGGACGGCCGCCTTTTCGGAAACCCCCTGTGTTTCCTCCAAACACTTGGCTTTTCCGAGGTGGGAGGTCCAGCAACTCATTGAAATTAAATGTGTTTATTTTCGGACAGACCCTTAGAGAAAACAAGCCTTCCCCTCCCCCCCCCGGTTGACCCCCCGCCCCCGCCGTTGAACACTCCCCAAAACGTCCACGGAGCCCCCCGCAATGCCCGCCCGCACCGGCGCCCAATACCTGTCCGGCCTACGCGAACAACCGCGCGAAATCTGGTTCCGGGGCGAGCGCGTCAAGGACGTCACCGCCCACCCCGGCCTGGCACGCGGCGCCCAGGCGATCGCGTCGTTGTACGACCAGCAGAGCGAGGCGAAATTAAAGGCGGAGATGACCTACACCTCGCCCAAAACCGGCGACGCTCTGGGACTGTCCTTCATCATCCCCAAAACCCAGGACGACCTCGTCCGCCGCCGCGGGCAAATGCTCAACTGGGCGCGCACCACCTGCGGCATGATGGGCCGTTCCCCCGACTTCATGAACGTCCACTTCGCCGCATGGGCTGGCGCCGCCGATTACTTCGGAGAGGGCAAAAAAGAATACGGCGAAAACATGCGCCGTTACCACGAATACATCTCCGAAAACGATCTGGTTCTGACACATTCGCTGATCAATTTACAGCGCAGCCGCACCGTCTCCGGCATGTTCAACCTCCAGGAAGGCACCGCGCTTCAGGCGGTCAGGGAAACCTCCGCCGGGATTATCGTCAAAGGCGCCCGCGTGCTCGCCACGCTTGGTCCGTTCTCCGACGAAATCGCCGTCTACTCCCCCCGCCTGGGACGCCACACCGAAACCCACAGCCCCTTCGCGCTGAATTTCTCCATCCCCTGCGGCACGCCGGGCCTGAAATTCCTCTGCCGCGACAGTTTCGACTACGAAAAGTCCCATTTCGACCACCCACTCGGCTCCCGCTTCGAGGAAATGGATTGCGTCGTCTTCTTCGACGACGTCCTGGTCCCCTGGGAGCGCGTCTTCATCTACGGCGACGTCGATCGCCTGAACGAGGCGCCGATCGTCACCAATTCCTCCGCCCACACGGCGCACCAGGGCGCCGCCAAAAATCTCGCTAAATGCGAACTCGTCCTCGGCGTGGCCTTGCTCATGAGCCAGACGCTCGGCACCGAACATCTGCCGCACACGCAGGAACGCATCGGCGAACTGATCATGTACACCGAACTCATGCGCGCCTGCATCCGCGCGGGCGAGGCCGATGCGAAACTCAACCAGTTCGGCGTAATGACGCCCTCGTCGCTGCCCGTCGAAACCACCCGCAATTTGTTCATGACCGCCTACCCCAAAATGGCGGAAATTCTGCAACTCATGGGCTCCTCCAGCCTGATGATGCTGCCCACGGAAGCCGATTTCAATTCGCCCCTGGGCCCGCATATCGAGCAATATTTGGCGACCGACACCTCCGGCGCCCGCGACCGCGTCAAACTCTTCCACCTCGCCTGGGATATCGCCTGCTCGTCCTTCGGCCAGCGCCAGGTGCTGTACGAACGCTTCTTCGCCAGCGACCCGCTGACACGGGCGCGGGCGCTCGCCGCCACCTACCCGAAAAAGGAAGTGACCGATCGGGTACTGGAATTTCTCAACCGCGACGACCATATCCCGTGAGAAGGAGACCCATCGCATGAAACTCGGACACATCAATCTCTACGTGCGGAACGCGGAAGCCTCGCACGAATTCTATACGCGCATCCTCGGCCTCCACACCTATCACGTGGCGCCGGGCCGCGCGGTCTTCCTCTCGGCCGACAAGGAAATGTCGCACGAGGTCGCGCTGATGACCGTCGGCGACGACGCCCCGCTCCAGCAAAAAGGCCAGGTCGGGCTGAACCACATGGCCTGGATGGTCGAAAGTCTGGACGAGCTGAAAGTCCTTTACCAACGCCTGAAAGACAATAACGTTCCGCTCGACCACATCTCCGACCACGGGTTATCGCTGGGCATTTACTTCCGCGACCCCGACGGCAACGGCCTCGAAGTCTCCTACGAACTGCCACGCGAGAAATGGCCGCGCCAGGAACAGGTCTTCGCGCCCGACGTGGTCAATCTCGGCCTGTTCCCAGGCCCGTGGGAAACCGACCCGAAATACGGCGGACGGCGCCGCGCGGCCGCCACGGCCTGATCCCCCACGCGTTTCGCACCGGTCCGGCGAACCTGTCCGGACCGGCGCGAAACGCGAATCTCACGAAGACCCGCCAACCGGCGGCGCTGGAGATCCCGACGCCTCTATCTCTTTCTCGATCGCCACGGCGGCGGCCGCCACCGCCCCCGCCGCCAAATCGCGCAGCCCTTCGGCCGCGTCCTGGACCTTGAGCGCGATGTTCTCGGCAACCACCTGATAGGCCTTCCCCGCGTCGACCTCGGACATACATTCCGAACTTGCAACAAATTTCGATGGATCGGTCACGTCGCCCTCCTCCCTGCTATCGCCGGACTGAACCCGCTCCAAAGCTCGGACACAAGACCCCCGACTCAGACCCCGCTTTCCAGCACCATGCGCGATCCAAACATCGCCTCACGCGAGTAAACCGCCTTT
Source organism: Acetobacteraceae bacterium (assembly GCA_947474705.1). Lineage (GTDB taxonomy): Bacteria > Pseudomonadota > Alphaproteobacteria > Acetobacterales > Acetobacteraceae > Rhodopila. The sequence continues at coordinate 20,259 of CANJJS010000073.1, read as the reverse complement.
TTCTCGTCGATCGTGGCCTCGATCCGCCCGCCGAACGTTTCCGCCGGCACCGGAATGCTCAGACGCGGGCCGGCGGTTCCGTTCAGGCTTTGCGGCCGGAGCTTCGCGCGCCGGGCGATCCCGTCGTCGCCCATGACGATCCCGGTCAGACCCGGACGAATCCTTCCGAGGTCCGCCCGCGACACAAATCCGCGGAACACCTTGACCGAAAAATCCCCCACGGTCGCGATCCGATGCCGCGGCCTCACCCGCAACTCCCGGTCGAGATCGCCCCCCTGAAACGCGAGCACGCGCTGCCACGACAAGCCGAATTTAGACCAGGACCGGGTCGCGAGGTAAGCCGCGCCCCCACATTATTGCCGCCCTTGTTCGTGTCGATATCGACATTTCCATCACCCACGGAAATTCGAGAGTTCCCGCCCTCGGCGCGAATGACGTTGTTGCCGATACCAGGCGTAATGGAGGCGTTGGCACCGTATTCGAGGATCCGGCCGCCGCCCGTAACGACGGCACTCCTTCCGTCGGCCAAACCATGACTTCGCGATGGAAGAATATTGCGGATAATAATCGTATCTGTACGTCATAAAACTCCGCGAAGTCAATCGTCTGGCGGGCACGCGCGTCGCGGACTGAAATAAACCCGAAATATCTTGCCGTCCCCACAACAACGCCTTACGCGAGAATTGCCACCGCCATTCGCGCGGGCGCCGCGCACCGAAGCCCCGCCTACCCCGCCTCGAACAACCGGGCGACCGCGATGCCGCTCTCCCCCGCCACGGCGTAAAGCAGGAAGACCTGACCGTCCTCCTCGAACACCGCGGGATCGCGAAGCTGATTGACCTGGCCGTAGGCGGTCGAGCGAACCGAGGGCACCAAAGGCGCGTCGCCCCCCTCCCACGGGCGTTCGGGACGGAGGATTTCCTCGGGCGGGCCCTCTTTCCAGCCCATCCAATCGCCGGACAAATCGATCTCGCTCGCCAGGATGCTTTCCGGGGCATCGCCCACCTGCGTCCAGAACACCGTCAGCGTGTCGCCGCGCTTCAACAGCGCCGCATGGCGCATGTTCGGGTTGAACAACAATGGCCCAGCCTCGAAGCCGTGAAAACCGTCGGCGGACCGCAGGATCTGGCCCGGCATGGTCAGGCCATATGCCATCCCGTCATGGTGGAAGACCCGCAAATAGGATTTTCCAAGGATTTCCGGGCGTGCTTCGAAGTCGATGCCATCCCGGGAAACCGCGGCGCGGCTGACCTGATCGCCCACGCCCTCCAGCCCATGAAAATACATGACGATCCGCATGGCCGCCTGGTCGACATGGACGTCGGGCGAAGCGATGTGCGGCGTCGTGATTTCCGACAGCACATCGTGCGAAATCGCCACGCCACGCGCCTTGTACCGCGCCTCGAACACCGCCAGTTGTTCCGGTGTCGGGACAGGAGGCGCGGTGGGAAAGCCCGATTTCGCCAGAGTCAACGCGCCAGGCACATGAATGCGCCAGGGACCGGTCAGTTTGTCGGCGAAAGCCAACCGGATATATCCCCCCTTATGATCGGCGAAGTAAAGATAATACGCCCCAAGCCGGTTTTCCACCCAATCCGGCACCCGAATCAGCGACGGCCCCTGGATGTTGACCCCAATACTGGGATGCGCGTCCGGCCCAACGATCGGGCGATCAAGCAGCCGAACCGCGCGCCACCCCATCTCAGGGCGCCTCCCGCCACATTTTCGGCCGCGTCCGCACGGGATCGAGCAGCGACCAGTCGCCCTGTTCCAATGTGTGTCCTTTCGGAAACGGCGGCCGCGGTTCCAGCCCCAACGAACGCACAACCCGATCGTCGCGGTAGTAGCATTGCAGCACGACCCGGCCCAACGTCGTGGCGAGACCCGGATGTCGTGCCCGAAATGTTTCGGCGGCCGCCTCGCGGCGCGCTTCGTCCATGCCCGCCAGAGTTCCGCCCGCGATGGCGGCGATCGCGGCCAAAGACGCCCGCACATCGGAAAAATCGCGCCCGATGGATCTGACGATATCGGCGAAAATCGCCGGATCGTCCGCGCCCGGAACGCGGAATTCCACGCTGCCGGGGATCATCGCCCCGGCGATACTCCGAAAATCCTCCATTTCGGACTGGGTGAGAATATTGTCGGTCATGTCAGCCTCAATCGAACAGGTTGGCCAGGCGTTGTTTCATTTGATCGGCGATATAAAGCGCCACGGCCTGGATGGTGGAGGTCGGGTTGACGCCGCCGCCGGTGACGAACACCCCGCCATCGACGATGAACAGGTTTTTAACGTCGTGGCTGCGCCCCCATTCATTGACCACGGACCGCCTTGGGTCCGTTCCCATGCGCGTCGTCCCCAGCAAATGTCCAGGACTGTTCAGCGCGGTGCGCGAGCAATGGATGTCTTTCGCACCGGCCGCCCGCAGAATCTCCTCGCAGCGGGCAATGCCGTGTTCCATCATCCGCCGCGTGTTCTCGCTCATGCTGTATTCGATCTTCGCCGCCGGAATGCCGTTACTGTCCTTCAGCACGGGATCGAGCACGATGCGGTTATGTTCTTCCGGCAGATCGTCGCAGGCGACACCGATTTGCAGGCGCCGGAAAACCCGTTCGCGGTAGGCGCGGTGATGATCCTTCCCCCACGGCAGCTTGCCGAAACCGGCGCTGGCGATGGCTTCGTTCACCACCCCGGTGCCGCGGCTGAACTGTAACGTATAGCCTCGGACGAAATCGCGGCCGGGATCGGTTTCGTAAAACTCCTTGCTCCACAGGCTCAGCATCGGAGCCCGGTCGCCATCGACCTCCTCGTCGACATACCCCTGAATCATCGGCCAGGGATGCAGCATCAGATTCTTGCCAACCAGTCCGCTGGAATTGGCGAGTCCATTGGGGAACCGATCCGATTTCGAATTCAGCAACAATCGCGGCGTGCCAATGCCGTTGGCCGCCATGATCACGACCTCGGCGGGCTGGAAATGCTCCACCCCATCGGCGTCGTAGTACACGGCGCCCGAGGCCATGCCGTGTTCATTTGTCGGAATTTCACGGACACGGCAGCGCGTGCGCAACGCCACGCCCGCGCGAATCGCCGCCGGCCAATAAGTAATATCCGTACTGGCCTTCGCGCCTTGGGCGCAACCCGGCGTGCAGTGCCCCAAATTAATGCATTTCGCCCGGCCCTCGTAATCCGTCGTCGCGATCGCCGCGTCGGACGGCCACCAGTGCCACCCCAACTTGTTCATGGCCTTGGCATAACGCGTGCCGGTTTTCCCGAGCGGCAGCGGCGGCATGGGCGGATGCCGCGGCGGGACGCCGGGATCGCCTTCCAGCCCGGAAATCCCCATCATGCGGTCGTTCTCCTCGAAGAACGGCACCAGCGTGTTGTAAGAAATCGGCCAGTCATCGGCGACCCCGTCCAGCGACCGCACCTTGAAGTCGGACGGGTGCATCCGCGGCCAATGCGCCGTGAACATCACCGTCCCGCCGCCAACGCCATTGAAACAGGCGATCTTCATCGGCGAGGCATCGTCGTTGACGGGATAATCCGTGTCCCGTCCGCGCCGGTTCGGGAAAATCGCGAAATCGCTGTAACGCCGCGCCTCCCAGTCCCGGCCGGTGCTGGGATATTCCGACGGCTTCATCCAGTCCCCTTGCTCCAGGCAAAGGATTTTCATTTTCGTGTCGGCGAGACTCCAGGCCACCGCGGCACCGGACGCCCCGGAGCCAACGATCAGCACGTCGACGATATCGTGTGTAACCATCGCCATAAGCGGCGTCCTCCGTCAGTCGAACAAATTGGCCAGGCGCTGTTTGATGCTGTCCGCGATGTAAAGCGCCAGCGCCTGGATGGTGGAAGTCGGATTCACCCCGCCAGAGGTGACGAAAATACTGCCATCGACGATGAACAAATTCTTCACGTCGTGGCTGCGGCCCCATTCGTTGACCACGGAACGTTCCGGGTCGGTGCCCATGCGCGCGGTGCCCAGTAAATGCCAGCCGCCATTCAGGATCGGGCTCTGCACGCCAATATTCGTCGCCCCCGCTTCCGCCAAAATCTCCTTCGCGCGGGCGATGCCATGATCCATCATCCGCAGCGAGTTTTCCGACAGCGTGTAATCGATCTTCGGCGCGGGAATACCGTGAGAATCCTTCAGATCCCGCGACAACGTGACCCGATTATGTTCCTCCGGCAGATCCTCGCAAATCGCCGACATGCCGATGCGGCGTCCGACCAATTTCCGCATGGTCGCGTGGTGACCCTTGCCCCAGGGCAACCGCCCATCGGCGGCGGAGAAAATCGCCTCCGTCACCGGCCCGATCCCACGCCCGAACTGGTAAATATATCCCCGGACAAAGTCACGAGACGGATCGGTTTCGTAAAACTCATGGCTCCACAGGCACAAAGGCGGCGCCCGGTTGCTGTCCAGCGGTTCGTCCACATATCCGAAGATCTGCGCATAGGGATGAAACATCAGGTTCTTCCCCACCAGCCCGCTGGAATTCGCGAGCCCGTTGGGAAAACGCGACGACACCGAATTCAGCAGCAGCCGCGGCGTGCCGACGCCGTTGCAGGCCATGATCACGACCTCCGCCGGCTGAAATTGCTCAACACCGTCAGGATCGAAATAAACGACGCCCGAGGCCATCCCATGTTCGTTGGTGAGAATTTCCTTCACCCGGCAGCGCGTCCACAACTCCACCCCCGCGCGGATCGCATGCGGCCAATACGTGATGTCCGTGCTTGCCTTCGCCCCCTGCGCGCAGGCCGGCGTGCAGTGACCCAAATTAATGCACGGCGCCCGCCCATCGTACTCCGTCGTCGCGACCGCCGTATCCGATGGCCACCAATGCCACCCCAGCCTGTTCATCGCGTGCGCGAACCGTGTCCCGGATTTCCCCAACGGCAAAGGCGGCATCGGCGACGTCTTCGGCGGATACGCCGGATCGCCCGCCAAACCCGACACGCCCGTCATGCGATCGTTCTCCGCGAAAAACGGCTCCAATGTCGCGTAATCGACCGGCCAGTCTTCCGCCACCCCGTCCAGCGATTTCACCCGGAAATCCGACGGATGCAGCCGCGGATAATGCGCCGTATACATGATCGTGCTGCCGCCGACGCCATTGAAATTCACCACCTTGATCGGCGAATTCGAATCGTCGATCGGATAATCGGTGGGACGCCCGCGCCGGTTCGGACTGGTGGAAAAATCGTCGTAAAGCCGCGCCTCCCAATCCCGCCCGTTGCTGGGATAATCGGACTGCTTCATCCAATCCCCCTGCTCCAGACACAAAATACGCATCTTCGTGTCCGCCAGACTCCACGCGACCGCCGCCCCGGACGCCCCGGAACCCACGATCAAAACATCCACTTTCTCGTTCATGCCGCCGCTCCCTCGCCCAGAAACCATACCCCCCACATCCAGCCCGCGTCGATCCTGGGCCGGTGGCTGGAGAAACCCCAGGGCGCTGCCCCGGACCCCGCGAGGGCGCCGCCCTTCGAACCCGCCAAGGCAGCGCCTTGGATGCCATCTTTTGGGTGAGATGAAGAAGGGGGCCGACCGTAGCGGTTCAACAGCCTCGCATGGCCCCCTTCTTCATCTCCCCCAATTAAACGGGTCCAGGGCCCCCGCCCTGGTGGGGTCGAGGGGCAAAGCCCCCGTGGGGTCTGGGGCAAAGCCCCAGCGTCTCCCCGGCCTCCGCCCCGTGACAACCGGCCCGCCCGTGTGGCAGGTTGCCGCCATCTTTCGGGGGAAGCAGCGATGAAGCAGATCAGGATTGGCGACATCACCATCGACGCGGTGATCGAACGCGAGGGCCCGTGGCGCCGCCCACAGGATTTTTTCCCGGCCTACGACGAGGCCATCTTCAAGAAACACCTGGAGGTCATGGAACCGGAAGTGTTCAACGCCGAACTGGGCCTGATGAACATCACCTACCAAACCTTCGTCATCCGCTCGCCAAAGCACACGATCCTGGTCGATACCTGCACCGGCGAGGATAAAGGCCACCCCGCGCCCTTCGACTTCCCCGGCAAAGAACGCTGGCGTAACGAACTCTTCGCCCTGGGCGTCACCTACGAATCCGTCGATTACGTTTTCTGCACCCATTTGCACATCGACCACACGGGATGGAACACCACCCTGCGCGACGGCCGTTGGGTCCCGACATTTCCCAACGCGAAATACGTCTTCCACAAAAAAGAATACGCCGCCTGGGAAGCCGAGCACGCGAAAGGCAATAACCCGCCTGGCACCGTCTTCCGCGACAACTGCCTGCCGATCGTGGAGGCCGGACAGGCCCTGCTCGTCGACGACGATTACGCCCTGGACGACACCATCACCCTGACGCCCACACCCGGCCACTCGCCGTGCCATTGCTGTGTCAATATCTTCTCCAAAGGACAACGCGCCGTCGTCACCGGCGACATGATGCACCACGCCATCCAGTGCCGCGAACTCGACTGGTCGCCGGGCGTCGATTGGGACCCGAAACAAGCGGCCGCGTCTCGCCGAAGCTTCCTGTCCTCGGTCGCCGATACCCCGACACTGCTGATGCCCATCCACTTCCCGTCGCCAACCGTGGGCCTCGTCACGTCGGACGGGGACCGGTTCCATTACCGGTTCAAACGGGACTGACCGCCGGGGCTCCGCCCCGGACCCCGTGGGGGGCGCTGCCCCCTCAACCCCCGCCAAGGCAGGGCCTTGGATGCCATCTTTTGGGGTGTTCGAAGAAGGGGGGCCATCCGAGGCGGTTCAACGGCCACGGTAGGCCCCCCTTCTTCGAACACCCCATTAAACGGGTCCAGGGCTCCCGCCCTGGTGGGGGTCAAGGGGGCAAAGCCCCTCGTGGGGTTTGGGGCAAAACCCCAACGCCCGCTCCAGTGTGAAACGATAAAGGACCCGCACCGACATGAGCCGCATCGACAGCGCGATTAACATCGACGATTTAAAGCGCATGGCGAAACGCCGCCTGCCCAGGATCATGTTCGACTTCATCGAGGGTGGCGTCGAGGACGAGGTCGGCCTGCGCACCAACGCCAATGCCTTCCGCGACCTGCGCCTCGTGCCGCGGTATTACATCGACACCTCGAAGCGCGAGCAGAAATCCACGATTTTCGGACGCACCTTCTCCAGCCCGTTCGGGATCGCGCCCACGGGAATGGCGGGCGCCTTTCGAAAAGACGCGGAACTCTATTTATCCCAGGCCGCCAAAGAGGCCGACATTCCGTATCTGATGTCCGGCGCCGCGAACGCCTCGATGGAGGAAGGCGCGAAACTCGCCGGAAAAAACCTCTGGTATCAGATTTACGGCTCCAAAACCCGCCGCTTTCAGCTCGATCTCGTCAAACGCGCCATCGACCTGGGCCTTGAGACCATCGCGGTGACCTGCGACGTGCCCGTCTCCTCGAACCGGGAGCGGAACCGCCGGAACGGGTTCGTGCGCCCGTTACGGATGACGTTGCCGACGATTTTGGAAGCGATGCTGCATCCGGCGTGGGTGATCAATTATTACCGCTCGGGCGGCCTGCCGATGCTGGGCAACTGGGCGCGCTACGCCGCGCAGGGCTCCACCCCGGACCAGGTCGCGGATTTGTTCGCAACGGAAACCCCGGACGCGAGCCAGGTCTGGGGCGACATCGAGGCGATCCGGCAGGCCTGGCCGGGCAAGCTATTGCTAAAGGGCGTGATGCACCCGGAAGACGCGCGCATCGCGACCAATATGGGCGTCGATGGCCTGATCGTGTCGAACCATGGGGGGCGGCAGTTGGACATGATGCCCTCGCCGTTGGACATGCTGCCGATGATCCGATCGGCGGTCGGGCCCGATGTGCCGTTGCTGCTGGACAGCGGGGTGCGCCGGGGTTCGGACATCGTCGCGGCCATGTGCATGGGCGCGGACTTCCTGCTGACGGGGCGCGCGACCTTGTATGGCGCGACGGCGGGCGGGCTGGAGGGTGTTAAAAAAGCCGTGTCCATTCTGCAACGGGAAATCGATCTGACCATGGGGCAGTTGGGCGCCGTCAACCTCGCCGCTCTCGGCCCGCGATATTTGCTGGAGACGGTCCGGGCGGAAGAAGAACGCCGCAATACCGGAGCGATGCCAGGCCGGCGCTGACCGGCCCGGCCGGCGGATGTTACTTCCCCACGACCCGAAGGGCGCGGCGTTTCGGACGCGCCGCGCCCTCGGCGGGCAAATCCAACGGTAGCAGCGGCGGCCCGTCCGCCGCGATGTCCGCCGCTTCGATCTCGGCCTCCGGCAGATCGTGCCGGCCAAGGTAATTGGCGGCCAAATGGCGGAACGCGTAATCGAGGAACGACGTCGCGTGTTTCACCGCCGGGTCGCCCTCGACCGCGCCGGCGGGTCCGAAGCGGGTCAGGGTGAAGGCCTCCACGAACGTGTCCAGCGGGACGCCGTGTTGCAGGCCGAGCGACACCGCGGTCGCGAAGGCTTCCATCAGGCCTTTGAACGCGGGGCCTTCCTTGCTGAGCCCAACCACGATCTCGCCCAGCGAGCCATCGTCGTATTCGCCGGTGCGGAGCAGGACCTTGTGCCCGGCGACGGAGGCCTGGTGGGTGTAACCGCGGCGGCGTCCCGGCAGGTCGCGGCGTCCCGTGGGTTGCGCGGGCCGCGCGAGCGGGACCGGTTTCGGCGGCATGCGGTGCGCGAACGGCGCGACGGCGTCGTGCATCGCCGCATGGGCCGCGTCGTCGTGCTCCGGAAACGGGTTGCCGCCGGACAATTGGATGGCCAAAGCGCGTTCGCCGCGCATCCCGCGCGCGCCCAGCCAGGACTGCGCGGCCCGGGTCAGATCGCCGCCGGGGGAAACCCACGCGAAACAAGGCGCGATCCCGGCGGTTTCAATGCCGAGGAGGGCTTCGGTCTCCGACGCCGCCCGGATCGCCGTGGTCATGGGATGGCGCGGCACCGCCCCGTTCCCGGCGCTCTGGGCCGCCGCCTCCGCCAGACCCGGCACCGCGCAACGCGCTGGCGGGGCGGGCCAGACCGCGCGCAGGCTGCCGGTGCCGCCCGACCGCGCCGATGCGGCGTCCGCATGGCCGCGCAGCACGGCGGCGAGGCAACGGCCGATATCGCGCGCCGCCTCCGTGTTGTAGTCGACGCCCAGCCCCGCCAGCAGATCGGCGAGCCCGGCGAACCCGGCCGCCAGGTTCCGCGCCGCCGGGCTGAGCGCGATCAGCACCTCCATCGCGGTTTCGGCGGCGGCGGCGAAGCCAATGGCGTCGAACTGGCCATCGTCGCCAAGAAACGCGGCGGCGTTCAGGATATAGGCGGGGTCGTCGTTCGCCCGTCCCCGCCAAACCGCCTCGGCGGGCGCGGCGCGGCGGCGGGACAGCAGCGCCAAAGCGCGGGTCTGGAGGTCCGGGCTCAGCGGCGCGGCCCAGAGCCAGGCGGCGTCAGCCAAGGAGACGGGCCGGTCTCCGGGCGCCAGGGCGGCGAGGGCCGCGGCGGCGGTGTCGTCCCATCCCGCGGGGAGTGTCACGGTTCTCGGCGGCGAGTCCGGGTCGGGGCTGGCGGCGGCAATGCGGGTACGGATCCCGTGCCAAATACGGTGCGCTTTCATACCCCGACGGTATGTCCCTTCCTGGGCCGAGGGAAGCACATATTGTGTGACAAATCCGTCATCGCCACAAAATCCTGTGGATAAGCCCTTATGCCCGGGCCGCCGCCAGTGCCATGCGGTGCCGCGCGACGCGGGCGCGGTCGGCGGCGGGCCGGATCAGGATCAGGCCCGCGATGGCCCCGGCGATCTGGACGGCGGCGCAGATCAGGAAGCCCGTATGGTAGCCTTCCAGTGGGGTCGCCGCCTGTTGGATCGCGCTGCCGGTGGCGAAGGGCGCGATAACGCCCGCCAGCGCGTAAAGCGCGCCAAAGATCGCGATCGCCGCGCCGCGTTGGGCGACCGGCGTGAACTCCGAGATCATCGGGGCGCACATCACATAGATCGGTCCGGTCAGGCCCGTGCCGGCCACCAGCAGCGCCACCTTGGCGGCGGGGTTGGAGACCATGGGCATCAGCGCCACCAGCACGCCCCCCAGGATGGGCGGCACCACGCCCAGCAGGCCTCGGGCCAGGCCGGTCCGCACCCCGCGCGCGACCAGGACCTGGGAGATCCAGCCGGACAGCATGACGGTGGCCGCGCCCGCGATCCACGGCAGGGCCGAGATCCATCCAGCGGCCGATTGCGGGTATCCCAGACCTTGCACGATGAACGGCGTGAACCAGGTCAGCCCCAGCGACAGCGCCCAATACGCGCCGAAACAGGCGAGGACGCAGCCGATGAAGGTCGGCGCCAGCAGCAGATGCGCGTAGCCCACGCGGTCCGCGCCGGCCTCCGGCAATGGCGCGTCGGCGATCGGGCCTTCGCGGCCGAGAAAATACCAGGCGATGGTCCACACGGTCCCGGTCACGCCCAGCGCCAGGAAGGCGGCGTGCCAGGAGTATTGGACGACCAGCCAGTTCAGCGTGGGCAGCGCGACGATCACGCCGATCGCCGCGCCTTGCGACAGGATCGCGGTGGGGATCGTCCGTTTCTCGTCCGGGAACCATTTGTAGATGGCATGGATCGCGACCGCCGCGGCGGGGCCTTCGCCGGCCCCCAGCAGCACGCGGCAAATTAGCAACGTGGTGAACCCGATGGCCCCGGTCATGGGAAACTGGACGATGGCCCAGGAAGCGGAGAGGGCGAGGATGATCCAGAAGGTGGGGCGGCGGTTGGCGAGGAAGCCCACCAGGATGCCCGAGATCGGGAACAACACGAAAAACGCCGAGCCGAGGCGGCCATATTCCGACGGCGACAACCCCATTTCCAGCATGATCGGCACCGCGACCAGCCCAACAACGGCTTTATCGGCGAAGTTGATCGTCATGTACAGGAACAGCATCGCCGCGACGGTCCAGGCGCCTTTCGGTGTTTCCATGATGCGATCCCCCCCGGTGCGGTGTCATTCAACACGGCCGGCAGGGCCACGAGAAGCCCGCGCGGCGCATTTTCCCTTCACGCGCGCTTGCCGCGGGCGGGACGGGCGCCCAAATTCGAAACGAACCGGAGGATGTGAGAGGCTGTCCCGTGCCGGGATCGCCGGAACCGGAAGGGGAACGACCGATGACCGCGCGCGCCACCATTTTGATTTCGTCCGGCGATCCGGACCCAAGCTGGCATCTCACCGAGGAGCAGGATCGCGAATTCCGCGAAAAACTCGCGTCTTTGCCGGTGCCGAACACGACGACATCGGGCGCGTATCAGGCGTCGGGCTATCGCGGCGTCATGGTGCGCGACGCCAGCGACGAGCGCTGGGTGGTCTATCGCGGCTGGGTCCGGGGCGGAGTTGTCGCGCGGGTCGACGATGGGCGGGCGCTGGAAGCCTGGCTGTTGGAGACGGGCCGGGGCACGGCGCCGGACACGCTCCTCGCGGATTTGCTGAAACGGACCAAGGGGCGGAGTTGAGGCGCTCCGCCTTTGGGCGCGGGCACGCGGCCTCGACCCTTCCGCCCGACTCGTTCCCACGCTAACGTATCAGCCGATAACGGTCGAATAAGACCAAATCAGGGAGAGCAATGTGCCGAAATCGTCCGCTGTCACACGCCGTGGCGCCGTCAGGCTGGGAGCCGCCGCGGCCGCGCTACCTCTTGTTCACATCCGCACCGCCGGTGCCGCCGGAAAGCTGAATATCGGCTTCTGGGATCACTGGGTGCCCGGCGCCAACGACGTCATGCAGAAGCAGGTCAAGGTCTGGGCCGACAAAAACAAGGTCGATGTGACCGCCGACTTCATCACCAGCTCCGGCGGCAAGCTCGCGCTGACCCCGGCGGCGGAAACCCAGGCCAAGGCCGGGCACGACGTGATGACGTTCTTTAACTGGGACGTTTACAACTACCTCGATCACCTGGACCCGCTGGACGACCAAATGAAGCGCCTCATCGCGGCGCATGGCGAGGTCAACAGCGTCGGCTCTTATCTCGCGAAAGTGAAAGGCAGTTGGGCGGCGATGCCGACCTCCAGCGGCACGCAGACGAAACCGCCTTGCGCCCGCATCAGTTGGTTCAAGAAACACGGACTCGATCTGCGGGAAATGTACCCGGCGAAGGACGAGAAGAACGCGCTGCAGGACTCCTGGACCTGGGATACGTTCCTGAAATACGCGGAACTCGCGCAAAAAGATAACATGACCTTCGCTCTGGGTCTGGGCTCCGGCGTGCTGAACACCGACGCGACGGACACGCATGGCGCGCTGTTCCATGCTTACGGCGCGCAACTGGTGGATTCCAGCGGCAAATCGCAGTTGAAGTCGGACAATGTGCGCGCTGTGCTGGAATATGCGCAAAAGTTGCTGAAATTCTATCCCGTGGACGCGCCCAGCTACGACGACGGCACGAACAACCGCGCCCTCATCTCCGGCAAAACCGCCCTCATCTTCAACCCCCCCTCCGCCTGGGCCGTCGCCAAACGCGACAATCGCGACATCGCGGCGGACTGCTGGACCTTCCCGGCGCCGAAAGGACCCAAGGGCCGGTTCCTGCCGATGCTGAACTTCTTCTGGGGCGCCTATAAATTCAGCCCCAACAAATCGGCCGGCAAAGACCTGATCGAGTTCCTGATGCAACGCGACAATATCGAGGCCCGCTGCATCGCCTCCGAGGGCTACGACCTGCCGCCCTACAGCAAGCTGACCGACTTCAAGGTCTGGGACGTGGTGGAACCGCCGGTCGGCACCGTGTTCAACTACCCGTTGCGCGAGGCGAGCGGGCAGTTGCCGTCGCTGGCCGCCTCCGAAGCGCCGCCCGAGATCGCGGTGCAGATCTACAACCGCGCGATCCACAACCAGATGCTGGCGCGCCTGCGCGACGGGCAGTCGATCGCCCAGGTGATCGCGTGGACGCAGGAGGAACTGGAAGGGTTCGTGCGCTGAGCCCGCGGCCCGTCTCGGACCGATAGCAGCGAACCGCCTGGGGAGGAGAGCGTCCTCCCCAGGCGGCCTTCATGAAACGTTAATAAACCCCGAACCGCCCGGTTGCGCGCTTGCGATCTCCGCGGGAGACAGGCAAAAGGCGACGCGTGCTCCATCTCAGATGAATCGGGTGCGAACGGCGCGGCGAACCGCCGGGGCAAGGGCTGGCTTTCAGGCCGCGACGAAGGGCAAAACCTCCTCGCGCGGCACCACCGCGTGCCGGCGAACGGCACGTGGGCAAGGAGGGACGAATGGCGGATGGATCGAGCGTACCGGCTGGCATGATCGCCTCGAATGGGCCCCCGCGCGCGTCCACGATGAAGGGAGTCGCGCGGCGGAAGTCGACGGTCGCGTTCCTGCTCTGCCTGCCGTTGATCCTGCTGATCGCCGGGTTCGTCGTCTATCCCGCGTTCTACGCGCTGTGGCTGAGCATGCTGAACAAGAAGATGACAGCCTTCGTCGGGCTGGGAAACTTCGCGTTTCTGCTGAAACGGCATACATTCCAACTCGTTATCTTCCAGAGCTGCCTGTTCGCGGTGACCGCCGTGGTGGCGAAGGCCATTCTCGGCTTTATCCTGGCGCATCTGATGCACAACATTCCCAGCGGCACGAACCAGAAGATCTGGCGCGGCCTGTTGCTGGTGCCGTGGGTGATTCCGCTGGCGCTGTCGACCCTGACCTGGTGGTGGATGTTCGACCCGTCTTATTCCGCTTTTAACTGGATCCTGAACCAGTTCGGCCTCGCGAATGTGCCGTGGCTCGGCGTTGGCTGGATCGCGCGCCTCTGCACCATCGCGGTCAACGTCTGGTTCGGCACGCCGTTCTTCATGATCATGTATCTGGCGGCGCTGAAGTCGGTGCCGGAGCAGTTGTACGAAGCGGCCTCGATCGACGGCGCCAACGCGCTGCAAAAACTGTTCTTCGTGACCCTGCCGATGATGCGCAACATCATCGCGATCACGGTGCTGTTCAGCCTGATCGTGACCTTCGCCGACTTCGACATCGTCCGCATTCTCACCGCCGGCGGGCCGCAGGACATGACGCATGTGTTCGCGACCTATGCGTTCCAGATCGGCATTCAGTCCGGCGACATCCCGCTTGGCGCGGCCGACAGCCTGTTCATGTTCCCCATTCTCGCCTTCGCCGCGTTCTTCGTGCTGCGTGGCGTCACCCAACGTTCCAAGGATATCGCGGCATGAGCGCGACCACGATGAATTCCGGCGCGTCGGAACGGGCGGCCGGGCGCAAGAACAGCCTGCATCGGCAACGGCTTTGGGCCTTGTGGGGCAGTTACGTGGCGCTGGCGGTGTTCGCGGTGGTCTTTCTGGTGCCGCCATTTTACACGGTGGTGACCAGTCTGAAATCGTCGGCGGAGATCTCGGCGCAGGTTGGCAGCCCGTGGATCGTGAAAAATCCGACGCTGGAGAACTTCTGGTATCTTCTGACCTATCCGAATTTTCAGACCTATTATCTGAACTCGGTGATGGTCACGGTGCTGACCGTCGCGTTCTCGATGATCATCTCGGTGCTGGCGGCGTTCAGCCTGTCGCGGATGGGGTTCTGGGGCAGCCAGTTGCTGTCCACGGGCGTGTTCCTGACATACCTCATCCCGCCCTCGCTGCTGTTCATCCCGCTGTTCCAGATCGTCGGCTCCATTGGCCTGATCAACAGTGTCTGGTCGCTGGTCCTGCTGTATCCGACCCTGGCCGTGCCATTCTGCACCTGGATCATGATCGGCTATTTCAGTTCCATCCCGAAAGAACTGGACGAGGCCGCGCTGATCGACGGCGCTTCCTATCTGCAAATCCTGACGAAAATCTTCATCCCGGTGGCGATGCCCGGCATCATCGCGGCGACGATCTTCGCGTTCACCGTGGCCTGGGGCGCCTTCCTGTATCCGTTGGCCTATCTCTACACGTCCAACCAGATGGTGCTGACGGTCGGGATCATTTCCGATCTGATTCGCGGCGACGTGTTCCAATGGGGTAAGATCATGGCGGCCTGTCTGCTGGCCTCGTTGCCACCCATCGTGATCTATGCGTTCCTGATGGACTACTACGTCGCGGGCCTGACGGCCGGCGCGACCAAGGGCTGAAGAACACCGAACCTCCGACCAAGGAAACGAAACACCATGGCTGAAGTCTCCTGCCGCAAAATCGTCAAAGAATACGATGGCGGCGTGCAAGCGGTGAAAGGCATCGACCTCGACATCGCCGACGAGGAGTTCGTCGTGCTGGTCGGGCCCTCCGGCTGCGGCAAATCCACCACGCTACGCATGATCGCGGGCCTGGAGGAAATCAGCGGCGGCGAAATCCTGATCGGCGGAGAGGTCGTCAACGACGTTCCCCCGCGCGATCGCGACATCGCGATGGTGTTCCAGAACTACGCGCTGTATCCGCACATGAGCGTGTTCGACAACATGGCCTTCGGCCTGAAGCTGCGCAAATTCTCCAAGGAGGAGATCAAGCGCCGCGTCGACGAGGCCGCGCGCATCCTCGATATCGCGCCGCTGCTGGAGCGCAAGCCGCGCGCTTTGTCCGGCGGTCAGCGCCAGCGCGTCGCCATGGGCCGCGCCATCGTGCGTAACCCCAAGGTCTTCCTGTTCGACGAGCCGCTGTCGAACCTGGACGCCAAGCTGCGCGTGCAGATGCGCACCGAGATCAAGAAGGTCCACCAGACCGTCAAGACCACCACCGTGTACGTGACCCATGACCAGGTGGAGGCGATGACGCTCGCCGATCGCGTGGTCGTGATGAACGCCGGAATCATCGAACAGGTGGGGACGCCGCAGGAACTGTATCACAATCCCGCGACCCGTTTCGTCGCGGGGTTCATTGGCTCGCCCGCCATGAACTTCATGCCTTGCCAGATTCTGGACGGCAATGGCGGCGGCCTCCTGGTGCACGTGAACGAACAGATCGTGTTGCCGATCCCGGCTGCGCGGGTCGATCGTTACCGCCCTTATAAGGGCAAGAAGATGGTGTTCGGCATGCGTCCGGAGCATCTGTTCGAATATCACGAACAGGCGAAGCCCGGCTGGGAACGCGTCGATCTGAAGGTGGATGTCGTGGAGCCCATGGGCATGGAAACCATGGTTCACTTCTTCCTCGGTGGCGATCCGATCTGCGCCCGTGTCGCGCCGGAAACGGAGTGCCATCCGGAACAGATCCTGTCGTTGACGGCGGATATGAACAATATGCACCTGATGGAAGCTGACAGCGGCAAGGTCGTCTGAGGCGCCGGGGCTCTGCCCCGGACCCTGCGGGGGGCGCTGCCCCCTCGACCCCCGCCAAGGCAGGGCCTTGGATGCCATCTCACCCATTAAATGGGTCCAGGGCCCCCGCCCTGGCGGGGTTCGAAGGGGCGGCGCCCCTCGTGGGCGCGATCCGCTTCGCGGCTCTCGGGGGCAAAGCCCCAGCGCGCTGGCCATCCGCCCCGCATCCGTCTATGACCGCGCCGGACACGCCACCGAGGACTGTACATGGGCTTTAATTGCGGGATTGTCGGACTGCCGAACGTCGGCAAATCCACTTTGTTCAACGCGTTGACGGCAACCGCCGCCGCGCAGGCCGCGAACTATCCGTTCTGCACCATCGAGCCCAATGTCGGCCGTGTCGGCGTGCCGGACAGGCGCATGGACGCGCTCGCCGAGATTGGCAAATCCATCAAGGTCGTCCCAACCTCGCTCGAATTCGTCGACATCGCCGGCCTCGTCCGCGGTGCCTCCAAAGGCGAGGGCCTGGGCAATCAATTCCTGGCCAATATCCGCGAGGTCGACGCGATCATCCACGTCCTCCGCTGCTTCGTGGACAACGACATCACCCATGTCGAAGGCGATATCGATCCCGCCCGCGACGCGGAGGTGGTGGAGACCGAACTCATGCTCTCCGACCTCGAAAGCCTGGAGAAACGCCTGAACGCGGCGCAGAAAAAGGCCCGCGGCGGCGACAAGGAAAGCATCGCCCTGGTCGAACTGATGGAACCGATCGTCGCCGCGCTCCAGGACGGCAAACCCGCGCGCACCGCCATCCCCGAGGGCAAGGAAGAAGACGTCCGCCGCCTGCAACTGCTGACCTCGAAACCCGTCCTTTACGTGTGCAACGTCGAGGAAGCCTCCGCCGCCACCGGCAACGCGTTTTCCGCCGTGGTCGAGGAACGCGCGAAACGCGAGGGCGCCCGCTGCGTGGTTGTTTCCGCGGCCATCGAGGCGGAGGTCTCGCAACTCCCGAAAGAAGAACAGGGCGAATTTCTGGAAGGTCTTGGGCTTGAAGACTCCGGCCTCGACCGGGTGATCCGCGCGGGCTACGGACTGTTGGGCCTGCAAACCTATTTCACCTGCGGTCCGAAAGAGACTCGCGCCTGGACGATCGTCAAAGGCACCAAAGCCCCGCGCGCCGCCGCCGCGATCCACAAGGATTTCGAGCGTGGCTTCATCGCCTGCGAAACGATCGCCTACGACGATTATGTCGCGTGCCGTGGCGAGACCGGCGCGAAGGAAGCCGGAAAACTGCGGATCGAAGGCAAGGAATACGTCGTCAAGGACGGCGACGTCCTGCTGTTCCGCTTCAACGTCTGATCCCGCGCCGCCGCTGTCCGCGAGTTCCCGCGACGCCCGGACACTATCGCGCGGGATGACGATTGGCGCCATGGCCCGGTAGAACTGGCCCATGGCGCCCAGGGAATGTTTGGCGCCGCGTGGCGCTGTGGGTGGTGACTTACTGGGTTTTAACCCAGGCCTCGTAACGGGCTTTGGTTTCGGCGTTGGGGGGGTAGAGGCCGGGGAGCGGGACGCCGCGATCGACCTCCGACATGATCCAGCCTTCCTGGCGTTCTTGTTCCTTGGCTTCGGCGGCGACGGCCTCGACCAAAGCGGCGGGAATTGCCACGGCGCCATCGTCGTCCACCACGATCAGGTCGTCCGGGAAGACGGCGACTCCGCCGCAGCCGATCGGTTCGCCCCAACCGACAAAGGTCAGGCCGGCGACAGAGGCTGGTGCCGCGACACCCTGGCACCAGACCGGCAGATTGGTACCCAGCACGCCGGCGACATCGCGCACGACGCCGTCCGTGACCAGCGCGGACACGCCGCGCTTCGCCATCCGCGCGCAGAGAATATCGCCGAAGATGCCCGCGTCGGTCACGCCCATGGCATCGACGACGGCGATGCATCCGTCCGGCATCGCCTCGATGGCGGCGCGGGTGGAGATCGGGGACGCCCATGACGCCGGCGTCGCCAGGTCTTCGCGCGCGGGCACGAAGCGAAGGGTGAAGGCGCGGCCAATCTGGCGCGTCTGGCCGGCCCGCAGCGGCTTCGTGCCGCGCATCCAAACGTTGCGGAGCCCCTTCTTCAGCAGCACCGTCGTGATCGTCGCGGTCGAAACACCCTCGAACGCCTGGGCTAACTTTGGATCGATGGTCATGAATCTTGTTCCGGGTATGAGCAGAGGCCTCATTCTGCCTCTGTCGGGAGACCAGGACCAGAGGGCCGTTTTCCCGCCACGGCGGTCCGGTTAAACTCGCCGCCCGCCAACAGGGAGAAACCCGCCATGCCCCGCATCCGCCCCGCCCGGTTTGTTCACGTGGTTTACCGCACCCGCCGGTTTCAGGAGATGATCGCCTGGTACGAGACCGTGTTCGACGCGACGGTCCGCCACCAAAACCCGGTGCTCGCGTTCCTGTCCTACGACGACGAGCATCACCGGATCGCGCTGATTAATATGGCGGCGGTGCAACCGGATGCCACGGAAACCCCGCGCGGGATCGTGGGCGTGGACCATGTCGCCTACACCTACGACACGGCGGACGATCTGCTGGAAAACTACGGCCAGCTCAAGGAAAAGGGCATCCTTCCCTATTGGTGCATCCATCACGGCGTGACGATGTCGATGTATTACGCCGATCCCGATGGCAACCAGATGGAATTGCAGGTGGATGCCTGCGCCACGCCGGACGAAGCGAACGCCTACATGGACAGCCCGGCCTTCGCCGCGAACCCGATCGGGGTGGAATACGATCCCGACGCGTACCTGGCGCGGTTGCGCGCGGGCACGCCGGGATCGGAACTGTTGAAGCGCACCGCCGATTTTCCGGTCTCGCCGATCCGCGGCGCGATCGCGGCGTAAGGCGGCGGCCAGGAACAACCGCTCCCCCCTCGTCATGGTCGTCCGCGAAGGCGGACCACCCATGTCTTTCCCCGGTCTGCCACCGCGCACCATGACGAGTTCGCTGGGACCCATCGGCACACGAAGGACATCCCGCCCAAGGAAATCGCCGCGATCCCGGTCCAACGATCATTTCGCTTGTAGCGCCGCGTCTCATGGGATAGAAACGATCTCAGAAGGAGAGAATAATCATGCGGTTCCCAAAATGGGCGTTGTTCCTCGCCATGTTCGCCACCCTCGCCACTGCCAGCCCGCAAGCCCAGGCCGTGCCGGGGCCGTTCGCGGTCAGCCTGAACAACCTCCGCTTCAGCGATGGTGGCGTCGCCAGCGGGTTCTTTCTGGTCGATTCCTACGGCTTCATATCGACACCGAGGCAGGTCGATACCACGACCGGAAGCGTCCTGAACGGCGTCAGCTACGCGGTCGGCATGCCGATGAACAACACCGCCCAGACCTTCGATTTTTTCCTGCCGGACTACAGCGGCGGGTTACACCTGGAACTCGCCGCCGCGCTCGACGCCGGCAGCCCGGACCCGCTGGTTCTGGGCGGAGTCTCGTACGAATGCGCCAATAACTGCACGACGGTGCGAACGCTGGTAAGCGGCGAAGCCGTCGTCGTGCCAGGGCAGAACCCCATTTTCATTCCGCCGCCTGGACCGATCCCCGAACCCGCCTCCATCCTTTTGCTGGCCACCGCGGCCGGCCTGGCCGCGGCGGTCCGCCGGCGCCGCGACGCATAACCCACCGCGCGACGTCGGAGCCCGCCGCCGCGTCAATACATATGCGTGCCACCATTCACGTGAATCACCTGCCCCGTGACGAACCCGCCCGCGGGACTCGCCAAAAACAGACACGCGCCGGCGATTTCGTCGACATGACCGTAACGGCCCAGCGGAACCTCCGCGATGACATCCTCGGGTTTCCGGTGAACATACTGACTCCAATCGCGTACCGTATCGATCGGGCCGGGGGAAACCGTGTTGGCGGTGATATTGTCGGCGCCGAACTCGCGCGCGATCGCCTTCGCCAGCCCGTGCATCCCGATTTTCGCCGCGACATTGGGCGCGCGATGCGTGACATGGCCCCAGAACCCATCGGCGCCGGACATCACGACAATGCGGCCGAATTTTTTC